>CAUBTS010000001.1 GCA_958438955.1 uncultured Collinsella sp.
TCGACGATCGTCTCGCCCTCCACGAACAGGCGGAAGTGGCCGGGCTCGTCGGAGGTGATGTGCAGCGGTCCCATGGGGACGAGCGTAGTCTCCTTGCCCTTGGTGTCGGCCAGGAATTCGTAGTTTTCCATGTCGCTCGCGGGGGCGGGGCGGAAACGGTAATCCATCGAATCCTTGCGCAACGGGTACAGCCCGCTGGGCCAATCGTCGGGAAGCACCAGGCGACGGCGGTCGGGCAGACCCTCGGGAATCAGGCCAAACATATCGCGCAGCTCGCGCTCGCCCCACACGCAGGCGGGGACGAACGGCGTCACGGACGGGAACGTCATCTTGGCGGGGTCGACCTCGGCACGCACGGTAACCCAGCCGGGGTCCTCCCCCTCCATGGAGATGACGTAGTACACGGCGTAACGGCCGCACAGGCTGCGCTCGTCGTTGCCGACAATCACAGGAATCCAGCCGTAGCGCTCGTAATACAGGTAGTGGACGGCCTCGGGCAGACGGTCCAGCTTGACGGTGATCGTCAGCTGGTCCTCGCACTGCCATTCGACCTTCTCGATGCAGCCCGGAACGGCGCGGCGCAGGGCCTCGACATGGCTCTCGCAGCGACGGGCATACACCTTGTTCTCAGTTTCAATCATTCGTTACTCCACCTCGCTCTGAGCGGTCTCGGTACCGAACACAGCGCGGTACATCGGCGTCGCGTGAAGTTCCTCGGTGCTCTGCTCGAGCACGATGCCGGTCGCGGTCTCCACACCGTGCACGAGAGGCAGCGGGGTGGCAATGCCAAACCACAAGATCATAACAGCCAGGATGATTTCGGGGATAAGCATGAGCGCCGGGGCCTCATGCTTGCCCATGCCCTGGGGCGCATGGCCGAATACCGACTTGAGTGCGATGCGGGTGAGCGCGGAGATGGCCACGGTAAGACCGAGGGCGACCACGACGACCAGCCACATGGGACCGGCGGTAACACCGGCGACAAAAGTCAGGAACTCGGAGATAAACATGCCAAAGGGCGGGAAGGCACCAAGACCGAGCAGCGCCAGGACGGCGAGCGCGGCGGTTGCGGGAGCAACCTCGACGACGCCCTGGATCTTGGCCAGGCTACGCGTGCCAAAGGCGTGCTGGATGTTGCCGGACACGCAGAAGGCGAGCGTCTTGGTAAAGCCGTGGAACACGCAGTGCAGCAGGGCCGCGGCGATACCCAGCGGGCCACCGATACCCAGGCACAGGGCGATAACGCCCACGTTCTCCACAGACGAGTACGCAAAGCGGCGCTTGAGGTCATCCTGGCGAAACATCGAAAGTGCCGCCACCAAAATGGACAGCGTACCGACGATCAGCAGCAAAAGCTGCGGATACTCGGCGCCCACGGCCTGGATGGTAAAGCCGTAGAAGCGCATGATCACAAGCATGGCGCACTTAAGCAGCACGCCCGAGAGCAGGGCCGAGACAGGGCTCGGGGCCTGGGAGTGGGCATCGGGCAGCCAAGTGTGCATGGGGAACAAGCCGGCCTTGGTGCCAAAGCCGATCACGATAAACGCAAAGGCGAGGCGCATGAGCGTCGGGTCGAACTGGTCGGCATACGGCAGCACGCACGACAGGAATGCGGCCTCGTGGGCGTTGGGAATCACGTCGGCGGCGTTGGCGTAGATCAGCAGCGTACCGAACAGGCCAAAGGCCACGCCGGCGGTGCAGACCATCGCATACTTCCAAGAAGCCTCGAGGGCCGTCTTGTTCTTGTAGATACCCACGAGGAACACGGTGGAAAGCGTGGTTGCCTCCACGGCGGCCCACGTGAGGATCATGTTGTTGGACAGGCACGCGAGCAGCATGGTGAACACAAACAGGCTAAACAGCGCAAAATACTGCTTGGCGCGCTCGGCGGGCATGGAGCCCTCCTCGATATCGGCCTTTACATAGGGCAGCGAGAACAGCCCCGTAAGAAAACCGATAAAGCCGATGAGCAGCACAAAGATGGCGCCCAGCGAATCGAGGTGGAACCACAGGCCAAGAGCGCTCGCGGTGTCGCCGCTCATAAGGACGTCACCGGCCGTCACAATCGACAGCACCAGGACGGCTGCGACGGAGACCAGGTTGAGACCGGCAAACACGTTATAGGACGTGTTCTTGGGCAAAAACGCCATGACCAGCGAGAACACCAAAGGAGTCGCGAGCAGGGCGAGAATCAACGTTTCCATGGACTACCCCCTCAGCTCGGACAGGTCGCGCGCATCGAGCGAGTGGGAGTCGTCCCAAATGCGACGCACGACGATGGACATGATGATGACGGCAAAGATGGCGTCGGTGGCGATACCGATCTCGATGATCTCGGGGGCGGTGGGGGCCAAAAGCGCGAGCGTCACGTGGCTGCCGTTTTCCATAAGGCAGTATCCAAAGATCTGCTTCATGATGTTGCGCTGCGAGATGATGCAGGTGAGGCCCACGAAGAAGTGAGCGAAGCTAATAGCGAGCGCAGGCGTTGCGACCTCGGCCGTGGGCAGGCTGATCTGCGTCACGACGGCAAAGCAGATCGCGACCTCCACGGCGATGATGCAGATGGCCCACGCGGGCTTAAGGCCGGCCTTGAGCGATGCGTCGCTCGGCTCGCCCATCTTCTTGTATGCGCGGTTAAGGATATAAGGGACCAGGACGACCTTGGTGATAAAGGCAGATCCAGCCCACATAAGCAGCTCCTGCGCACCGGTAGTGGCACCGAGCGTGGCGAGCAGTCCCACGAGCACCAGCGACTGTACCGCATACCAGCTGATGGCGTGCTTGATGTTCTTTGAGACGACCACCATGGTGGACGTGACGATCAGAAGGCCGCCAAGGATGTTGACGATCGAATAACCCATGTCGTTCTACCTCCTAACCGATCCAGCTGGCCGAAAGCGGGCCGCTGACGATGACCATGATGATGAGCACGATGAACACGAACGCCATCGCGCGGGGAAGCGGGGCTCCCGCAGCGACCTCTTCGCTCGGCTCGCCGGGCAGGCAATAGCCCATCCACTTGAGGAACCAGGCAAAGGTGGCGACGGTCTCGGCGACCATGATGCACACGAGCACCAGGATCGCGACGTTGCCGGCACCCACGGAGAAGCCGCCGGCGATGATCTGGAACTTCGAGAAGAACGTGTTCATGGGCGGCACGCCGGCAATGGCGAGTGCCGCGACACCAAAGCCCACGCCCGAGATCGGGTACTTCTTTACGATGCCGCGAAGCTTGGGCAGCATACGCGTGCCGAGCGTAAAGGAGAACGAACCGGCGATCAGGAAGAACAGCGTCTTGGCGAAAGCGTGGTTAAAGATGTGGCACACGGCGCCATCAAAGGCCAGCTGGCTGCCAAAGACCGAAAGGCCCAGACCAAAGAACACATAGGAGAGCTGGGCGATCGTGGAGAAGGCCAGCAGGCGCTTCATGTCCTTTTGCGGCAGGTACATAAGGAAACCAAAGAGCATGGTGACCATGGCGTCAATAATGGCGACCCAGCCCACGATCTCGGGAATCTCGCCGGCAGAGACGAGTGCGCGCGCGAACACGCACACGCCGACCTTGACCATCGAGGCGCCATGCAGGTAGGCCGAAACAGGCGTCGGCGCCTCCATGGCCGAAGGCAGCCACATGTACATGGGGACCTGTGCGGACTTGGCCCAGGCCGCAAACAGCACGAGCAAGAGGACGATAGCCTTGAGCTTGGCGTCGAGGCCTGCAATCGCGGTAATGGCGAAGGTGCCGGTGTGGGCAAACACGATGGCGGCGCCCAGATACAGGCCGAGCGCACCGATATGCGTGATGATTAGGGCCTTCATGCCGGCCTTCTTGGCCGTAGGCGTCATGTAGTAGCTAATGAGGCCCCAAGAGCACGCACCCGTGATCTCAAAGAACACGAGCTGGCCCAAAAGGGTCGAGCTGTACACGAGGCCGGCCATGGCGCCGATGAAGGTCGCGAGGTACGCGTAGAAGCGACGACGCGGCGCATCGGGATGCTCACGGTTATTCTTGCTCATATAGGGGATCGAATAGATCACGACAAGCAGGCCGATACCCACAAAGGCGGGCGCGAGCAGCGTGCTCATGCGATCGAAGGTGAATCCCATGACGAGGGTCTGCCCAAACGAGATCAGGGGGGCCTGCGTGTCGGGCATGCCGGCGCCAGCGAAATTCGCGGCGAGGGCGATGGTGCAGGCCGTCGAGACGGCGGCACCCAAAACGCTGAACCACTTGGCGTACGGACGGGGGAACAGGGCGACGAGCACCGAGGCCACCATCGGGGCCGCGATAGCGACCAAGCCGAGAAGGGACAGACTGACTGCAAATGACATTGTTTCTCCCTTCTCCTACACGCCGACGACCACGAAGACAAACGCCAGAACGGCGATGCCCACAACGGCCCAGGTCTGATTGCCAAGCACCTTAAAGCGCGAACGCGAGCAGGAGTTCTCGATCACGCCGCATACGACAAAGTCGATCAGGCACTTCACCAGGAAGATGACTGCGCCCAGAACAGCGGCGGCGCCCACGGTCGCGGGCTCGCCCCAGGGGACGAAGATCGCGCAGAACCAAGCGACGACCAGGACCTGCTTCATGGACATGGCGAGCTTGGCCATGGCGAGCGACGGGCCGGAAAGCTCGGCGAGCGGACCTTCCTGGAGCTCTTGCTCGGCCTCGGCCTGGTCAAACGGCAGCTTGCCGAGTTCCATGTAGCAGGCGATCGCAAAGGCGATGCCGGCGAGGATCACGGCGACCGGCGCATCGATGGCGCCCGTCATGATGTGCTGACCCATGGTGGCGATGTCAGTGGAACCGCACACCAGGGCGGCGGCAAACAGCGCCAGCAGCATGGACGGCTCGATGAGCACGCTCATGAGCAGCTCACGGACGCCGCCGATACCGGCGTAGGCGTTGGACGAATCCACACCGCAGAGGGCGAAGAAGAAGCGGGCGAGCGCCAGGCTGTACATGATGGTGATGGCGTCACCAAAGACCGGGATGGGGCTTTGTGCCGTAAAGAGCGGCAGGCCCATCGCGAGCATAAAGGCGACGGCGAAAAACAGCGGCGGCATGATGCGCAGCGCAAAGCTCGCATCCTCGCTCTGGGACTCGGGGCGCGCAAAGAGCTTGGCCAGGTCGCGGTAGTCCTGCATGATGCTGGGACCGCGACGGTTGTGCATCTTGGCGCGGATCACGCGGCCGAGACCGGAGAAGAACGGCGCGACGGCCATGACGACCACGCCCTGCAGAACGGCAAGTACGATGTTGTTCATGCTCTCCCCTCCTTAACCCATTTGCACGGCGAGCACGAGGAACACCACGAGTGCCGCGACGATGTAGCAGATATAGATGCTGTAGTTGCCGCCCTCGAGCTTAGTCGCGAGGTCGGCGAGCTTCTCGACACCCTTATGCGGGGCATCGACGAGAACCTTGTCGGGTACGGGCTCCACAGCCTCGGCCACACCGGTGAGCTTCTGGAAGAAGTGCGCGATGGACCAGCAGACGGCCGTGCAGCGGTCGCGCAGCGTGTAGAGCGGCTGCATAAACCAGGACACCTCGGAGGCAAAGGTCGTGGCCACGACGGGCATATGCTCGTTGGGAGCATAGCCGCATGCCCACGGCTGGGACTTCTGCACCTTGCCGACGGTCTTGAGCTTGCGATAACCGCAGGCAAGGCCGACAAGCACCACGAGCGCAATGGCGATCGCGGGCGTGGAGGTGGCGGCGCCGGAGTACTGGTTCATGAGCTCCATGCCCTCGGCGGCAAACACTCCACCGTACGGATGCAGCACGGACGCGGCGACATCGACCAGCACGGGCGCGATCACGGGAGCGCCGATGCCCAGCACGACGCAGATGGCCGCGAGCAGGCCCTGCGCAAACACCATGGGGGCGGGAACCTCCTTGGCATTGGCCGCGGCCTCGGAGCGGGGCGCGGAGGCAAAGGAGACGCCATAGGCCTTGACGAAGCACGTGACGGCCAGCGCGCCGGTAATGGCAAGCGCGACGGCAGCGAACACGGCCACGATCATGACGGCCTTGTCGCCCTGCATGGCAGCGTTAAACAGCGACTGGTAGGTAAACCACTCGGACACAAAGCCGTTGAAGGGCGGGATGGCCGAGATGGCAAGCGCGCCAACGAGGAAGCAGATGGCCGTTGCCGGCATACGACGGAACAGACCGCCCATCTTCTCCATATTGCGCGTACCCGTGGAGTACAGCAGCGCACCGGCGCCCAAGAACAGCTCGCCCTTAAACATCGCGTGGTTAAACGTGTGATAGAGGGCGGCCATCAGAGCCAGGACGGCGATGCCGACAGAGTTGAGCGCCATGGCGGCCATGGAGGCGCCGACGCCGAGCAGAATGATGCCGATGTTCTCGACGGAGTGATAGGCCAGCAAGCGCTTGATATCATGCTCCTGCAGGGCGAAGGCCACGCCGAGGACCGACGAGATCGCACCGAAGACCATGACCATAAGACCCCACCAGACCTGAACGCCAGAGGCGGAGAGCAGGTCGAGGCCCACCTTGAGGATGCCGAAGATACCGATCTTGATCATGCCGCCGGACATGAGGGCCGACACGTTGGACGGCGCCTCGGGATGTGCCTTGGGCAGCCAGCCGTGCAGCGGGATGATACCGGCCTTGGCGCCAAAGCCAAAGAAGGCGAGCACGAAGCACACGGATGCGACCGCGGGGCTAAACTGCGTGGCGCGGAAATCCGCAAAGGCAAACGAGCCGCCGGCGAAGTTGGTCATGGTGAGGAAGCTCGCCATGATGAGCACAAAGCCCACGTGCGCGATCACAAAGTAGAGCCAACCGCCATGGATGGAGTTCTCGTTCTCCTCGATCACGACCAGGAAGTACGAGGTCAGCGACATGAGCTCAAAGGCGACCAGGAACCAAAACACGTTGTCGGCGGTAATGACGAGCATCATGGACGCCACGAAGGTGTTAAAGAAGAAGCCGGCGCGGCCCTTTTTGCCCGGGTACTCATCAAAGTAGTTGAGACCGTAGATCGAGCCGGCAAACGCGAGCACCGAGATGAGCGCCACGAACAGGCCGGACAGCTGGTTGAGCAGCAGCTGGAAATGGGCAAACGGGAAGAACACGATGGTGTCGACCGACGTGACATCGCCCAGCACGGCCTGGATACCGGCCACAAACGAAAGCACCGCGGCGACGGCGCCGATAAGGCAGCCGGCGGTCTTGGCGGCGTTATCGGCCTTGATCAGCAGAACCGAGGCGAGCGCACCGATGCACGAGACGGCAAGCGATGCGGCAAACAGCGTCATGCTATCCATTGTTTACGCTCCCTTCTGCTTTCTCGGACAGGCCCTGGGCCACAGCGGTAACGTCGACGACCGGACCGTTTTCGATCGAGCGCAGGCGCTTGGCCTCGTCGAGCTCGCGATCGGCCGCGCCGCCCATGACGGTCAGCGCCTTGGTGGGGCACGCCGCCACACAATGCGGGCCGTCCGGATCGAAGGCGCACAGATCGCACTTGACAGCGCAGGTGTACTGGCCGGGAGCCCACGTAAGAAGGCTGCTCAGGGACTTAGGATACGAAGGCGTCGGATCGCACATGCCTGCGACACCGGCGATAGACGTGCCATCGGGATGGATGGCTCCGAAGGGGCACGCGATGGCGCACAGCCTGCACCCGATGCACTCCTGCTCCTTGACGTGGATGCGATCGCCATCGTGCTCGATGGCATTCACCGGGCAAACCTCGGCGCAGGGGGCACCCTCGCAATGGTGGCAGGCAAGGGCGGCCGAAATACCGCCGGTCTTCACGAGCGCCAGGCGCGGCGTATCCTGAAGACCCTGCATCCGGTGGGCGTCGGCACAGGCGGACTGGCATGTTCCGCAGCCGATGCACCTCTCCGGGTTGATGTCGATGAAGCGGTTCATCCCCACTTCCTTTCAAAATAACGGGCCGGACCCCCGAACGTACGGGACGCCCGGCCCAAAAAGCCAACGAGAACGGGACTACACGATTTGATTCACGTGCGTCTCGTCGTCGAACTTGGCGGTGCCGGGCTCAACGTCCTGGGGAGCGGCGGCATCGACCAGAGCTTGCTTAAGCTCGGTGTACTGACGCTCGACCTCGCCCTCGGCCCAGACCTGGTCGGCGATAGCGTCGACCTGGCAGGCGGAGAACTTGTCCTCGGGCGTATGCGAGACCGGGTCAACCTTGTGAATGGTCAGCTCGTTGCACTTGCCGATCCACCACTGGTAGGTCATATAGACCGTGCCCTTGTTGATGCGATCGCTCACGTCGGCGCGGCTGTATACCTGGCCGCGGCGGCTGTGAATCGAGACGATGTCGCCGTTCTTGATGCCGCGCGCCTCGGCGTCCGCGGGATTCATGCGGACAAAGCCGGGCTCGTCGGCAAGCAGCGCCAGCGTCTTGCAGTTGCCGGTCATCGAGCGGCAGCTGTAGTGGCCGACCTCGCGGACGGTGCACAGGATGAGCGGGTACTCATCGTCGGGAAGCTCGGAGGGCGCCTCCCAGTCGTGCGCCATCAGGTTGGCGCGGCCGTCCTTGGTGGTGAACTTGCCACCAGCGAACATGTCGGGCGTACCGTGGTCGTTCACATCGGTGCTCTTGACGGGCCACTGGGCGTAGCCGCCCTCGGGAGCCATCTTCTCGTAGGTCGCGCCCACAAAGTTGGGGCACAGGCTAATGCACTCGTTCCAGATCTGCTCGGTGTTGTCGTAGTGCATGGGGTAACCCATACGCGTGGACAGGTCCGCGAAGATCTCCCAGTCGTGACGGCACTCGCCCTTGGGCGGAACGGCCGCGTCAAAGTGCTGGAAGCTACGGTCGGATGCGGTAAAGACACCCTCGTGCTCGCCCCAAGAGGTAGCGGGCAGGATGACGTCGGCGAGCATGGTCGTCTGCGTCATAAAGATGTCCTGGCAAATGAACAGATCCAGCTCGGAGAGCGTCTTGCGCATACCGGCCGAATCGGGCTCGGTCTGCACCGGGTCCTCGCCGTAGTTGTAGAAGCAGTGCACCTTGCCCTCGTCGACCAGGTGGCCCAGGTCGGTGAGCTTATAGCCCTCCTCGAGCGGGAGCTTTTCCTCGGGCACGCCCCAAGCCTTGGCAAACTTGGCACGCACTGCCGGGTCGGTGACCTTTTGGTAGCCAGGGTACAGGTTGGGCAGCATGCCCATATCGCAGGAGCCCTGGACGTTATTCTGACCGCGCACGGGCGCGAGGCCAGAATTGGGTTTGCCGATCTGGCCGGCAACGCAGGCGATGGAGGCGATGGTGTGCACCGTCTTCAGGTTCTGCTTCTGCTGGCATACGCCCATACCCCAGCCAATGATGGCAGAGGGCTTCGCCGTGGCGTACATCTCGGCAGCTTGGTGGATCAACGCGGGCTCGACACCCGTGATGTCCTGTACGGATTCGGGAGTGTAGTTCTTGATGGTCTCCCACCATTCGTCAAAGCCGTTCGTGTGCTCGGCGACGAATTCCTTGTCGTAGAGGCCATCGTTGACCAAGCAGTTGGCAAAGGCGTTGAGGAACGCAACGTTGCAACCGTTCTTGATCGGAAGGTAGAGATCGGCGATACGCGCGGTTTCGATATGGCGCGGGTCGGCGACGATGATCTTGCAACCCTTTTCTTTGGCTCGCACGATACGCCTTGCGACGATGGGGTGCGAATCGGCAGGGTTATAGCCGAAGAGGAAAATGCAGCCCGCATCCTCCATACCGGGGATGGAGCATGACATGCAACCTGAACCAACCGTGTCCATCAGACCGAGGACAGTAGGGCCGTGTCAAGTACGGGCGCAGTTGTCCACGCTGTGGGTGCCGATGCACGCACGCGTAAACTTCTGCATGACGTAGTTCGCCTCATTGCCGCCGCCTCGCGAAGAGCCGGTGGTCATGACAGCGTTAGGACCATATTCGTCAATTATGGCCTGCATCTTAGATGCGGTGAAATCCAGTGCCTCGTCCCAGCTTACGCGCTCAAGATCCGCGCCCTTGGTGCGGCGGATCATCGGGTGCAGTACGCGGGGAGTCAAGATCTTGGTGTCGTTGATGAAGTCGTAGCCGCTCATGCCCTTAAGGCACAGCTCGCTCTGGTTGGTGATGCCGTTGAGCGGTTCGGTACCCACGACCTGGCCGTTTTGGACCAAGAGGTTAAACTGGCAACCGGCGCCGCAGTACGGGCAAATCACTTTATGCTTCTCCATGACACCCTCCTTCCTTTCTCTGCTACCGAATACTCGGTACTTATTTGACAATCATTGGGCCTGTCGCCCGACGCTTACGCCTCGTTTTCGATGGTGGCGCGGGCACGCTCGGCAGTCAGTTCTGCCAGACGCTCCTCGTCTACCAGGGTGAGGCCCTTGGTCGGACACGCCTCGGCACACGCCGGACCGCCGGGACGGTCCACGCACAGGTCGCACTTGAGCACGAAGCTCTTAGTCTGCGAACCCACGCGAACGTCACCCATCAAGACGGGGACCTGCGTGGTCGCCACGCTCACGGCGCCAAAGGGGCATGCCATTACGCAGCTCTTGCAGCCGATGCAGTTGTCCTCGTTGACGCCGATGCGATGGTTCTTTGGATCAAAGAACAAGGCGCCCGTGGGGCAGGCCTTGGCGCACGGAGCGTCCTCGCAGTGGTGACATGCCACCGGCGCGGAAATCTCGTAGGTGCGCGTTACGCGCAAGCGAGGTGCGGCGATGTTGCCGGGAATATCGTGCGCCTCGATGCACGCCGCCATACAGGTTTGGCACCCAATGCAGCGTGAAGAATCAGCCACGACTCGTTTATTGCCCATGTTGTTCACTCCCTCCTGAATCCCATGCCGGAGAGACCCTGTCGACGTTGCCCCGGACCGCCCGTGGTCCGGCATCGGCGTATCGAGTGCATGCGGCGAAACAGGCACTTCGATAGAGTTCCTCCAACGATATACAGGCTTAATATACGCAGTTGCAGGTGGCAAACTTGAGCATAGGCCCTGCAATACGGGTGTATTGCAGGGGTTTTGGCAGGTTGGAATTATTCTCTAGAAGCTATAAAGGTGAGTGTATTACATGCGTACATCCAAGGGAGATTTCACGCTCGTTTATAAAGGACGTAATACGTTTGTGATAAATTTCGCGTTCATTAACTTGAGTGCAATAAAGTAGTGGTTATAAGATTAGCTACTAATATTCGATGCTGTATTTGACCATTCATATTGCACGCTCATTAAGGGGGGCCAGTGATGTCATCGACTCAAAAAAGAGCCATCCTGCAGGTGCGCATTCGCGAGGAAGACAAGCAGCATGCCGAGCATCTCTACGACGCCATGGGCACATCGCTCGCCGAAGCCGTCCGCCTATTTGTCGCGCAAAGCATTTTGATGCGCAAGCTTCCCTTTCAGCCAGTCGCCGTGCGCTCAAAGGACGGCACCGCCGCCTATGGATCGCTCAAAGCATATGGTGACCCCAATCGCCGCTCCGAGGAGCGCAATGCCTGGATTGAATACCTTGCTACAGAAAGCGACGATTCTATTTTGGGCCCCGAGGAAGTAGATATCCATGAGTAGCACCATCATCGACGAGACCGTCATCCTGCGCTACCTGCTTGACGACGACGAGGTTCTGTCACCGCGCGCCGCCAAGGTCATCGCCACGCGCACCGCTCGCGTCTACCCCGAAATCATCACGCGCGTCGTGGTCACGCTGCGCGACGTCTATAAGGTTCCCCGCGTTGAGATTACTGCGGCCATGAAAAGGCTGCTCGATGCCGTCATGGTCGACGAGCCCACCGTTGTCGCCCTTGCCGTCAAACTCTTTGGCAAGACCCATATGGACTTTACCGACTGCCTCCTCGCAGCCCGAACCGCCATCTACAACGATGATGTCGTGAGCTTTGGCAAGCCCATCATCCAAGGCATGATCGATTACCGCCGCAAGCGCCAAACCGCGGCCGACGCTCGCGACCGCGCCGCCGAAGCCCGCAGCCGAAGCACCGACTCCACCATCGACAAGCTCCGCCACCGCCCCCGCAGCTAACCCCATCCCCATCTGAGTTGCGGTGAAATACGGACTGTTTCATGCCTTTAAAGGCCTCAACAGTCCGTATTTCACCGCAACTTATTGAAGGTGGACCGCGAACGATTTCGCTATCGGGAGTCGGCGTAGGGTTTTATTGTCGGAATGCCGTAACCGCGCATCATGGCACCGAACGATTCTACGTCGTAGGTGTCCGAGAGTTTGAAATGAATGACGTTGTGGCCCATGGCGCGAAGGTTCGCGTCGCGCATGAGGGCCGCTCGATACGTTTTTGCCGCCGCCCGCTCTGGATCATTTTGAGCCTCGTCTTCAAACTTGCCTAGCCCATGCAGCTCTGCCAGCGTCCATGAGCCGTCTGGCATCTGCCAGCCATAATCTGCTAGATAATAGCCAGCGTTTCCCGGTCGCGTTATCTCAACTTGAAGCTCGGGCGCGGCAACCCCAGCGAGAATCATCGCTGCTCTCGCCTCAGACTCGCCGCCATTGTCTGACCTGCCGTCCATACACTCAAAAACGTCAAAAGCACGCGCGTTGCCATGCAGCCCTCGACAATTTGCCTGCGCATATGCTCGCAGCTCTTCGCGTTCGACATCGTACTCACGGGCCAAGCCATCGACATAACCCAGCGCATAGCGAAAGGCGCTCGATCGCGCGATATCAACAACCGTTCGACACGGATCCGTCAGTGTAAACAGACCAAGCCGCCACACTTCGCCCGGGCGCCAGCGCTTGTATTCAACGAACTCATACGTATCACGCCTTGTAGACCGTGGCAGCAGCACTTGCACTTTATCCAGAAGCGTATACGCCGAGCCGATGCCGTAGAGCAGCGCTGCTGTCGCTCCGCAAAACACAGCATCCGGTTCAACGACCGCAATAGCGGATGCCAGCTGAAAGATACGATCTTCAACCCCAAGATTATTCCAATAGACCGGATCCGCATATACATGGTTGTAAAGACGAAGCATGAGCTCTTCCTGCATAAGCTCGCGCGCACGGCGTTCATCCCAAGGATCAATTGTTATAAGCAGCTGTCCATCTTGATGAATTCCAACGGCCGAGAATAACATCCTTGCATAGGACTGCGGAAAATGTTTGCCTTTATCGAGCATGGCCAACCCCATAACCATCACGGCGGAGAGAATACCATTACGCTATCGCATGCTTCCGTCCGCAGGCCTTGCCAAAAGCTGACCAAAAGCTTGACGTCGCAGGTCAGAGCTTCAAAAAATATTTCCACTCTCGGTAGACGGTCGCTACGATCCTCCCAACGGCATCAAAATCCAACCTTACAAATAGTTGCGGTGAAATACGGACTACATGGGCCATAAAAGCCAAAAGACAGTCCGTATTTCACCGCAACTTAGAAGGGGATCTGGGGTCCCGGCATGTATATGAAAATGGCTCTGGTCCCAAAAGGAACCAGAGCCATTCAGCTATCTTATGGAGCGGGCGACGGGAATCGAACCCGCGTCATCAGCTTGGAAGGCTGGGGTTCTACCATTGAACTACGCCCGCAAGATATGGTCGGGACGACAGGATTTGAACCTGCGACATCCTGCTCCCAAAGCAGGCGCGCTACCAAACTGCGCCACGTCCCGAAGGTGTTGAGCAGCTAAGGTCTAAACCTTGCGTGTCCCAAAGCGAAGGAAATTATAGGGGAGACTCCCCGCCTGTGCAAGCATTGATGCCTTAGCTCCTCGAATGTGCGACAAAACGACTATGGAGCAGACCGATCACAAAGGCAACCACGGCAACCGGCGCCCACGCGGCACCGATGTCTGCCAGGGGTAGCGCATCAAACGGCAGCCACGCGCCCGCAACGAACGCATCGCGGACCGAGGTGATCACGCTCTGCACGGCGACCACGCCGCCGACCCAGACCCACACCTGCGGATGAGCGTCGCAAAAGCCGTGCACCAGGCCCATCAGTACCAGCACGATGGCGACGGGATACAGGGCGTTGAGCATGGGCACCGAGAACATAAGGATCACGTCGAGGCCCACGTTGGAGAGCACGCACGAAAACGCTGCGAACACAAAGGCGAGAACCGCAAAGGGACGGCGCATGGCCTCCTCGGAGGCCTCCACTCCCCCTTCAACCACGTACGTCTCGCAGAAGTAACGCGAGCAGCAGCTAATAAGACCGATGCACACGTTCATGCAGGCAAGGAAAAAGATCGCAAAGACCACGACCGTGCCGGCAAGGCCAAAGTGCATGGAGGCCGAACGGGCGAGGATGGCGGCGCCGTTGGTAGCGTCGGGCATCACGGTGCCGAGCTGCGTGCCGGCAAGCGCCAGGCCGCAGTAGATGATGGCCATGAGTACGCCGGCAATCACACCGGAGCGCGAAATCTCAAAGGCCACGCGCTTGTCATCGGTAACACCCAACTCGTGGATGGTCTCGGCGATGATGATGCCGAAGGCGAGCGACGCGAGCAGGTCCATGGTCTGATAGCCAGTCAGAAAGCCCTGCACGGCGGCGCCTGCATCGTAAGGAGCCAGAGGCGCGGCAGCCGGTCCCAGCGGCGAGATCACGGCAGCACCCACGACCAGCACAATGAGCGCAATGAGCGCGGGGCCCGTAATGCGGCCGAGCACGCGTGTGATGACACCCGGGCGCAGCGTGAGCGCAAACGCGACGACAAAGAAGCCAACGGCAAACACCAGGCGAGCCGTACCGAGCGAGACGCCCTCGGGCAGCAGCGGCACCAGCATCTCGAAGGCCGTGGAGCTCGTGCGCGGAATAGCCAGGCACGGGCCGATGGCCAGATACACCGCCGCGACAAAGAACTCACCGAACTTGGGGTGCACGCGGCCGGCAAGCTCACGCGCCGTTCCGGCGAGCGCCACGGCGATAAAGCCCATAACAGGCAGGCCGATGGCAGCAATCAAAAAGCCAATCATGGCAAGTGGCGTGGCGGTACCGGCCTGAAGTGCCAGCAACGGCGGAATGATGAGGTTACCGGCGCCAAAGAGCATCGAGAACAGCGCAATGCCGACGGTAACGACATGGTCGGAGCGCAGGCCGCGCGGGGCGGATGAGGCCATGGGCACACCTTTCGGGTCGAAACAAAAACGGGACGGGCAAAAACACCCGTCCCGCAAGTATATACGCTCTAGCAGGCTAAATCGCGCAAAGCGTCAATCGCGGTGTCGACTTCCTCGGCCGTATTGAAATAGCCAAACGAGAATCGGACGACACCCTGGCGCTCGGTTCCCAGCGCGCGGTGCATGAGCGGAGCGCAATGGGCGCCGGGGCGCGTCGCAATCCCCCACCCTTGCATGAGCGCGTCCGAGATCTCGGCCGAATCGATATCGCCCACGTTGAGTGAGACGATCGCCGAGCGCACGGGCTGATCAAACGCACCGTAGAGCGCAATGCCGGGGATTTCGCGCACACCGGCAAGGAAGCGATCAGCGAGCGCACGCTCGTGGGCAGCAATCGCCTCGACCCCACCCTGGGCGTCGATAAAGTCGAGGCCGGCAGAAAGTCCCGCGATGCCGTGACCGTTGAGCGTGCCCGCCTCAAGGCGCGTGGGCCACTCAAGCGGCTGCAGTGCATCGAAGCTGTGCACACCCGTGCCGCCCATGGCCCACGGAGCCACGTCAATGCCCTCCGCCACGGCCAGCCCGCCGGTCCCTTGCGGACCCATGAGCCCCTTGTGGCCGGTAAAGCACACGACGTCGAGCCCCATGGCCTGCATATCGATATGCGCCGTGCCGGCAGACTGAGAGGCATCGACGATCAACAGCGCGCCGGCCGCATGCGCGATGGCCACCACGCGCGCAATGTCGACCGCGTTACCGGTCACATTGGAGGCGTGCGTCACCACCACGGCGCGCGTACCGGACGTGACCAGCCGCTCGAGCTCGTCGTAGTCGAGCACGCCGCTCGCATCGCAACCCGCATGCTCAACCGTCACACCCTGCTCCGTCGCCAAGCGATTGAGCGGACGCAGCACGGAATTGTGCTCAAGCACCGTCGTGACCACGCGGTCGCCGGGGCGCACCACCCCGTTGATGGCGGTGTTGAGCGCCGCCGTGGAGTTGGGCGTAAAACACACATGGTCCGCCCTCGGGCAACCAAAAAGGCGCGCAAGCTTGGCGCGGCAAGCGTGAATCGTACGAGCGGCATCGAGGGCACCCGACGTGGCACCGCGCCCGGCATTGCCGAGCGAGCACATCGCCTGCGTCACCGCATCGATGACCGTCTGCGGCTTGTGCATGGTCGTCGCCGCGTTATCCAGGTAGATCATCGCACGACCTCCCACATATCGATCACGGTAAAGCCCTCGGTGGGAACGCCTGCCGCGGCAAGCTCGCCGCGTAGCAGTTCCTCATCTGCAGGCAGGGCTTTCCACGCCAGACCGCAGCCAGCGGCGACCTCCCCGGGCACGGGAATCGTTCGCCCGGGAAGGCCGCGCTCGATGCACAGGGACTCGCAGCCCATGGCGGCCGCCGTGGTGGGAAACGTGATGACAAGCGCCGGGCGCTTCTCCCTCATGGCAACTCCAACCAATACGCTACGGGCGCACGACGCGCACGGCCTGCTCCATCTTCTCCACGATCACGTACATGTTGGTGACCTCGCCCACCGCAAGCTGGTCTTTAATGCCATAGTGGTCCAGGCAGGTGCCGCAGGTAAGGATCTCGACGCCCTGCTCGGCCAGACCCTTCAGGTCGTCGAGCACCGGTGAGCCCTCGACGGTGAGCTTGGCGCCGCCGTTATAGAACAGCATGGTCGAGGGCAGCTCCTCCTGCTGTGTCACGGCAAAGATGAAGGCCTTCATGAGCTTGTGGCCCAGCTCGTCGTCGCCGCGGCCCATGCAGTCGGTGTAGACGGAGATGACGAGCTTGCCCTTGCCGGCGCTGGCATCACAGAAGGCAGCGCCATCCTGCTCGGGATCGGCCACGGCAACGGCGCCAGAGGTCGCCACGGTCACGTGCCACTCGGCGTCAGAAACCTTCTCGACCGAGGCCGTGCAGCCCTTCTCCTGCGCCATCTTGGAGATGTTCTTGACGGCGGTCTCGTTATCGACCGAGGTCACGACGGTGCCCTCGCCATCGAGCTGCTTCAGAGCTTTGAGCGTCTTGACGACGGGCAGCGGGCAGGCATCGCCCATGGCATTGACTTCAATCTTGGTAGACATATTTTTTCCTTTCGAATAAATCGTTTTAGAACTGTACATAGCTCAATAAACGTGTCGTTAACGGACAACGTGGACGGCAGGACCGTCCGGCACCGGCTCGCACACGCGGCCGATTGTGGCGGCAACACGCCCCTCGGCATGCAGACGGCACGCAAGCTCATCCACATCGGCAGCAGGCGCCGCGATAAGCAGGCCACCAGACGTCTGTGGATCGTACAGCGCGTCGAGCATACCTGGCTCCAGGTCCTCGTCGGCAGCCACGCGCGGGCCAAAGAAGTCCTGGTTGCGATAGGAGCCCGCGGGGATAATGCCCAGACGCGCCATGTCGAGCACCTGATCAAAGAGTGGCACCGCTCCCGAGGCAAGCTCAACCTGCACGCCCGAGCCCTCGGCCATCTCGCACGCATGCCCGATCAGACCAAAGCCCGTAATGTCGGTGCAGCCGTGAAGCTCAAGTCCCTCGGCCAGACGAATCGGCGCCTCGTTGAGGGTGCACATCGAGTCAAACATGACTGCGGCCTCGTCTTGCTCGATGAGCTCGCCCTTAATGGCCGTGGTGATGATGCCCGAGCCGATCGCCTTGGTCAGCAGCAGAACATCGCCCACGCGTGCGCCGCTGTTGGCGAGCATGCGGTCGAGCGCGACAAAACCACTCACGGACAGGCCGTACTTGGGCTCGTCATCGTTGATGGTATGGCCGCCCGCGATGGAGCAACCCGCCTCGACGCACTTGTCGGCGCCGCCCGCCAGAATCTGGCCGGCGACCTCGATGCCCAGGCAGCTCGGGATGCACAGCAAGTTCATGGCATGGCTCGGCCGCCCGCCCATGGCGTAGATGTCCGACAGCGAGTTGGCCGCGGCGATCTGGCCAAACAGGAACGGGTCGTCGACCATCGGCGGGAAGAAGTCGATGGACTGCACGAGACCAAGGTTCTCCCCTACGCGGAAGACGCTCGCATCGTCGGAGGTATCGAACCCCACGAGCAAGTTGTCGTTATGCACATTGGGTAAATCGCCCAGGACCTGGGCGAGGGCTCCGGGGGCCAACTTAGCGGCTCAACCGCTCGCGGCCGTCATGGACGTGAGCCTCATGGTGTCCTTAGCCATACGAACCCCCTTCCAACAAATTAACGACTTTAAGTATACGCCCCAGGCACGCTTCCCAAGAGACCGCCGACGGCTCGAACGTCGAAGGCGGAGCCGCAAGCGCCTGCGCGATAGCATCTGCCAGTGCGCGCTCAAACAACGGAAGGTCGGCCGCCACGGGCGTGTCGACATCCGTCATACGCGGCGACGCCACCCACGTCACGGGAGCACCGGGAAGCATCGCCTCCATCCAGGGACGAACGCCGGGCAAATCGGTCGCCACAACTTTGCAGCCGCACGCGAGGGCCTCGATCGTCACGAGCGGCAAACCTTCGTAAAACGAAGGCAGCACAAAGACGTCGGAACTGCGGTAGGCACGCACGAGTTCATCGCTATCCAAGCGCCCCGCCAGCGTCACCGGCACATCCGAGGCCGCGGTCAAGCGCTCGATACGCGCGTACTCGGCATCGTCCCCGCGGCCGCCCACAAGTACCAAGCCAGATGAGCGGACGCCATCGTCAATCGGCAATGACACAGCTCGAACCAGCGACTCGACGCCCTTTTTAAAGCAAATCTTGCCCACGTACACAAGCGATCCCGGCTGCCTCGCCACGCTTGCGTCGCGGCAGAAGACGCGATGGTCGTAGCCCGTCCCAATCACGTGGATGCGATCGGCATCGACGCCGCACACCAGGCCAATCTGCTCAGCCTGCTCAGCGTGGAGCGCAAAGACGGCATCGAGCCGACGAACCGCACTTACGATGCGATCGCGCTCGAGCGCATGCGAACGCAGCTGGCGCAGGTCGGTCGAATGGCACACGGCAACAACCGGCACGCCCCGGACGCACTCGCGCGCCAATGCGGTCACAAGATACAGGTGATGGCAGAGCACCAGATCGGGCCGAAACTCAGCCACCGCCCGATCGATTGCAGCAGCAAATGCCCGCTCAAATGCCTTGAGCATCGAAGGCGTCAGGTCACGATAGCGCGTGGAGGGATAGGGCATGACATCGGACATACCGCAGATGGGAAACGGCAGCTCGGGCGACTCGAACGGTACGGCAAACACGGCAGCACGCCGGTCCAGCTCGCCTTGGGTATCACCCGGTGCCGCGCCGCAAAGCACGGCGGCGCGATGCCCCGTCTCGATCTGTTCGCGTACGAGCGCGGCAAGGTAGGTGCCGCTGCCGGTGCTATCTGGTTTTTGCGCCGAGATATTGAGGATGCGCATGTCGCGGTACACCCCTAGGCCAAGGCGGCGGCGCGGACAGCCGCGCCGATCGCTCCGGCAAAGCGAGCTTGGGGCGAGGTGGTCACCGGCGACCCCAGTAGCTCGCCCAACCGCTCCACCACGAAGGCGTTCTCGCACAGGCCACCGGTCAGGTAGTACGGGGCGCCCGCGGCCTGCCCGGCCATGGTCGCCACGCGCGATACGACACTCTCAATCACACCACGGGCGATGTTCTCGCGCGGCTCACCACGGCCGATCAGGCTGATGACCTCGCTTTCGGCAAACACCGTGCACATGCTGCTGATCTTGGTGGGTTCGCCGGTGCGGGCGAGGTCCGTCATCTGCTGTTGGGAAATGCCTAGGCGGTCGGCCATGATCTCCAAAAAGCGCCCCGTGCCGGCGGCGCACTTGTCGTTCATGGCAAACTTGGCCACGCGGCCACTTTTAAGCTGAATGACCTTGGTGTCCTGGCCGCCTACGTCAATCACCGTGCCGTGATCGCCAAACAGGCGCACGGCACCGGTGCCGTGGCAGGTAATCTCGGTCACAACCTTGTGCGCATAGGGCACGGCGACACGGCCGTAGCCAGTCGCGATCACGCGCACGTCGTCGGCAGCCACGTCGTAGCCAGCCGCTGCCAGTGCCTCGCGCAGCCGCTCGGAAGCATCGACCGAGGAGAACCCGGTTGGCTGCACGCACGTCCACGCCACCGAACCCTCCCCGTCGACCACAGCAGCCTTAGCCGCCGTAGACCCGATATCGATCCCGATCCCTATCATGGCTCTCTCCCAATCTAAACATCAAAGACAGTGGCACGTTCAGGCACCTTAGCTCTAGGTTTCTCAGGTGCCGGAGATTGCCCCGAAAGAGGAGCGCAGCGTACTTTGGGTACGCAAGCGACGGTTTGAGGAGCAAGATCCGGTGCCTGAGGAAGCTAGAGGGTTTCGATGAAGGCGGCGATGCGGGTCTCGATCTGGCCCATGTCGCCGTTGCTGTAGTCGGTCTCGATCTTCATGTACGGAATACCCGCGCCCTCGACAGCCTCCTGCATGCGCGCACTCTCCACGTTAAAGGTGTGGCAGGCCTGTAGCACGCTCTCTACCACGCCATCGACATGATACTTCTCGCACATGGCCAGCGTATTTTCCATACGACCGTCGTTGGGCGTCATGACCGAGCAGTTGATATCCAGGTAGCGATCGGCGATGGCGCGCAGAATGTCGGGCGCGTCCGGGTCGATCATCATGGCCGCCGTGCGCTCACCCGAGCAGTCGTCCATGCACACGACCACGCCGCCGTTGGACTCGATGGTGCGACCGATCTTGTTGATCACGCCGCCCACCGGGCAACCGGTGATCAGAATGCGCTTGGCATCCGCCGCAACCGGGCGCCCGCCCGCGTCGTAGGCCTCGCGCAGCTTGACGACCTTTTGCTCCAGTTGCTGCGTATAGGCCTCGATATCAAAGCTGAACGTGCCGGCAAACATGGTGCTCATCAGGTCGATGCCGCTCATGGCCGCCGGCTGGTTGGCCTGCAACGCAAACATCTCGAGCTGGGCCGCACGCAAGCGGTTGCGACGGCGCACGGCGGCGCGCAGGTCGTCGTCGGTAATCGTGATGCCGTAAAAGCTCTCGAGCTCCTCCTTGAGCAGGCGGCACTCCTCGTACCAGCCTTCACGCTCGTAGGCGCGATCGCGGCCCTGCGGAAGATGCAGAATGTGCGTGCGCTTGAGCTCGTTGAGCAGCTCGTACATCTTCTTCTTGCCGTCGCAGGTGGTCTCACCGATGATCATGTCGCTAAAGTACGTAAACGGGCACTTTTGCGAATAGGCAAAACCGTAGGTCGACTTGATGAGCGGACACAGATTTGCCGGCAGCACCTTCTCGGCCTCGGGAATCACCTCATCGGACGTACCGCACAGAGCCACACTTGCAGCGCCCGCGGCATCGATAATCTCGAGCGGCGTATAACTGCACAAAAAGCCGACCAGGCGATTACCCGCCTGCTTATAATCCTTGACGCGAATAAACGCCGCCTTGCGCTGCTCGTTGAACTCCTCAAACGTGGACGGCAACGGCTGCTCAATATATTCCGACATATAACTCCTTAACAAACCTTTTAACCAACCAAGGAAACGGCTTTCCCAGGTGCCCGAGGTTGCCGTGAAAAAGGAGCGCCGCGTACTTTGGTACGCAAGCGACGGTTTGAACGGCAAGATCGGGTGCCTGGGGAAGCCGCCGGGACGAATAGTCCTAAATGGTTTCCAAGAAAGCCTCAATCCTGGTTTGCAGCTGGCCTGCGTCCTCGCCGGCGTAGTCGGTGGTGATATGCATAAACGGAATGCCCGCCTCCTCGGCGGCCTTCTCCACGGCAAACGACTCCATCTCGTAGAGCGTGCAGAACTGCAGGGCCACGTCGACGATGCCGTCGGCATGCAGGTCCTTGGCCATCTGGACAATGTCCTTCATACGCTGGTCGTTGGGCGTAAAGACAGCACAGTTGATCTTAAAGTAGCGCTCGGCGATGGCATCAAGCATCTCGTCGACCGTCTCGCCGGACTCGTCGACCAGGTCCTTGTAGTAGCGCGAGCCCGTGCAGGACTCCTCGCCCACCACGACGCCGCCGGCCTTCTCGATGAGGTTGAAAAGCTTCCAGTTGGGCACAGCCATGGGCGTACCGGTGTACAGGATGCGCTTGGTCCCCTTGGGTGCCACGCCCTCGCCGGCCTCGACACGTTGCTCGCACTCAGCCGCCATATCATTAATGGCGCCGGTCAGACGCGGCGTGTCGTCCATAAAGGCGGCCTGAACGGTCAGCAGGCTGTCCAGACCGCTGATGGGCGCTGGGTCGGCAGTGCGCGTGGCAGCGAGGCGCTGCAGGGCGCGACGCTTCTCATTGACGGCGTGGATGGCGGCCTTCAGACGCTCAGGCGTAATCGTGACGCCGCACTCTTCCTCGATCTTGGCGGCGAGCTTCTTGACTTCGGCCTTCCAGGTCACGAGCGTCGACTCGTCGTGCACGTTGGGAATATCCATGACGTACATGTTCTTTTGCGTGGCAAAGAACTCGTAGGCTTTCTTCTTACCGTCGCAGGTGTTCTCGCCTACCACCAGGTCACTCGACTCAATGTAGGGGCAGACCTCGCCCAGCTTAAAGCCGGCAAAGCTCTTGATAAGCGGGCAGGTGTTGCGCGGCAGGTGCTCCTCGACCTTATCGGTTGCCCAATCGGCACCCGAGCACAGGCCAACGGGAATGCCGTCACAGGCAAGCACGATCTCCTCGGACACGTACACGCAGAACGAGCCGACGATCTTGGTGGCCTCGCCGGCCTCCTTCTTGTCGAGCATCTCCTTAATGCGGCCGCTATGAATGTTGGTGGCCACAAAGTCCAGGTAGGACGTGGACTTGGGACGGTTGTTCTGCGACAGGAACATGTCCCCGTACATCTGGCCCACGGCGCCCAGCAGCATATCGTGGTCGGCAAGATTCATGCCGAGGCTCTCCCACATCGGATGGAAATCGAATTCTTCAGCCATGACGGTTCCCCTCTCGAACCAAAAACGGATTACAGCGGTATCGATGCACGACGGACGGCGATTGCCCGGCCGTGCTCAAACCCGGAATTTTAGGGAACCTGCTTTGCGGTCGATTATTTAGTTGTGCGTCGTCTCTCCCGGAGCCGTGAACATACCTGCTCATATGCGACTCCGAACCATATAGAGGGCGCGCGCGGCAACGCGACGCGAATATGTCTTCTGCGGCATCGGCGCGCCCTCCTTTTCTCGTCGAAGATAACTATATCAACGGTCGTCGTCCAAACGAACACCGCCGACACGCGTACGACAGCGACAGACACCGTCGTTTAATAATTAATTATCTTGTTTGATAAGGTTTTGTCATCAATCATTCGGCGAACGGTAGGCCTAAAAGCGATACGGCGGCCGAAGACTGTATCCCCGACCGCATCGCACACCAAACTACCGACAAACCAGGTGAATCCTGCTCGCATCGAAATGCATGCGCAAGGTCTCCCCCGCTTGCGGCAGCTCCTCCACAGGCACACTCACCTTGTTGACCTTCCACTGCAGGCGCGTCGGCGCATCGGCACGCGGCACATCCAGTAGCACCAAGCGCTCAAAACGCGAATCGCTCACGCGGGCCACGTGCAGATCGTAGCTGTTGCGACCACGCTCGGCACGATTGTCCACATGGAAGTAGCTCGCGCGAATGCCTAGGTGCGCCACGTTATCGGGCACCTCGCGACCAACATTGAAGGTCATGCCCCAGTCCAGGGCTTCAACTTCCCGAGGCCCCGTTTTGCGCGCGCGGCTCGTGTTCTTGCAGCCCGTCAGGCGCAGCGCGGCCAGGGTTTGCGGCCGGCGAACCACGTCCTCCACAGAGCCAATCTCCTCAACATGCCCGTTATGCATCACGCAGATGCGCTCGCACAGACGGCATGCCTCATCAATATCGTGGCTCACGTAGAGTACGGTACGATTGCAGACGTCGAACAGGTCGAGCATGTTTTGCTCAAGCGCGCTCTTCAGATACGCGTCGAGCGCACTCATGGGCTCATCGAACATAAAGATGCCCGGGTGCGCCGCTACCATGCGGGCGAGCGCCACGCGCTGCTGCTGTCCGCCTGAGAGGCGTGCGGGATAGCGATCGGCAAAGTCGGCCAGGCCAAAAATGCCCAGGTAGCGCTCAGCAAGCTTTTTGCGTGCCGCGGCGTCGCCCGCATCTTCAACGCCGGCGCACACATTATCGGCAACCGTCATATTGGGGAACAGCTGATAGTTTTGGAACAGCAAGGCGCACTTGCGCTCCTGGGGCGACAGGTTAATACCCGCGGCCGAATCAAAGAAAGTCACGCCGTTGACGACGATCTTGCCCTCGTCGGGCGTCTCAACGCCGGCGATGCAGCGCAAGGTACAGCTCTTGCCGCATCCGGAGGCACCGAGCAGCGCCACGCACTCCTCGCCGGCCTCAAGCTGAATGTCGAGCGTAAAGCCGGGATAGCGCTTTTTGATATCCAGAACGAGCGACATGGCTTATCGACCTCCCTTCGCAACCGCGTCGTCGCGCATAAGCTCGGCCAACGCCTCGCGGTCGATGCGCAGGGCATCGCCACCAACGGGGTCGAGCGAATCGCCCTGGCCGGCGAGCTCCTTGGTCTGCTTGCGCTCCGCACGCGAAAGGCCCCGCTCACGGTACTTTTGCGAGTGCGCCGTATACATGTTGATGAACAGGATGACCAGGAAGCTAAAGACGATTACGACGACGACCCAAAAGAGCGCCACCGACGTATTGCCGCCCATCCATTCAAAGTAGATGGAGATGGGAATGGTCTGCGTAATGCCGGCATAGTTGCCCGCAAAGAACAGCGTGCAGCCAAACTCGCCCATAGCGCGGGCAAAGGCGAGCACCGTGCCGGCGGCGATAGACGGCCAGCCGAGGGGCATCATGAGTTTGGCAAAGATGCGACGCTCAGACCAGCCCAGCGTGCGCGCGGCGTCGAGCATCTGCGTGTCGAGGCTCTCGAAGGCGCCGAGTGCCGTACGATAGACGAGCGGGAACGACACCACCACGGCAGAGATCACCGCCGCCGGCCACGTAAAGACAATCGAGATGCCGTGTGCGATCAGCCACTGCCCCACCCCGGTCGAGCGACCGAACAGCATAAGCAGCAAAAAGCCGCAGACCGTGGGCGGCAGCACCATGGGAATGGTAAAGACTGAATCGAGCAGGCCCTTCACGCGGCTCGTGGTGCCCATGGTCTTCCACGCGGCAAACAAGCCCAGCGCAAACGCGATCACCAGGGCAAGACTGCTTGTTTTGATAGACACCCAAAACGGACGGTAGTCGATGCCGCCAAAAAACGTCTGGGCGCGTTCTGCCAGCGAAGGCGGCTCCGTCGTCGAGACGCTCGCATACGGCACCAGGGCGGCGTTATCGCTCCACAGAGCGCCGTCACCCAGGTTAAGCTCAGTGTTTGCGGCGTCCGCGGCGTTCACGACGGTGTAGTATTCGCCGTCGCCGCCCTTTACCTTAAACTGATAGCGGTAATCGCCCTGTACCAGCGTATTGTCCGAGGTGAACACCCAATCGAGCTTGGAATCCTCCAGCAGCGCGCCTCCCATGGAGTGGGACTTATCGAGCCCCGCGAGCATCTTCTTGAGCGCCTTTTGATCGGAGAAGCTCGCAATGTTAAGGCCCGCCTCCTTGGCGGCGTGTGCATCGACCCATACCACGATGTTCGTAGGCGTGGTCACCGTTACGAGCGTCGTCTTTTTGTAGATGGGAAAACGATAGCCCTCGGGCTGGTCGGCAAACGAGCGGGCCGTTCCTTTTGCGTTGCGCTCAAAAGCGTTGAGGCCAAAATCAACGCCATCGAGAAGTGCGGAGTCCTCGGTCGCCTGACGCCCATCGGCGGTGGCAAAAAGTGCCTCGGCTCGAGCAACCCCGGGCAGCACCGTCAGCGCGCAGACAACAGCCGCCAACGCGGCGAGCAGGCGAATCGTTTTCCTTGACACGGGCGACTCCTCAAACACAGGGCAACGGCGCGCGGACACGCCGCTTCAATCTAAAAAGGGCGGACGATCGCAAGAACGCCCGCCCTCAAGCATATCGTTATGTAGCTCAGCTATGCACTACTCGGAAAGCTCGAAGCCGTACTTAGCCCAAATCTTCTGCGCCTTCTTGTTGGAAAGGCAGAAGTCGATGAACGCCTTTGCGTCGTCGGCATGCTCGGAGCTCTCGGCCACGGCACCCGGGTACACGATGGGCTTGTGCGAATCCTCGGGGCACACGAAGGCCTCCTCGATGCCGTCATAGCGGTAGATGTCAGAGCTATAGACAAAGCCGGCCACGCAGTCACCCGTGGACACGTAGGCGGCAGCGGTACCGACCTTGTCGGCCAGCGCGACCTTGTCGGCGATCTCGGGCGCGTACTCGCCGTCATCGCCCTCGGTGCCGGTGTAGAGGCCCACGGAGGCCAGGGCCTGGTTGGCGTACTTGCCGGCGGGGACGGTCTTGGCGTCGCCAATGGCGATCTTGCCGTCCAGGTTCGCGACGTCGGCAATGGCCTCGACCTTGGTGTCGGAGCCCTCGGCGCGAATGATCACGAGGTCGTTGACGAACATGTCCTCACGCGTGTCGGCGTCGACGAGTTCGGCGGCCTCAGCGTCGTCCATGGTGCCCTTGGAGGCCGTGATGAGCACGTCGACGGCGGCACCGGCGCGCATTTGCTCGACAAGGTCGCCAGACGCCTTAAACTGCGTGTCGGCAAACGTGGTGCCGGTCTGGTCGGTGTAGAGCTCCTGAACCTCGGGCAGGGCCTTCTCGAGCGAGTTGGCGGCAAAGACCTGCAGCTCGACAGCTTTCTTCTTAGAGGAAGACTTGGCGGAGCCGGCATCGGAACCAGCGGGCTCGGACGTCTTGTTGCCCGAGCAGCCGGCAAGGCCAAGGCCGGCGACAGCGGCAGCAGAGAGCGAGACAAAACCGCGGCGTGAAACCATATCGAACATATTCAACCCTTTCGGACCTTGTGCCCGGGCACCCCACCGCGGGCTTTAATCTGCAATCAGATTATACTTTGTTGCGAATAATGATTGTGAGAAATTATTCTCCCCAGAGAATATAGTTTCAAGTTACCGTGCAACTTGGCGTCGCTTCGGCGGAAAACAAAAGCGGAGCGACCGATAAGGTCGCCCCGCCGCAGGTAAACCGCTTAGTTGGTATGTCCGCCGCCCGCCGTCATTTGGGCCGCATGCTCCAGCTGATCGCTCACGGCCTCCCAGCTTTCGCGAGCCGCTTTCGTAGATCCCGGAAAGTTGATGACAAGCGTATACCCACGCTGCATGCACACGGCGCGCGAGAGCATAGCGCGACGCGTCTTGGTCATGGAGTACGCACGGATTGCCTCTGCAATACCCGGCACATCGCGGTCGCAGACGGCACGCGTCGCCTCGGGTGTCACGTCGCGCATCGAAAGCCCCGTGCCGCCACAGGTGAGCACGACATTGGCGTGGCACGCATCGGCGGCTTCCACAATGGCATCACCGATTTCGCTAACGTCGTCGCGCACGACCACATGCGAGGCGACCGTCCAGCCCTGCGCCACGATAAGTTCCTCGAGTGCGGCTCCAGCCTCGTCCTGGGCAAGGTCGCGCGTATCCGAGCACGTCACAATCGAAATCTTCAACTCCATGGCATTCCTCCTATAGCACCGTGCCCTCAGGCAGGTCGACGCGCACGACGTCCACGACATCTCCCGCCTTGAGCTCGCACGGCCCTTCGTCAATACGCAGCAGGCAGTTGGCCCGCTGCATCGTGCCGAGCAGCGCCGAATTCTGCGTCTTGGCCTCGGTCACCAACAGCTCACCGGTCTCGGGGTCGCGCAAAACCGTGGCGCGATCGAAGAAGCGTCGGTCCTGGCGCTTCTTCACGCCGTGCGTCAATATCGCCTGCTGCACGGGACGCGTACCCTCGGCAAAGCCGCGCATCTTGCGAATCGCCGGGCGGGCGAGCATCTCAAAGCCCACATACGCCGCCGCGGGATTGCCCGAAAGCCCCAAATACGGCTTACCCCCGAGCAAGCCAAACGTGATGGCCTTGCCCGGACGCATCGAGATGCGGTCAAACAGCACCTCGCCCTCGCGCCGAACGAGCGCCGTCACGTAGTCGTAATCGCCCGCCGAGGCGCCACCGCTCGTAATGACAAAGTCGCACTCCTGCACGGCACGATGCACCAGCTCGGCAATCGCCTGCTCATCGTCGGGCGCGATGCTGTAGAACACGGGCTCGGCGCCGGCATCGAGTGCTTCGGCCATCAACGCCGACGAGTTGGAGTCGCGAATCTGCCCGCGCGCCGGAACCTTACTCGGTGCGACCAGCTCCGTGCCCAGCGAGATAATGCCCACGCGCGGGGCGGCATGGACTTTCACGCTCGCGTAACCGGCGCTTGCCAGCAGGCCAGCACCGGCCGGGGCCACAACCTCTCCGGCGCGCATCACGACGTCGCCGGCATGGGCCTCCTCGGCGGCAGAGCGAACGTTCTCCCCCACCTTGGCAGGCATCGAGAAGCTCACGTGCGAGCCCTCGTTGCCGTCACCGTCGAGCACATCGACGATCTCGTATTTCACCACGGCATCGGCACCTTCGGGTACCGGCGCACCAGTCATGATGCGGACTGTCTCGCCCGGGCCAAGAGCGCCCTCAAACACATGGCCCGCGGCCTCGTGTCCGATAACGTCGAGCGTCACCGGCGCCACACCAGACGCCTGCGCCAAGTCCGCCGAGCGCACGGCATATCCGTCCATAGCGCTGTTGGCAAACGGCGAGATGTCGATATCGGCCACCGCATCCTCGGCCAAGGGAAGGCCGGCGGCCTGCCACACGGGAATCTCGACGAGATCGGTCGGAGCAACATGCGACAAAACAATCGACTGCGCGTCCTCCAGCGGAATGAGCTTCTCTGCCATATGTACCTCTTAATGCCACGGCGCACAACAGAAGCGCCGATTCTTTATGCTTGTCTCAGTATAATCCCCCGACGCGTGACCGTGACTTGGCCTGTACCCGCAAATACACCTGTCGGCTGCAGGCTGCGAAACAGAATGGAAACCAACCCACCGGCTCGTCGCGTTTACCGCGTTTTATAATGCTTGCGTTGCAACCTAAAAGAGGAACGTATGGCTCATAACGACAAACCCGAAAGCGCACACGAAGCGCAAGATTATTCCCAGCCGCTCGACGACGGCGGCTTTTTCTCCCTGAACGACGTCATCATGGCCGGCAGGCATCAGATCACCCGCTCCGAGCATCTCTTAGCTGCCGACACGCGCCGCAACGTCCGCAACCTACTCGCGAGCGCCAAGTTGCTCGCACTCGTCGTCATCGTCTCGCTCGCCATGGGCGTTGCCGCTTGGGCGTTTTTGGCCTCGCTGAATATCGCGACCGATTATCGCGAGCACCATGCGTGGATCTACGCGCTGCTTCCCGTTGTGGGCATGGCCACCGCGTGGGTCTACAAGAACCACGGCCTTGCCGCCAAACGAGGTAACAACCTGGTCATCGACTCCGCTCTGGGCACACGTCTCATCCATATGCGCATGGCCGTCCTCACCTTCGTCTGCTCCACGCTCACGCACCTCACGGGCGGATCGGCCGGTCGCGAGGGAGCTGCGGTGCAGATTGGCGGCACCATCGCCAGCAACATCTCGAGCCTCGCCCACCTCAAAAAGCATGACCACCACGACCTCATGCTCGCCGGTATCTCGTCGGCCTTTGGCGCCGTATTCGGTTCGCCCCTTGCCGGCGCGTTCTTTGGCATGGAAATGTGCTTTATCGGCAAGATCGACTACACCGCGGGCATCTACTGTCTGGTTGCCTCGTTTACCGGCTACTTTACGTCGCTTGCCTTGGGAACCGAGTACGAGGCGAATGTTATCGCCAGCGTTCCCGCCATGACACCACGGACGGTTGTCATCGTTGTTATCAGCGCCATCATCTTCGGTCTGACGGCACGTCTCTTTGCCTGGTCGGTTCGAACCGTCAAGAGCCTGTACGGTCGCTTTATCACCAATTACCTTGTTCGCGCACTCATCGGCGCACTCGTGGTTTTGGCCGCCTATGCCCTCCTCGACGCCTGGGACTACGCCGGCCTTTCCACGTGGCTTTCCGGCGCCGGATTTGCAGGCAACACCACCCTGGCGGACGCAGCCATCAAGTTGGTCGTCACAGCGCTCACCCTGGGCGCCGGCTTCCAAGGCGGCGAGGTCACGCCTCTGTTTGGCATCGGTGCGGCGCTCGGCGGCTGGATCGGCTGCCTCGTCGGAATCGACCCCAGCTTTCTGGCGGCTCTCGGCATGCTCGGCGTGTTCTGCGCCGGCCTTAACGTGCCCATCACCACCTGTATGATGGCCATCGACCTGTTCCACGGCACGGCCGCCGGCTTCTTCGTGATCGTGGCGTTTATCAGCTATCTCGCCGGCGGCCACCGCGGCGTGTACCCCGCCCAGCGCATCATCTCACCCAAGCGCCGTTCTCTTATTGTGGATGAGGGCGGTACGGTAGCGGAGGCTATCGAGCGCCACAACGACCTGATAGAGTAGATCTAATAATCACCGTGCAGCCACAATCGGGGGCAATTCGACCTGAGCGCGACCGCACCGTCATGTCACACGCCGGGAGTCGCCCCATGCACGCAACTGATTTTGGTCGCACGCTCATCATCGCCAACCCTGCCGCCCAGTCGGGTGCGGCGCGCGAGGTCGCTGAGCGCCTGCAGCGCTTTTTGGACATGACCGCGCGCTCATCCCAGTTTGACCTGGTGCTGACTGAGCGCATGGGACATGCCAAGGAGCTTGCCGCGCAGGCTCAGGGCTATCGCACCGTTATCGCCCTTGGCGGCGACGGCGTGATCCACGAGGTTGCCAATGGACTCATGAAGCAGGATGAGGCGGTCCGTCCCGCCCTTGCCCTCCTACCCGTAGGCTCCGGCAACGATTTTGCCCAGACCCTCGGTATCGACGATTTCTCCGGCAAAGATTTTGGCGCGCTGCTCACCTGCGAGCTGCAGCGCCAGGATATCGGACGCATTCGCTCATGGAACCCCGCAAACGGCAGCGGCGAGGCTACCGTTGAGTACTACGACCAAACGCTTTCGGTCGGCATCGATGCCGCCATCGGCCTGGGCACCACCGAGCTGCGCAAAAAGACGGGCCTCGCTGGCGCTCCGCTCTACACCCTCTCGGGTCTGGAACAGTTTGGTCTGCGCTACCGCAACTACCCCATGACAGTCAGCTTTGACGGGGCGCCCGCCGAGCGCGTGAGGGCGATCATCATGGCGATTCAGCTGGGCCCCACGTATGGCTCGGGCTATCGCATCTGCCCCGATGCCGACCCCTGCGACGGCATGCTCGACGTCTGCTACGCATGCGGCCCCGTCCCTCGCGCGGTTGCCCTGCCCATGTTCCTTTCGGCCAAGAACGGCCACCATACCAAGTTGCCACCGGTTCGCATGCGCCGCTGCCGCCATGCCGAGCTCACCTTTGAGGAGCCCGACTACCCCATCCAAGCCGACGGCGAGCCCATCGTCGCCTCGCGCATCGAGGTCGACGTCCTCGGCGGCGCCCTCCACGTCTGGCACCCAACCCGCTAACCCAACCTAAGTTGCGGTGAAATAGGGACTGTTTATGCAGCAAGTGCCGCAAAACAGTCCCTATTTCACCGCAACTTATGAGGAGATCATTCGTCGCTGCCCGGTTTGCGACGGTTGGCCTTTTTAATGGCGTTGAAGTGCTTGTCATTGAGCCTGCGCTGGCGAGAGCGCTGAGGCACCTTGGTCTTTACGCGTCGGCGCGGTGGACGCCCGCGACGCTCAAGCTCAGCGCGCAGCTTACGTAGGCAGCTACTACGGTTTTGGAACTGACTGCGGCTCTCGCGCGCCGTCACGGTAATTCCCGTGGGCCCATGCTTCATGCGCACCGCCGAGTCCGTCGTGTTCACGCCCTGCCCACCCGGGCCCGTCGCGCGAAACACCTGCACCTCGCAATCGCGCGCCAACTCCTCGACCGACATCTCGGCATAGCGCGCATACTCCCGCCATCCCATCTTGTTCTCATCCATATCAACACCTCCCCTCATACAAAAAATGTGACAAAGGGACAGTCCCTTTGTCACATCGCATACCAATCGCTTGTGTTGCGCGCTTAGGCGAAGGTGATCTCGCCGGTCTCGCAGTCCATATCGGCGATACGGGCCAGGCTCTCAACGCGGAAGCCGCGCTCGCGGAGCTTATCGCCACCGCCCTGGAAGCCCTTCTCCACCGCAATGCCAATACCGGATACCTCGGCACCCGCAGCCTCGCAGATCTTGATAAGACCCTCGAGCGCGCAGCCGTTGGCCAGGAAATCGTCGATAATCAGGACCTTGTCGCCCTCGGACAGGAAACGTTTGCCAACGATGACCGGGTACTCCTTTTGCTTGGTAAAGGAGTAGATGGTCGTGGCATACTGCTCGCCGTCGAGGTTGATGGACTGCGCCTTCTTGGCAAAGACCACCGGCACACCGCCAAAATGCTGAGCCGCGATGCAAGCCATGCCAATTCCCGAAGCCTCAATCGTCAGGATCTTGTTGATCTCGACGCCCTCGAACAGACGGGCCCACTCGGCACCCATGTGGTCAAACAGCTCAACGTCGCACTGGTGGTTGAGGAAGGCATCAACCTTAAGGACGTTACCGGCCTTTACGATGCCGTCATGGCGAATACGATCCTCAAGCTCCTGCATGGCGCAACCCCTTCTCGCGGCAACGATACCGCGCGATTAATAAACGTTGCTCGATAGTCTACCACGGACCGACCCCCGCCCGCCCCACAAGCCGCATCGCACCACAAACCAGTCTTTTTGGGACAACGCAAATCGTGGCAGACGGCCTCCCAACACGCTAATGGCGGGCGCGTATCTTCACCAAACGCACCATGGCGAGCGCAAAGCCCACGGCGGCCACAGCCATGAGTACGTAGAACACCGAGCGAAAGCCGAACAGGAACACATCCGGACGTCCTGCAACAAAACTGGTCACGGCCTCGCCCATCGCAACGCTCATCTGCCCATACAGGATATGCGACGCCGCCGTAATGCCCACTGCCATACCCGCATAGCGTGCCAGGCTACCCAGACTGCCAGCAAAGCCGAGCGCTTCGCGCGGAGCCGAGCCCATGTACAGCGAGTTATTGGGGCTCTGGAAAATCGACGTACCGCACGACATAAACGCGACGCAGCACACGATCACAGGGATGGAAGAGCGCTCGTCAAGCGTGCTTACCGCAAAGAGACCGCACACGTACACGCCCAGGCCGACCGCCGTGGGACCCTCGCAGCCAACACGGTCCGAAACCGTTCCCGAAAGCGGGCCGATAAAGGCATTCACCATCGGCAACGCCAAAAAGAGCAATCCGGAAATGTCGGAACCAAAGCCGTGGGCGTCCTGAAAATAGAACGGCAGGATAAACTCAGATGCGCCAATACCAACGAACACGATGAGCATGCAGGCGAGGTTAATGGTGAAGGCCGAATTTGCAAAGCAGCGACGAGCGGCATCGGCAAGGGACATGGGGCGCTCACCGGCCTCCGGCTTAACATGCGGCAGCGTGTAGAGCCCCACGATAAACGAGATAACGCCAATAGGCAGGTTGATGAGGAAGATACTCTCCCAGGGAAAGCTTGCCACCAGCATGCCACCGAGCACGGGGCCACACATCATGCCGAGGGCCACGAAGGTCGCAAGAATACCCATGGCACGACCGCGCTCGCGAGCCGGAAACGACTCGGTGATGATACCCATGTTGTTGGCCATGGCCGCCGCGCAACCGACGCCCTGAACGATGCGTGCCAGAATAAGAACTTCGAGCGAGGCCGAAAGGCCGCAAAGCAGCGAACCGGCCGTAAAGACGATTACGCCCAGCTGGAATACGCCGACCTTGCCGCGCACGTCGCCCAGGCGGCCAAACGGCAGCATAGCCACGCACGTCGCAAGCAGATACACCGAGCTCACCAGCTGAATGCGATCGAGGCCCACGCCCAGCTCCTTTTGCATCACGGGCAGCGCCACGGTCACGACGGTCGAATCCAGACACGACATAAACGTCATGATGAGCACGGTAAACAGAATCGCCCATTTGTTCTTGCCATGGGTGTCGCCCTCAAGGGCAATGCGCTCACGGCGCAGCTGCTCTGCGGTTTTCTCCATATCCATCCTTTCGAGTGGCGCAACGCAAAAACGGGGCCCCAATCACCTGCAAACAGTCGCGATTGGGGCCCCGCCTACGGAATCGGAACGAAAGGTCACCGAAGCTTTCGCCAGCATCGGCGCCTTGTGCGAACGCTAGCCTAGCACTGCTCGAGCGCCTGCTCAAGGTCGGCAATCAGATCGGCCGTGTCCTCGAGGCCGCACGACAGGCGTACCATGTCGGCGGAAATGCCACAGGCGATGAGCTCCTCATCGTTCATCTGGCGATGCGTAGCGTTAGCGGGATGCAGGCAGCAAGTGCGGGCGTCGGCCACATGCGTGGCGATCTGGGCGAGCTTGAGGCTCTTCATAAAAGTCTCGGCCGCCGCACGACCACCGTTAAAGCCAAAGCTCACGACACCGCAGGTGCCGTTGGGCATGTACTTCTGAGCCAGGTCATAGTACTTGTCGCCCTCCAGGCCCGGATAGCTCACGAAGCGCACCTTGGGATGGCTCTGCAGGAACTTGGCAACGGCCAGGCCGTTCTCGCAATGACGCGGCATGCGCACATGCAGGCTCTCGAGCGAGCTATTCAGGAAGAACGCCGCCTGCGGGTTCTGCATGGGGCCAAGATCGCGCATGAGCTGCGCGGTGGCCTTGGTGATGAAGGCGCCCTCGCGACCGAACTTCTCGGCATACGTCACGCCGTGGTAGCTCTCGTCGGGCGTAGTGAGACCCGGGAACTTGTCCGCATGAGCCATCCAGTCAAACTGGCCGTGGTCGACGATCACGCCGCCCAGGTAGGCAGCATGTCCATCCATGTACTTGGTGGTGGAGTGCGTAACGATGTCGGCGCCCCACTCAAAGGGACGGCACATCACGGGCGTCGGGAAGGTGTTGTCGACCATCAGCGGCACGCCGTGGTCATGCGCGGCCTTGGCAAAGCGCTCAATATCGAGCACGGCAAGGGCAGGGTTGGCAATCGTCTCGCCAAAGACGAGCTTGGTATTGGGCTCAAAGGCTGCCTCGAGCTCCTCGTCGGTGCAGTCGGGGGCAACGAACGTGCAGGTCAGACCCATGCGCTCCATGGTATGGGCGAGCAGGTTGTAGGTACCGCCGTAGATAGCAGAGCTCGCGACCACGTGATCGCCGGCACCGGCCACGTTAAAGATCGCGAGGAAATTCGCCGCCATGCCCGAGCTCGTGAGCATCGCGGCAGTGCCGCCCTCCATCTCGCAGATCTTGGCGGCAACCAGGTCGCACGTGGGGTTCTGCAGACGGCTATAGAAGTAGCCCGACTCCTCCAGGTCGAATAGCTTGCCCATGTGCTCGGACGTGTCGTACTTCCACGTGGTTGACTGGTAGATGGGCACCTGACGCGGCTCTGCATCACCCGGGCGATAACCGCCCTGAACACACGTCGTACCGATGGTCTGCTCGCTCATATCTAGCTCCCTTGCCTGGGTTTTAGTTTTATTCGGTTCACGATACCGCTACCCTGCACCCCTCTCAACCCATCCCCAAGGTAGGTTATGGGACAAATTGATCAGGGGTATTTATCTCAAGCCTTAGGCATTTGCTCTATAGATAAAAATGAGGCATACATGAAGCTCTCGATGACTACATGCATCGGCACGGGTACCATAAGCGGGTACACCGTGACCAAGGAGACAACGATGAAGCAAATCGATACGGCCCAGCTTGACATCACCGCCTGTCAGGCTCAAGCTGCCGAGTACCACGCCCGTGGCTTTAACTGCGCCCAGGCCGTCGCCTGCACGCTCGCGCCCGCCGTCGGGCTCGACCCCCAGGTCGCCTTTACCCTCACCGAGGGCTTTGGCGCCGGCATGGGCGGCATGACCGAAACTTGCGGCGCCATCTCGGGCGCCGTGGCCATCATGGGCTTTGTAATGAGTGACGGCATGGAAAACCCTAAGACCAAGGGCCAGACCTACAAGCTGTCGCGCGAAATCGCCAAGCGTTTTGGCGAGAAGAACACGACGACCGTCTGCGGCACGCTCAAGGGCATCGGATCGGATAAAGGCCCGCTCCGCAGCTGTCCCGGCTGCATCGACGATGCCGTCGAGATCGCCTGCGATGTGCTAAAGCAGCTCGCCGAGTAAACGGCAGCAACATAAAACGACGGCCGGCGCGCTTGGGATCCCTCCAAAAGCACGCCGGCCGTCGCCGTTAGAACTCGTCAAATTCGGAAGCGCCGACCTCAATCTCCTCGCGCCCCGCCATAAGCTCGCGCATCTTAGCGCAAAACGGCTCCTGCTCCCCCGCCTTAAACACCAAATGAAGTGTCACGGCATCCGCGTAATCGGTATCAGAAACCTTGGCACCCGAATCCTGCGCCAAACGAAGCACCTGCTCATACTGCGGATAGGCCACATGCACGCCAACCGGCACGACGCTTGTCATCTCAACGATCTGCCCGGCCTCCCGAGCCGCGGCCACCGCCGCCTGCGTCGCCGCGGTATAGGCGCGTACCAAGCCACCGGGCCCTAACAGCGTTCCGCCAAAATAGCGCGTCACCACGCAGCAAACATTTTTGAGCCCCGCACCGCGCAGCACCTCGAGCGTCGGCATGCCGCTCGTGCGGCTCGGCTCGCCGTCATCGCTCTGGCGCTCGCGCCCATCGACCAAAATCCAAGCGGGGACATTGTGCCGAGCGTCGTAATGACGCTTGCGAACCATCTCGATAAAGGCATTCGCCTCATCCTCGGACTCAATATGGACCAGCTGGGCAATAAACCGGCTCTTGCGGTCCACAAACTCACCCGAAGCCTCAATATTCGATTGCAGAGTAAAATAGCTGTCCAACAAAGCCTCTCAACAACAAGCAAAGCAACAAACAGCCTCAATAATACGGCAAAGCCCGTACCGATAACCCAAGTAAATAGAACAACGACGCCAATGACCAGGCAAAAACAGCGAGATGCCAAGAACGGAACCGCCGATGATTCCGCCAACGAAAGCGAGAACCCGTCAGCGCGAGCAAGGTGCCTTGAAAGACGAGGGCATTGACCTTATGGTCATGCCCGAAGGCTTGAAAGGCAGATTGCCGCGCTGACGGGTTCGCAGCGTCAACAAAGTTGCTGAGTGGGCCTATAAGCCGGGTTCTGTCGTGAACGGTCATTTATCTTGTCTGCACGTTACCGTGCAGCTCCACGCACGCTACCCGAACGCGGACCGGGCCGGTCCATAGCGTTCCTATTCGCGCTTGCTCCGGATGGGGCTTGCCAAGCCGCCGTGTTGCCACGACGCTGGTGGTCTCTTACACCACCGTTTCAGCTTTTCCCTTTACGCCTTGCGGCGCAGGTGGGAGTCTTCTTTTCTGCGGCGCTTTCCGTCGGATCACTCCGCCCGGCCGTTAGCCGGCATCCCGCCCTCTGGAGCCCGGACTTTCCTCACGCGTACTGCAAGCAGCACATCGCGCGACCGTCTGGCCCACTCAGCAGTGCAAGAGTGTAGCACACCGTTGCCGCAGGCAATGGCACAACACAAGCGTTCGACACGATAAACCAAGAACCACGATATACAGTACAATAGGGTCGTCGATGGGCAACGTCGTCAGTCGAGACGCGACCGCGCTCCGCACCCCTCCGTCTACTCGGTGCGTTCCCGCCTCCTCCCCGAGGCGGGATGTCGGCATTTTTTATGCATCGACAACTAAATAACGTGTGGACAGCCCGGCAGCATTGCGCATCTCGGCGCCAAATGCAAAAAGGGACCCGTCCATTGCGGACGGATCCCTTAAAACAAGTGATCGTCAAACCGATTTACTCGGCGTCGGTCTCCTCGTCTTTCTTCTCGGAAGGCAGCGGGGTAACCTCGATCTCGACGCCCAGAGTCTCAGCAGCAGACTTCATGGACAGGGAGATACGACGACGGTCGAGGTCGATCTCCATGACTTTGACCTGAACCTTGTCGCCCACGTGGGTGACCTGAGAAGGCTGATCGACGTGCTTGTTGGCCATCTCGGAGATGTGCACCAGACCCTCGATGCCCTCGCCCAGGTCGACGAAAGCGCCGAACGGGACAAGCTTGGTCACAGTGCCCTCGACGATAGCGCCGACGGGGTACTTCTTGACCAGTGTGCGCCACGGATCCTCGGTGGTCTGCTTGAGACCAAGGGAGATGCGCTCGCGGTTGAGATCGACGTCGAGAACCTCGACCTCGACCTCCTGGCCGACCTTGACAACCTCGGAAGGATGGTTGACGTGGTTCCAAGAGAGCTCGGAGATGTGGATGAGGCCGTCGATACCGCCGAGGTCGACGAAGGCGCCGAAGTCGACGATGGAGGAAACGGTGCCCTGGAGACGCATGCCAGACTTGAGCTTGGACAGGATCTCGGAGCGCTCGGCCTTACGGGACTCCTCGAGCACGACGCGACGGGAGAGGACGACGTTGTTGCGGTTACGGTCCATCTCGATGACGCGAGCCTCGATGCGGGTGCCCATGTAGGAGGTGAGGTCCTTGACACGACGGAGGTCGACGAGGGAAGCGGGCAGGAAGCCACGCAGGCCGATGTCGAGGATCAGGCCGCCCTTGACAACCTCGATAACCTCGCCCTCGACGTTCTCGCCGGAGTTGAACTTCTCCTCGATGCGGTTCCAAGCACGCTCGTACTCGGCACGCTTCTTGGACAGGACCAGACGACCGTCCTTGTCCTCCTTCTGGAGAACCAGAGCCTCGATGGGATCACCGAGTGCAACGATGTCTGCAGGGTTAGCGTCCTTGCGGATGGACAGCTCGCGGACCGGGATAACGCCCTCGGACTTGAATCCGATGTCAACGAGCACCTCGTCATGCTCGATCTTAACGACAGTGCCGTTAACGAGATCGCCCTCATCAAAGTCGGTAATCGTACCGTCGATGAGGTTGTTCATCTCCTCCTCGTTGACATCGTCAAGAGAGAAAATGGACGAGTTCTGAATCTCACTCAAAGGTGGACCCCTTTCGAACTACGGGGCCCCGATTGCTAGGACCTACAGAAGGGTGCGACAAGCACACAACGTTTAGGAACACTCGGGAGCCGACAGATACTAATGTGACGCTTATGCAATCACGTTCGTATAGGTTACGGGGAAATCATTTCGATTTCAAGCGTGAACTGCGATTTTTTACTCGTATGGAGACTTTTTCGCAATCTTGTGGACGACCGTCTCCATAAGTTGACGATAGGCAGTTAGGCATACGGCTTTGGGGTAAAGTATCCGGAGCAACGATTCTGGAACGATTTATCGAGAAAGGTGCCCGCGTGCTCAAAGCAGTCGTTTTCGATATGGACGAGACGCTTCTTAGCATCAACCTCAACGCGTTCATCCTTCGATATTTTAAGGATGTCTCTTCGATGCTCGCGGATATCGGTCGCCGCAGCCGCGGTGGCACGATGGCGCGCCTCGGCACCATCCTGGTCGACCTCAACGCCAATCGCCGAAGCGGCACGGATAACCGCACCAATCTTGAGTTTTACCGCACCGAGGTTGAGCGCAGGTGCGGCATCTGCCTCTCCGATCCCCTCATCTACGAAGCGTTTACCTACTACGAACGCGAAGTGCTTCCGTACAAGAATGACGATGTCATCAACGCCCGCGCCATGCCAGGCGCACACGCCGCGCTTCAGGCCGTACAGGACGCAGGGCTGCGTTGCGCGCTCTTTACCAACCCCAGCTTTCCGCAAGGGGCCATCGAGTGTCGCATGGGTTGGGGCGACTTGGCCGACGCCCCCTTTGAGCTCGTCACGCATATGGGAAACGCCACCCGCTGCAAGCCCGATGCCGCCTACTATCTCGAGCAGCTTCAGGTGATGGGGCTCGAACCACACGAAGTCCTTATGGTGGGCAACGACCCCAAGCGCGACTTCCCCAGCCCCGCCTGCGGCATTCAGACTGCCTATGTTGGACAGGGAAAACCCGGCCGAGCCACCTGGCACGGAACCATGGAAGACTTCGCCCGCGACTTTAACGCCGTAGTCGAAGCCTTCTACGAGCACCAAGTAGCCGACGAACTGTCCTAACAGACCTGGGTTTTGCCGATCATGATGTTGAGGATCTCGACATCGGTATCTTTCATACCTACACGGCCCACGTAGCCCATGCTGGCGATTGTCTGCTCGACGGTATCCTGGATCAGGCCCTCACCGGCGCGGAAGCCGCGACCCTGCATGGCCATATCGTGACCCAGAATCGCCGCATCAACGGCAGCGGAAATCTTGGCGGCACAGCTTGCCTTGGCGCCATCGCACACGATGCCGCCCACGTTACCGAGTGTGTTCGAAACCGTCGCGCCAATCTGCTCGCGCGTGCCACCGCACAGCCAGGTAATCGCAGCGCCGGCGCCACACGCGGCGCAAATAGCACCGCAAAACGCCGAGAGCGCACCAATATAGCTCTTGATATGCACAGCGATAAGATCGGACAGCATCACGGCGCGCACCAGGCGATCTTGGTCGCAGCGAAGGTATTCGGCATATTCCATAACGGGCAGTGCGCAGGTAATACCCTGATTGCCCGAACCGCACACAATGGCGACCGGCAGCGCACAGCCGTTCATGCGGGCGTCGGACCCGGCGGCTGCACGGGCACGGGCACGACAGGCGACGTCATCGGCACGAGCGCCCAGCAGCGTGCGGCCAACCTCGGCACCCCAAGCGTGCGCCAGGCCCTCGGCGCTGATCGCGCCGTTCAGCTCAATCTGACGCTCAACGGCAGCGCGGGCACCATCGATGTCGCCGTCCTCGATAAAGTCGATGATGGACTCAATCGACATGGGCGTGTCAGCGCTATCTGCCGCACGCTCGGCCACAACGCGCTCGGCGCAGGCGGCACACTCCCCCGCCGACTTGCCGCATACCGGAATACCGTCGAGCGTATGGCACGTGACATTGGTGTGGTGGTCGGTAATCTCGACGACTGCGGTATGGCCCCCGGCTGTGGCAGTCACCTTGATGTAGAGGTTGGGCACACCCTCGACAAGCGACACATCGCAGTAACCGGCATCGGCGAGGAGCTCGGCCACGCGAGCACGGTCCTCATCGTTAACGCTCTCGAGCACCTCGAGCGCGCTCTTGGCGTCGCCGCCCACGGCACCCAGCACGGCTGCCGCTTCAATACCGTGCATACCGCCCGAGTTGGGCACGGTCACGCTCTTAACGTTCTTGATGATGTTGCCCGAGCAGGCGACATCCATATGATCGGGTTCGCAACCGAGCGTCTGGCTCGCCAGCGCCGCTGCATAGGCAACGGCAATAGGCTCGGTGCAGCCGAGCGCACAGACAAGCTCGCGGTTCAAAACATCGCAAAACGCGGTATCACGAAGGGAATCGTCAGACATAGGTATCTCCTACTTGTATAACGGGCTGGACTCTCAAGAACAGTTAGCTCTTTTATTTGATAACAATGCATCAAAAACCGCAACCATGGTTCCGACGGACGGCGTTCAAGCGCAATCTGACGGCATTCATTCATGCGAAGCCGGTCTTGTCGCATGCTAAAGCGTTTGACCAAAAAACGCCCGAGCGTTTACGCAAAAGTCGCGCTATCATGCAGTCGAACGCGGTAAAACCTTTAGCAATCTCGCCGCACAGACCAGAGAGGAACCATCCATGAAGATCGGTATCGGCAACGACCACGCCGCCGTCGAGCTCAAGAACATCATCTCCGAGCACCTGAAGGAGCGCGGCTGCGAGGTCGTGAACTTTGGCACCGACACCTCCGAGAGCTTTGACTACCCCATCGCCGGCTACAAGGTGGGTAAGGCCGTTGCCAACGGCGACGTCGACCTGGGCATCCTGATCTGCGGCACCGGCGTCGGCATCAGCCTGGCCGCCAACAAGGTCGAAGGTGTTCGCGCCGTCGTATGCTCCGAGCCCTTCAGCGCCAAGCTCTCGCGCATGCACAACAACACCAACGTGCTTGCCTTTGGCGCCCGCGTCGTGGGATCCGAACTCGCCAAGATGATTGTCGACGAGTGGCTCGACGCCGAGTTTGAGGGCGGTCGTCACGAGCGTCGCGTTAACCTCCTCAACGAGATCGACCAGACCCGAGGACTCAAGGTCGTCGACGAGGCTTAAACTACTCAGTACCACAAGCTAACAGCAGGGGCCCGCTCGGAACACATGTCCGAGCGGGCCCCTTCATAGATTTTGGAATAAAAAGGGCGCCGCGGGTGGAATTCCGCGGCGCCAAAGCCACACGCTAACAGCTTTAAGGAGTCAAAGCTGGTTTAGCCAAAGAAGCGCTTGATCTCGATCTCGGCGTTCTCCAGGCAGTCGGAGCCGTGGATCACGTTGGCGTTAACATCGACAGCGAAGTCGCCGCGAATGGTGCCGGGGGCAGCGTCAAGCGGGTTGGTGGCGCCCATGAGGGTGCGCATCTTGGAGACAGCGGAGAGACCGGAAACGACCATCTTGACGACCGGACCGCTCGTCATAAAGTCGCAGAGACCGCCAAAGAAGGGCTTGTCGGCCAGATGGGCGTAGTGCTCCTCGACGGTAGCGCGCTCGAGCGTGGTCATCTCCATGCGCTCGATGACAAGGCCGCTGCGCTCAATGCGAGCAACGATCTCGCCGATCTTACGGTCGCGCACGGCGTCGGGCTTAATCATGATGAAGGTCTTCTCGATAGCCATAAGGTAGCCTTTCAAGTAGGTTCGCGCGTGCCCAAGTCCCATTCCGGCACCCGCCTGGACTGCATCGTAACAGAGTTTTAGCTGCAGTTAAACAAAAAGCTGTTTATTGAAACGCTGCAATTTATTAAAGCGCTCCATATGTGTCACTTCTGTTTCGAAGCCCGATTAGAGTACCATCCGACCGCCCATCAACCGCATCGAACAGAGCAGACGGTCGGTTGCCACCCGCGAACGTATCCCCTTCACAACCTGCCCAAAGGTCCTACAGAAGTTCTCGACACGCCCCTCCCCCATAGCAACAAAATACGGGCGCCCGCAACAGAAGGCGCCCGTAAAAGCAAAACGATTTATCGATAAAAGGGCAATACGGCTTCAGCCAAACCCCTACTTTGCCCCGTGTCCCATCTCGACTACCTTGGTCAGCGATCCAAACGCGCCCTCGTCGGCCACGAGCTGTGACTCGGCACGCTGCAGCTGCGCGGCAACTGCGGCAGGAGCGGTGCCGCCCTCGGTCGTGCGCGCGGCGACAATCGACGGGATGTCGAGCGCCTCGGTAATGTCGCGCTCAAAGAGCGGGCTTGCCTCCTGGAACACCTCAAACGGCAGGTCCTCAAGATTACAGCCGCGCTTCTCGCACATCAGGACCAGATGCCCCACCACGGCATGTGCCTCGCGGAACGGCAGGCCACGCTTGGTCAGGTAATCGGCAACATCGGTGGCGGCAAGGTGTCCCACGCCGCACTCGCGCGCCATGGCATCCTCGTTGACGGTCCAAGTCGAAATCATACCAGCCATAACCGACAGGCACTGCATGAGCGTATGAGCGGTATCGAGCGCGCCCTCCTTGTCCTCCTGCAAGTCCTTGTTATAAGCAAGCGGCAGGCCCTTCATGGTTACCAGCAGCTGCACCAGGTTGCCGTACACGCGACCGCTCTTGCCGCGGATAAGCTCGGCAAAGTCGGGGTTCTTCTTCTGCGGCATGATGGACGAGCCGGTGGAGTACGAGTCGGAAAGCGTGATAAAGCCAAATTCGGAGCTCGACCACAGCACGATCTCCTCGGAAAGACGCGACAGGTGCATCGCCATGACGGATCCGGCGTAATGCAGATCGAGCAGGAAATCACGGTCGGAAACCGCATCGAGCGAGTTGGGAATCACGCCCGCAAAACCAAGTTCGGCAGCCGTCATCTGGCGATCGAGCGGATAGCTCGTACCGGCAAGCGCGGCAGCACCCAGCGGGCAGTTGTCGGCGGCATCAAAGGCGGCCTTCAGGCGCGTAAAGTCGCGCGCGAACATCCAGGAATACGCCAGCAGATGATGCGACAGCAGCACGGGCTGAGCGTGCTGCATGTGCGTGTAGCCCGGCAAAATCACCTTGTCGTACTTCTTAGCCGCATCCACCAGCACATGGCGCAGCTCTAGATTGGCCTCCATGAGCTCCTTGGCCAGCGCCTTGACGCCCAGTCGCGTATCGGTCGCCACCTGGTCGTTGCGCGAACGCCCAGTATGCAAGCGCTTGCCAGCCTCGCCGATGCGACGCGTCAGCTCGCTCTCGATGGACATATGAATGTCCTCATCGTTGATGTCGAAGGTAAAGTTGCCGGCATCGATATCCTGTTCGATTCCGGTCAGGCCCTCGGCAATCGCGCGCTCGTCCTCGGCACTGATGATGCCCTGGGCCGCCAGCATTTTGGCATGCGCCTTAGAGCCGGCGATATCCTGCTTATAGAGATGTTTGTCGACCGGCAGCGACGCGCCAAACTCCTGCGTGACCTCGGCCACACCTGCCTCAAAACGACCGCCCCAAAGAGCCATGGAACCGTCCCCTTTCTCCAAATACCAAAACAAGCGCCCAAAGCAATGCGCCATATCGCTAAAGCGATTTTTCAACCGCTAGTTTTGCACATTCCCCACCGTGTGCGGAGCCATGTAGCTAATTTGCAAAGAAGTGACGCGCCATACACTTGGCGCCCAACGTCTCCCTCCGGATGTTGCCCTGCGAACCATCGATCCAGGCCTTCAGGCTCATAGGGACGTCCTCGACCTTTACAGCATCGAACTCGGGCGCGAGGGCAAGCAAAGCATGCGCGATAGCATTGAACATAATGGATACTCCTCATATATATAGGCGCAGAGCCGCCAAATTGATAGAAGGAGCCCCGCCGGACAACCCCGGCGGGGCTCGGACTCAGCCACAGTCGCGGCATCATATATGCGGGCGGAACGTAGGGGCCACCGATGTTAAGAAGTGTCAGCAAGCATAACGAAAGGTAGGGACCCCGTGCGCCCGTTATGTATCACGCGGATGGGCCGCGCGGATACCAAGGGAAGGAAGCGCTAGGCCTGGGCGGCAGCAGAGCTGGGGCCCTGGACCTTTGCCCACGTCTTGAGCGACAGCGTATCGATCTCGATAAAACCGGCGCTGGCCTTCTCGTCAAACGTGGTGTCGCGGTCGTAGGTAGCCAGACCGTAGTCGTAGAGGCTGAAGGGGCTCTTGCGGCCGACGACATGGCAGTTGCCCTTAAAGAACTTCAGACGGACAGTGCCGGTCACGAACTTTTGCGTGTCGGCCATAAAGGCATCGAGCGCGTTTTTGAGCGGGCTGTACCACTGGCCGTTGTACACGGCGGTGGCCCAATCCTGCTCGAGCTTGATCTTGGTCTTGAGCAGGTCGCCCTCGACGCAGATGTCCTCGAGCGCCTTGTGGGCGGTGATGAGCGTCAGGGCGCCGGGAACCTCGTAGCACTCGCGGCTCTTAAGGCCCACCAGGCGATCCTCGACCAGATCGAGACGGCCAAAGCCATTGTCGCCGGAGATCTTGTTGAGGGCGATGACGATCTCAGAGAGCTTCATCTTCTTGCCGTCGACGGCGACGGGCTTGCCGGCCTCAAACTCAATCTCGGTGTAGGTCGGGGTGTCCGGGGTGTCCTCGGGATTCTTGGTCATAACCCAAGCGTCGTCGAGCGGCTCATTCCAGGGATCCTCCAGGTGACCGCACTCAATGGCACGACCCCACAGGTTGTCGTCGATGGAGTAGGGGTTGTCGTTGGCACCCTCGGGAACCGGCACGTTGTGGGCGTGGGCATAGGCGACCTCGTCGGGGCGACACTTCAGGTCCCACTCGCGAACCGGGGCGATAACCTTGAGCTCGGGGTCGAGGGCCTTGACGGCGGCCTCAAAACGGACCTGGTCGTTACCCTTGCCGGTGCAGCCGTGGGCGACGTAGGTCGCGCCAAACTCGTGGGCGACCTCAACAAGCTTCTTGGCAAGCAGCGGGCGAGACAGGGCGGAGAGCAGCGGATACTTGTTCTCGTACATGGAGTTTGCTGCAATGGCTTTGGTCAGGAACTCATCGGAGAACTCGTCGCGCAGGTCGAGCACTTGGCAATCGAGAACGCCCAGGTCGAGCGCCTTCTGCTTCTTGGCATCCAGTCCGGTCTCTTCCTGGCCCACGTTGCCGCAGACACAAACGACATCGAGATTCTTCTCGTCCTGGAGCCATTTGACACATACGGATGTATCAAGACCACCGGAATATGCGAGAACGACTTTTTCCTTGCTCATGGCTGTTTCCTTTCGCCCTTGGTAGCTAGTTAGAACATCGGTCAGTTGCAAGTCACCTTGAGGTCAAAAACCGTGCAATATCAGGTTAAATAGCAAAAATCAGCACATACATGCCCTAGAAACATGCAGCAATGTCGTGCTAAAACCCAACGACCTCAAAATGACTCTGTTGAGGCAATTCGCCCCATGCGGACAGAGACGATTGTTATCGTCGTCGGGAAATTGCGCGCTGGCGTCGGATGGCATTGTCTGCAGTGGTGATGATCGTTACGAACTGCATCTGCCTCTCCTTTCACCTATCGCCGGGCGCAATTCTAATATCGTAAACGGTACCTTTTCCTCGGTAAGCGGTTGTTTTTCCGTCTCCGTTTTCGATGGTCGCTATATTACGCTAAAGTGCCCGCAGCACAAGCGACAAATTCAAATTTCTGAAAAGTTTTTTCATTACTTTGTGAAGCGTGGTGCAAATACGCTCCGTTCCTGCGAAAATACGCCCGACTACGAATTGATGGTTATAACGTCTGAAACAATCTCGAAACGAAAGGCTCGCTTTTATGCAAACTTACGAATCGGACGCCAATATCGGAAACATTAAGATTCTCGCCGTCGACATGGACAAGACGCTGCTGACCGACGAGCGCGTGCTGCCCCAGGGTCTTGATGAGCGCCTGGACAAGCTCGCCGAAGCCGACATCGTATTCTGCCCCGCCAGCGGACGTCCCGCCCCCAAGCTCGAGGAGATGTTCGAGGGCGTCAAGAACCGCCTCGCCTTTTGTCCCGACAACGGAGCGTGCGTGATCTATCGCGGCAGCTATATCTATAAGAGCAATATTGACGTGGAGCTGTATCAGCAGGTCTTGAGCCGTGCCTCGGAGGATCCTCGCGCTGTCCCCGTCCTGTGCTGCTTCGACGAGTTCTACGTGCTTGCCCGCGACCATCAGTACCACGACGAGATCAGCGTCTACTACAACACAATCAACTACGTCGACAGCTTTGAGGGCATTGATTTCGAGTCCAACAAGATTTCGGTCTTCTTCCCCGGCTACGACGCCGAGCCCGCTTTCCGCGAGACCTATAGCCCCGAGTTCTCGGACAAGCTCTACGTCACCAACGCCGGGCGCGAGTGGATCGACTTTATGAACCTGGGCGTTGACAAGGGCGCCGGCGTCGCGCATCTGTGCGAGCACCTGGGCATCGATATTGCCGATGCTGCCGCCGTGGGCGACACCTACAACGATATCCCCATGCTGGAGCGCGTCGGGCACAGCTTTATCGTGGACAATGCCGAGGAGCACATGAACGCGCACGCCAAGTGGCGCATTCCGAGCAACAACGACGGGGGCGTACTGACGCTCATCGACGCCATCTTGGCGGCTCGGTAATCCAACTCGTCGCCATGCCCGGGGCCGGCCGTTTGATTTTTGCTCGGTCAGGTCCTGGGCTCGCTCGAAGGCCACATTAAGTGGCCTTCGGCTCGTGCGGAATCTACAAAAATCAAACGGCCGGCCCCGGGCATGGCTACGTTGACTTGCTTGCCGCCTGGATGGCGTCTTGGCGCCTAGATACTTTGGCTGATTTTTATTGAACGAAGGACGCTCCTTGTTGATGAGGGGCGTCCTTCTGGTTTTGTATTACTTTTGAATTGTGGTCGTGCCCTTACTTGGCGTCTGCCCAGGTCACTCCAGTCGAAGCTTCGGCGATTAGGGGAACGCGAAGGTCCACTACGTGCTCCATGACGTCGCGGACCATGGTGGTTAGGCGCTCGACTTCGTCGATGGGGCACTCAAAGTCCAGTTCGTCGTGTACCTGCAGGATCATGTGGGCGGCAAAGCCCTCTTCTTCCAGGCGGCGGCTTACGCGGGCCATCGCGATCTTGATGATGTCGGCGGCGGTTCCCTGCATGGGATGGTTCATGGCCGTGCGCTCGCCAAAGCCGCGGAGTTGCGGGTTTTTGGCCTTGAGCTCCGGAATATGACGACGGCGGCCATACATGGTCTCGGCGTAGCCCGTCTGCTTGGCGCGCGCCACCACGTTGTCGAGGAACGTACGCACGCCCGGGTAGGCCTCGTAGTAGCGGTCGATCATGTCGCGTGCCTCGGCCATCGAGATATGCAGCGACTGCGACAGGCCGTAGGCCTGCTGACCATACACGATGCCAAAGTTCACGGCCTTGGCGCGGCTACGCAGGTCGGGTGTCACCTCGGACACCGGCACGCCAAATACGCGCGCGGCCGTCTCGGCATGGAAGTCCTCGCCCTCGTTAAAGGCGCGCACCAGGTGCTCGTCACCCGAAAGATGCGCCAGCAGACGCAGCTCGATCTGCGAGTAGTCCACCGCCAAAAAGACGCTGCCCTCGCCCGCCGAGAACGCCGTCTTGACGGTACGCCCCAGCTCCGAGCGCGTCGGAATGTTCTGCAGGTTCGGGTCGCTCGAGGACAGACGCCCCGTCGCGGTGATGGTCTGGTTGTACGTGGTGTGCACTCGACCGTCACCACGGCGCAACGGACCTAGCGTGTCCAGATAGGTCGACTTAATCTTGGACTTCTCACGCCAGTCCAAAATCAGGCGCACGATCTCGTGGTCGCGGGCGAGGTCGCTCAACACCTTGGCGTTGGTCGAATAATAGCCGCGCTTAGTCTTTTTGAGGCCCTTGGTCGGAAGCCCCATAACGTCAAACAGCACGTGCGACAGCTGCATGGGACTGCCAATATTAAAGGTCTCGTCACCCGCCAGGTCGCGAATGCTGCGCTCGACCTCGGCAATCTGGGTCGCCAGGCCCTCGGACAGATTGCGCAGGCGGTCGGGGTCCACGAGCATGCCCGCGCGCTCCATCTTGGCAAGTACCGGAACGAGCGGCATCTCGATGCCATCGAACACGTTGGCGGCATTCTCACGGGCCATGCACTCGCGCAACGGCGCCACGAGCGCCAGCGTCAAGGCCGCCGTGCGAGCGACGGGCGCAGGAGCGTCCTCACCGGCACCCTCTGCGCCGCGTGCCGCAGGCAGCGACATCTGCAGGTAGGTATCGGCCAGATACGCCTCATCGAACTCGGAGCGGTCGGAATCCAGCAGGTAGGCGGCAACCACGGTATCGAAGATGCGCGTGGAATCGGCAGCGAGCGGATCCATGAGCTCGGGTTCAGAGGAATCGATAGGCGAAAGCTCGTGCAGCAGCGCTTTCATGTCCGGGCTCGCCACGCGGCCCTCCATAAACAGGCGCGCGAGCACACCGGCGATCACGCCGTGGACGAAGTTGAAGCCCTCAACTTCAGCCGCCGCATCGCTGTCGCCCTCTTCGAGCGCGAACAGGCCCTTGGACGTCGCCAACCACAGCGTGCGCGTCAGCCCAAAGAGCGCGCCCTCTTCCTTGTCGTCGTCCACCACGGCGGCGACCCACTCACCAGCACCAATCGCACGGGAGATCTCAGCCGCAACGGCACCAAGCGCGTCAGCATCGCCGGCGGCCGCGCGAACCATCGCAGGCATCTCAAACACACTGGAGGCAGCAGCCCCGCCCTCGCCGCCGATCAGTGCCAAGAAACGGTTCTGCATGGCGGTGATACCAAGCGTACCCAGCGCCGCGGAAACCTCATCGGCAGAAAACGCCGGGAAGGACGTCGCCTCAAAATCGAGCTCAACAGGCGCATCGGTGCGAATGGTCGCAACCTTGCGGCTCAGCAGCGCGTCGTCGATGTGTGCGCGCAGGTTTTCGCCCATTTTGCCCTTGACCTCGTCGGCGTGTGCGATGACCTCGTCCAGGCTACCGTACTGTGCGATGAGCGCGCTCGCCTTTTTGGGGCCGATGCCCGGCACGCCGGGGATGTTATCGGACGTGTCGCCCTTCAGACCATAAAAGTCGGGCACGAGCGCCGGCGTGATGCCGTGATACAGATCGTCCACGCTCTCGGGCGTCATGATCGCCACGTCGGACAGGCCCTTGCGGGTCGAGACCACGTTGACGTGCTCGGTCACGAGCTGATACATATCGCGATCACCGGTCACCAGCAGCATGTCACAGCCGGCCTGCTCGCCCAGGCGCGCCATAGTGCCCAGAATGTCATCGCCTTCCCAGCCCTCGGACTGCAAAATCGGCACGTTGAGCGCGGCGAGCAGCTCCTTAATCATGGGAAACTGTGCGTGCAGATCGGGGTCCATGGGCGGGCGCTGAGCCTTGTACTGCGGCAGCATCTCCATGCGCACGCGCGGCTTGCCCTTGTCAAACGCCACAACAACGCCGTCGGGATTAAAGGCGTCAATCATCTTGAGGAACATATTCAAAAAGCCAAAGATCGCGTTGGTGGGACGACCGTCCGGCGCGTTCATGGTCGGCGGCACGGCGTGGAAGGCGCGGTGCATGAGCGAGTTGCCGTCGATAACGGCAAAGGTGCGGCGCTTGTCAGACATATTGAATACCTCGCTTTGGGCTGGGCACGGTTTGCTCACACCAGTTTACACGCTCCCCGCCCCGCGGCCACCGCACATCAGGCTTCCCTGCCGCCGCGGGCCCGCGCGTGATACGATGGCTCACGGTACATCAACCAGCACGATCGATCCGAAAGGAGCCTGCGTCATGGAGCGTCCCTGCGCATGGAAAAAGTACACGCCACAGCAAGTCGAGGAGCTCGAGGAGCTTTGCCGCGGCTATAAGCAGTTTTTGAGCGAGAACAAGACCGAGCGCCTGTGCGTCAAGACCGGTATCAAGATGGCCGAGGAGGCGGGCTACGTCAATCTGGAGACCGTGATCTCCGAGGGCCGCGCGCTCAAGGCCGGCGACAAGGTGTACGCCGCCAATCACGGCAAGGACCTCATGCTCGTCAACCTGGGCACCGCCCCGCTCGAGCAGGGCTTTAACATCCTGGGCGCCCACGTGGACTCGCCGCGCCTGGACCTTAAGCAGAATCCCGCCTTCGAGGCCGGCGACATGGCCTACCTCGACACGCACTACTACGGCGGCGTCAAGAGCTACCACTGGGTAGCCTCCCCGCTCGCACTCGTGGGCGTCATCTGCAAAAAGGACGGCACCACCGTCGACATCAACATCGGCGACAAGGCGGACGATCCAGTCTTTACCATCTCCGACCTGCTGATTCACCTCTCGAGCGAGCAGATGTCCAAGCCTGCCAAGGACGCCGTCGATGCCGAGATCCTCGACGTGATCGTGGGCGGCCGCCCCGTCAAGTTTGACGAGGACGACAAGGACGCCCCCAAGGAGCCCGTCAAGCAGATGTTCCTGGACATCCTCAAGGAGCAGTACGACGTCGAGGAGGAGGACTTCCTCTCCGCCGAGATCGAGGTCGTGCCCGCCGGCCCGGCCCGCGACATGGGCCTCGACCGCTCCATGATTCTGGGCTATGGCCACGACGACCGTGTCTGCGCCTATCCGTCCATGCTCGCCCAGATCGACGTCGCCAACGTGGAGCGCACGAGCATCACACTCATCGTCGACAAGGAGGAGATCGGTTCCGTGGGTGCCACCGGCATGACGAGCCGCTTCTTCGAGAACACCGTCGCCGAGATCATGACGCTCGCCGGCGAGGATAGCCCGCTGGCCCTGCGCCGCGCACTCGCCCACAGCCGTATGCTCTCCTCTGACGTGTCCGCCGGCTTCGACCCGGGCTACGCCGGCAAGTTCGAAACTAAGAACGCAGCCTTTATGGGTCGTGGCCTGTGCTTTAACAAGTACACGGGCAGCCGCGGCAAGGGTGGCTCCAACGACGCCGACGCCGAGTATGTGGCCCTCGTCCGCGACATCATGGACGAGGCCGGCGTAGACTTCCAGACCTGCGAGCTCGGTCGCGTCAACGCGGGCGGCGGCGGCACCATCGCCTACATCATGGCCAAGTACGGCATGAACGTCATCGACTCCGGCGTTGCCGTCCTGTCCATGCACGCCCTGTGGGAGGTCGCCAACAAGGCCGACATCTACGAGGCCTACCGCGGCTACAAGGCCTTCCTCGAGCGCGCCTAATCCACCCCACCCATAACTTGCGGTGGAATACGGATTGATTTGGCCTTTCAATGGCACAAACAGACCGTATTCCACCGCAACTTTTTTAGCGAGAGAACGGTTCCATGTTGCAGGTCATCATTTCGCCCGCCAAGCAAATGCGCGCGGCCCAAGATGCTTTTGAAGTCCTGGGCATTCCACCCTTTGTGCGCGAGACAGCTCGCCTCCACCGCGCACTGCTAGATATCGAGCGGAATGAAGGCAGCGGCGGCCTGCAGGCGCTATGGAACGTGAGCGACAAACTGCTGGGGCCTTGCCTCAACACCCTGCATGAGTTCAGGCCCATCCTGAAAAACGGCGATCTCGACAATCCCGCACTCGCCCGTCACCTCTCCCCCGCCGTCATGTCCTATCACGGCATTCAATACCAGAGCATGGCGCCCAAGGTGATGGATTCCGCGCAGCTCGACTGGCTACAAAACCATCTCTGGATCCTCTCGGGCCTTTACGGATGCGTGCGCCCCTTTCATGCCGTTGAACCGTATCGGCTGGAGATGGGCGCGAAGCTTGCCGTCGACAATGCCCGAGACCTCTACGCGTTTTGGGGCGACAAGCTCGCACGGGCCATCGCTCCGGCAGGCTCCAACGCTACAATCGTCAATCTCGCCAGCGCGGAATACGCCAAAGCCGTTCTGCCCTGCCTCGCGGGCGACGCCACGGTCGTCACATGCCTCTTTGGCGAAGGCATCCGCAACGGAAAACCCATCCAACGGTCGACCGCCAGCAAAAAGGCGCGCGGCTCCATGGTGCGCTGGATGGCAGAAAACAAGCTCGAGGATGCAAGCGAGCTCACCGCGTTCGACATTGGTTATCGTCACTTTCCCGAGCTTTCAGACAAAAACACCCTGGTATTCATGAACGTTCAGGCACAATAGGCCCGCCGTTTCCAAACACCCCGTTACTCCGCCAAGCCATCAGCCTTAGCGATCTCGCTCGTCGAGCCATCTTGATAAGTAACCTTGACATGCTCCACCTCGGACACCTTGACGCCCGATGGGGGCTCCAGGCGCCATTCCGTCAGCGCGATATCCATCGTCGTGGGCACATCCCCTTGATCTTTGAGCTCGACCGACAGCGTCTTAAGCGACGCATCGAAGGTCACGC
>CAUBTS010000002.1 GCA_958438955.1 uncultured Collinsella sp.
GGCGAGGTTCGCTGCCGTGCCTACGGTTGTATCGAGACCAGCGCGGGCAGCCCGCTCGCGGTGCGCCTGTCGCATATCGCCCGCGACCTCAAGGGCGTCGTCGAACGCTACCGTCCCGATACCGCGGCTATCGAGAGCATCTACTTTGGCGCTAACGTCCGCTCGGCCATCCCCACGGCGCATGCCCGCGGTGCCGCGCTCGTGGCGCTTTCGGAGTGCGCACTCGAGATTGGCGAATACACGCCCATGCAGATCAAGCAAGCCGTGGTGGGCACCGGTGCCGCAGATAAACGGCAGGTTGCCTACATGGTGCGTACGCTCACGCAGCTCGATCACGACCCTCATCCTGACCATGCCGCCGATGCCCTGGCCTGCGCCATCTGCCACGTTAACCTCAGCCGCACCCGGGCGCTTACCGGCGGCGAGTTCTATCAACAGAGAGGAACCGGATACTGATGATCTCCCAGCTCCATGGAACGCTTGTCGAGGCCACGATGAGCTCGGCCGTCGTCGATGTATCGGGCGTGGGCTTTGAGCTCGGCATCTCGGGCAGCACTGCCGCCACGCTGCCTACACCCGGCGGCGAGGTTCGCCTCTATACCCGTATGCAGGTGCGCGAGGACGCCATGACGCTCTTTGGCTTTGCCTCCAAGGACGAGCGCACGATGTTCGATCGGCTCGTGTCCGTGTCGGGTGTTGGCCCGCGCCTGGCGCTTGCCGTGCTTTCCACCTATACCGTGGGACAGCTGTATTCCCTGGTGATGGCCGAGGACGACAAGGGCATGGCCAAGGTGCCCGGTGTGGGCAAAAAGACCGCCCAACGCCTTATCTTGGAGCTCAAGAGTACCTTTGCCAAGGACAAGGGCTTTGTTCCGGTCGACGTAATCCCCGGTCAGGTTGCGATGCCGGTTCCCGCCGCCGCTCCCTCGGCGATCGATGACGCCCGCGCGGCGCTCCTTTCCATGGGCTTTAGCCCGCAGGAGACCGAGGTTGCCTTGAGCGGGTATGATGGGCAGGATATGCGTGTCGAGGATTTGCTCGGCGCGGCGCTTAAACGACTCGGAATGGATGCGTGATGTGGGAAGCCGATGACTCTCAGGACCTGTGGGCGACGCCCGGCAACTCGCCGGCGGCATCCATGGCGCACGGTGAGCGCATGGTGGGCTCGGAGCTGACGCCCGAAGACCTCGATGTCGACCGTACCCTGCGTCCCCAGCGCCTGGACGACTACTGCGGCCAGGAGCACATCAAGCAGAGCCTGCGCGTGTTGATCGAAGCGGCGCAGAACCGTGGCGAGACGCTCGACCACGTGATTTTCTCGGGTCCTCCGGGCCTGGGCAAGACCACGCTGGCCACCGTTATCGCCAACGAGCTGGGCGCTCAGATCAAGACCACGAGTGGCCCCGCCATCGCGCGCACGGGCGACCTGGCGGCCATCCTTACTAACTTGCAGCCGGGTGATGTGCTGTTTATCGACGAGATCCACCGCCTCAACCGTTCGGTCGAGGAGGTCCTGTACCCCGCGATGGAGGACTTTGCCCTCGATATCGTGATTGGCAAGGGTCCGGCGGCGCGCTCGATTCGCCTGGATATCCCCAAGTTTACGCTGGTAGCGGCAACGACTCGCTCGGGCATGTTGACCGGCCCACTACGCGACCGTTTTGGCATTTCGTATCGCCTGGATTACTACACCGTCGAGGAGCTCGCCCAGATTGTGACACGCTCGGCGACCATTCTGGGTGTGACGATCGACCATGCCAGTGCACTCGAGATCGGCTCGCGTTCCCGCGGTACGCCGCGTCTTGCCAACCGTCTGCTCAAGCGCGTGCGCGACTACGCGCAGGTGCGCGGCAACGGTCCTATTGAGCTTGACATTTGCCGTCAGGCGCTCGAGTTCTTTGAGATCGACGAGCTTGGTCTGGACTGGATGGACATTCGCATCTTGGAGACGCTTGCCAAGACGTTCTCCGGCCGTGCCGTGGGCCTGACGACGCTTGCTAGCGCGGTGGGCGAGGACCCGGGTACGCTTGAGGATGTCTACGAGCCCTATCTGCTGCAGTGCGGCTTGATGATTCGCACGCCCCAGGGCCGCCAGGCAACGCTTCGCACCTTTGAGCATTTGGGTATTGAACCGACCCTGTAGGAATGGGCTTGTTTTAGCGCATCTGTAGGCTATCGCTGGGCATCGGGTAAACATATCGCCGTTCATCGGTTATGGGCGTTTTACTATTGCGCGCCCGTGCTATGCTGAATTGGTCTTTTTCTCATTCGGTAACGAAAGGACCGCCCATGCCTACTGACATCGAAATCGCACGTTCCGTCACGCCGCTGCCCATTACCGAGGTGGCTAAGAACGCCGGCGTCGACGTAAAGCACCTGATTCCGTACGGCTTCGACAAGGCTAAGGTTGACTATTCACTGCTCAACGAGCCGACCGATCACCAGGCCAAGCTCGTCCTCGTGACCGCTATCAACCCAACGCCTGCGGGCGAGGGCAAGACCACCACGACCATCGGTCTGGCCGATGGCCTGCGTCGTCGCGGCGTCAAGAGTGCCGTGGCCCTGCGCGAGCCTTCGCTTGGCCCCGTCTTTGGCGTTAAGGGCGGTGCTGCCGGCGGCGGCTGGGCTCAGGTCATCCCCATGGAGGATATCAACCTTCACTTTACCGGCGACTTCCACGCTATCGGTGCCGCCAATAACCTGCTGGCCGCCATGCTCGACAACCATATTCAGCAGGGCAACCAGCTCGGTATTGACGTTAAGCGCATCACTTGGAAGCGCGTCGTCGATATGAACGACCGTCAGCTGCGCCACGTTATCGACGGCATTGGCGGTAAGGCTCAGGGCGTGCCGCGCGAGGACGGCTTCGATATCACCGTCGCCTCTGAGGTCATGGCAATCCTGTGCCTGTCTACGAGCATCAGTGACCTCAAGGAACGCTTGGGTGAGATTGTCGTCGGCTATAGCTTTGCCGGCGAGCCCGTCCGTGCCCGCGACCTTAAGGCCCAGGGTGCCATGGCCGCGTTGCTTAAGGACGCGCTCAAGCCCAACCTGGTGCAAACGCTCGAGGGCACGCCCGCGTTTGTCCACGGCGGTCCCTTCGCCAACATTGCCCACGGCTGCAACTCTATCATGGCCACGCGTATGGCGATGCGCTTTGGCGATGTCGCCATTACCGAGGCCGGCTTCGGTGCCGATTTGGGCGCCGAGAAATTCCTCGACATCAAGTGCCGCATGACGGGCGTTCGCCCCAGCGCCGTCGTGATCGTCGCGACCGCTCGTGCGCTGAAGTACAACGGTGGCGTCGCCAAGGCCGACCTCAACGAGGAGAACCTCGAGGCGCTCAAGGCTGGCATGCCCAACCTGCTGCGTCACGTCGACAACATCCAGAACGTTTATGGTCTGCCCTGCGTGGTCGCCATCAACCGATTCCCGACGGACACCGAGGCCGAGCTTGCGCTCATCGAGTCCGAGTGCCAGAAGCTCGGCGTCAACGTTAAGCTTTCCGAGGTCTGGGCCAAGGGCGGCGAGGGCGCGCTCGACCTGGCCGATGAGGTCATGCGTCTGATTGAGCAGCCGAGCGAGCTCAAGTTTGCCTATGAGGACGGCGCTGATGTCGCTGATGCCCTCGAGGCTGTTGCCACCAAGGTCTACCGCGCCGACGGCGTCGACTTTACGCCGGCTGCCAAGCGCCAGCTCGCCGAGCTGCGCGAGAACGGCTTTGGCAACCTGCCGGTGTGCGTGGCCAAGACGCAGTACAGCTTTAGCGACAACGCCAAGGCCCTGGGCGCTCCCGAGAACTTCCGCATTACGGTGCGCGAGCTCAAGGTTTCCGCCGGTGCCCACTTTGTGGTCGCACTGACTGGCAGTGTTCTGACCATGCCGGGCCTGCCCAAGGTCCCCGCGGCCGAGAACATCGACGTCGACAACGACGGCAACATCACCGGCCTGTTCTAAGCTCGCTGCGCATAGCTGCTTGCTTGCCCCGCCGCGCCCACAAGGCCCGGCGGGGCTTTTTGATCCTTAGGCCCGCGCATGTCTTGTAGATACCGGCGGGCTCTGTCCATCATAGGCTTTTGCGCGGGTAGAATGCATGGATAACTTGAGGCTCACGCGCGACGGAAAGGAATCGTTGCATGGATCAGGACAAGACAACCGTGATGGGCGGCTACGGTTCCGCGCAGGCTGGCGATAGCGCCGATGCGACCCGCGTTGTTCCCAACCCCGGTTATACCGACCCCGCCGCGACGCAGCCTTCTGTCGAGCCCACCCGGGTTATGGGCTATGGCGACACGGCGCAGGATTCTTACGCTGCATCTTCGCAAGGCCCCTATAGCAACGCAGCTCCGGACCCGTTTGATTACGCGCCGCAGGATTCTTATGCCGCCTCGACGCCGAATCCCTATGATGACCTGCCGCAGAATCCCATTCCGCAGCCTCAGCAGACGACGTATATGCCTCGCACGGCGCAGCCTCGCTACGAGTCGCGCCAACCGTATCGCGAGTACCCCAAGTCGATTCCGCAATATGGCGAGGACGAGGAGAAGAAGCCGTCGCGTTCGTCGAGCGTGATCAAGAAGATCCTCATCGTGCTGGCGATCTTCTTTGCGCTGTCGGTTGTGTTTGCCATCGTGTCGGGCATGCTCAACAAGCGAGGGAGTTCAACGGCCGATACCACTGCCGAGCAAACTGAGTCCGCCTCGTCTAGCGCCGTCGATCTGAGCGATATCCCGGGGCAGTACTGGTCCAACGCCAAGAAGATCCTCAAGTCGCGCGGCGCCGATCTTTCGAATGCCGTGGTCCTGACTGATGATGGCTCAACGCCCGTCGTCGATGCCAACTGGGTCGTTACTTCTGCCTACTATAACGACAACGGCAACCTCGAAATTCAACTCACGCACAAGAACAGCTCGGGCAACTCGTCCGACGGCCAAAGCGGTACCGACAGTTCGAGCTCCAATACGCTGGAGGACTTGAGCAACAAGGCACAGGAGTTGGGAGACAAGGCGCAAGAGCTGGGCGACACGGCACAAAACCTGGGCGATACCGCGCAGAACTTGGGCGGCATGGCGACGGATGCCTGGAACGCCCTGCAAAACGGCATCTCGGGCGCGCAGGGAAACTAGCGGACGAGCGGAGCGGGGCTACAGCTGCTCGGCCGGACGCTCGGGCGAGCTAAAGCCCGAATCAAACGTGACGACGCATGAGACGTCGGGCCGGCGCTCGTGCACGATGCGCGTGACGAGCTCCAGCAGCTCCTCGTCGGATATGTCAAAGCCGTCGGGACGCACCAGGTCAAACGAAACGAACCCGTCGTGCTCGTGCAGGTCGTGGATGGAGAGCGCGGGATCGATCTGCATGACGCCGCGCTTGACCCAGCCGCGCAGGTCGTCGCCAGTGGTGGCGATGGGGTCGCAGTGCAGCGTGATATCGATGCCCATCTGGCGCTTGATGTCGTGCTCGATGGTGTCCAGAATCTCGTGGTGCTCAAATGCGTCGCCCTCGCCGGGCATCTCCACGTGGGCGCTGGCAAACTGACGACCGGGGCCGTAGTCGTGCACCATCAGGTCGTGTGTGCCCAAAACCTGCGGATAGGACATGATCTTGTCGCGGATTGCCTGGACGAGCTTGGGGTCGGGCGCTTGCCCCAGCAACGGGCTGATGGCGTCGCGCACTAGGCCCATGCCGCTGATGCAGATGAAGATGCCCACACCCAGGCCTGCCCAGCCGTCGAGGTCAAAGCCTGTCGTCTGCGAAATAAGCGCCGCCACCAAGACCGAGCCCGAGGTGATGACGTCGTTTTTGGAGTCCTGTGCCGTGGCGATGAGCGTCTCCGAGTCGATGCGGTCGCCCAGCGTGCGGTTGAACGCTGCCATCCAGAGCTTAACGAGCATGGACAGAACAAGGGCGGCCATGGAGAGCGCCGAATACACGGTGGGGGAAGGCTTGATGATCTTAGTGACCGACTCGAGGATCAGATTGATGCCGACGGCGCAAACCAGGACGGCGACGAACAGGCCGGCTAGGTACTCATAGCGACCGTGGCCATAGGGGTGGCCTTCGTCTGCCGGGCGGCTGGCAAGGCGGAACCCGAGCAGGCTCACGATGTTGCTCGAGGCATCGGAGAGGTTGTTGAAAGCGTCGGCGATGAGGGAGACGGAGCCGGCGAGCAGGCCCGCGATGCCCTTGGCCAGGCACAGGGTGATGTTGAGGCCAATGCAGACGAGGCCTGCGGAAAAGCCCGCGTTGGTGCGGCAAGATGCATCGACCGGCTCGCTCTCGCTGCCGGGAACAAGCGTATGTACCAGCCGATTTACAAATAGCATAGCGGTCGTCCTCACAATCATGTTTAAGGGGATAGTGTAGCTCGCGCGGGGGCGCCGTGCACCGATGCTCAGAAAATGCAGCAATAGTCTGCCGGTGCTAACGAGCGAGCCTTCTCGTCTGCCTGGGTGGTCCATTTTGGGCCACATGGGTATGGGCATGTGCCTGCTTGCTCGACATACTTAATGTCGACAGCCCCTGTGCAAAGGAGGACGTTTCCATGGACGAGATGTTTGCCATTAAATGTCAAAACTGCGGCGGCCCTATGTACTCGCACCAGGCTAAGCGCAGCTTTGAGTGCGCCTATTGCGGCACGGTCGTTCCGTGGCAGGCTGATGCGGGGGAGCCCAAGAGCGCCCTGGGCATTCGCCATACGCCGTTGACGGTGGTGGATGGACTGCTCAAGCTCACGCATGTGTCGCAACTCGAGCGCCCGGAGGACCCGGACTGGTATTTCTTCAATGCGCACTGGCGCAATCAGTCGGTTCTGGAACATCTGCTGTGGGAGGATCGCGGCACGGCGCAGGAGCTCCAAGAGGCCACGCATGTGAGTATTCCTTGCCCCTTCTGTGGTGCGTCCTTTGAGGGCGAGTCGACCCAGCGCGTGTTTGAGTGCCCGTCCTGCGGCAACAAGATCGGCATTGCCGACCTGCTCAAGCCGGGGACGTTTAGCAAGCGTCTGACCATGGGCGTGGGTGCGGAGTATGTGCCGGATCAGGGTATTCCCTGCGAAATCTCGCCGCAGCAGGCACGTGCCAACGCGCTGCAGCTGGTGCGCCAGTACCCGGATGCCTTTGCCGGGCACGACGTGGAAGATGCGATCCAAAACGACATGATGCTCTTCTATTTCCCCATGGCGCTGGCGGACCTGCGCATGATGGCGAGCTTCCCGGGCAAGGGCCTGAGCAAGGAAACCCTGGTGTACTACGAGGTGCTCGACTGGGCATACCCCAGGGCAAACTACCTGGACGTTCGCCTCATGGGCATTTTGGAGCCGTGGGACTTTGCCAAGGTCGGTCCGTTCGATCCCGCCATGCAGGAAGGCGACTTCCGCGTCGTCTCCGTCGATGCATCTACCAAGGACCAGGTTGTCATTGATAAGTTGGCGCTCGACGTTGCGGGCAACGATGCCGAGGCCGTACTGGGGCTCAATAAAAAGAGCATCCGAACCTGGGCGCGCAAGGCCCGCAAGCATAAGGATGGCCTGGTGATGGTGCCGGTCTACTTTGTCGATCGTCCGGCGACGGACAGCCGCGATGGCGAGCAGGTGCGCATTGCCGTAAACGGACAGACGGGCCGCGCGGCCGCGGTGGTGTTTAGTGACAGGCGCGAAACGCACGTCGTGGCGCCGCTCAATCCGAGCCTGCATCTGTTCGGTGAGAGCACCGTGCATGCCACGCCCATCGAGGTCAAATACGTTAAGTCGCCGTTTCTGTACCAGATCGTGCGCCGTGGAGGCGGCGAGCAACCGCGCCAGGTTGCAGCGGTTGCCGAGGGTTCCTACCGAGAAGAAAAGCCCAAACGCAAGGGATTGTTCGCTGCAATCTTTGGGAAGTAGGGGAGTAGTGTCGGTCGGCGCTGCGATGCGATAGCTAGAGGAACGGGGCAGCTCGCAGGAGTGCGGACTGTCGTCTGATTGTTTGAGGGTGCCAGATGTAAATAAACAGTGGAGCGGCTGCAAAAGAGCCTCCTCACTGGGTAAAATCAGGTTGTGCCGCGGAACCCGCTCCTCAGCGCTTAAACTTCGGAGACGCGGGCAACGCAGGTATTATCGTCTAGGGCCGGCTGCAACCGGCCCTTTTCTGTGACAGCCAATGGACCCACATCAGACGAAGGCCGCGTCTTTGCCTGTCAGGTCATGCTCGCCAGCCACGGCTAGAATGTCGTTGCCGGCGTCCATGACCGGTATTGTTTCGTAGCGTGCGTCGCAACCGCGAGTGCGCCTGCGACGGCTGCGGTGGCTTCGGTCGCAACGTGCTGCTACCCTTGCGCTTCGCCATTAGACGCTTCATTGATGGCGCGGTACTCGGCACTCAGCTCGCGCGCCAGCTCTTCCTTGCTTGGAAGATACGGCAGGTATTTGGCGGCAAACACTTGGTCGTTGTCTTCGGGCAGCGTGTACTCGACGATCGAATCGCTTTTGTCCGCGCAGAGCACGATGCCTATGGGCGGATTGTCGCCTTCGTTCATGAGTTCGCGCGTGTAGTAGTTCACATACATTTGCATCTGGCCTAGGTCCTGATGCGTAAGGTCATCGGTCTTAAGGTCGATGAGCACGAAGCAGCGCATCAGATAGTTGTAAAACACAAGGTCAATATAGAAATGGCGTCCATCAAAGGTGATGCGCTTTTGGCGCGCCTCGAAAGCGAAACCACGGCCAAGCTCCAGCAGGAACTTCTGAAGATGCGTGATGAGCGCCTGCTCTAGATCGCTCTCGCGAAACGCAGTATCGTCCGAGAAACCTAAAAACTCCAGTACATATGGGTCGCGGATGATATCCTCGGGGCGACGAGCCGGGGCGCTCTTTTGGATTTCCTGGGTGACGGCCTCCTTGTCCTTGCTGGCAAGTAGGCGCTCGCGGAACATGGTATTGATCTGGCGTTCGAGCTGACGCGTGCTCCAACGAGAATCGGCGCATTCGTTCATGTACCAGGTGCGAGCGTCAGGGTCGGAAATGCGCATCAACCTGCGGTAATGAGTCCAGCTCAATTCGCTACGCAGTGCGTCGCGAATTGGAAACGCAAGAAAGAACTGACGCATATTGCGAAGGTTTGCGATGCCAAAGCCTCTTCCGAAATCCGCGGTAAGCCTTCTGGAGAGGCCTGCAATCAATGCCTCTCCATATGCTGCGCGCCCCTCTCCGCCCTGTTCATCAACAATACTCTTGCCGATCTCCCAATATGCCTCAACCATCGCAAAGTTAACGGCGGTATAGGCCTTGTCGCGAGCGGCGTTGAGAATCGAGGAGACCTGCTTGTAAAAACCTTCGGGCACGATTGCCGATTCTCCACGGTTTACCAGTTCGCCCATCACTGTCGCCCCACTTTCCTCTTGTGGAATGCATCTTTATCGAATTTAGTTTAAAGCCTCGCGCGGACACGAATTACTGTGCTGTTTGGCACCTTCGCATGGGGGCCTTGCGGTGACTAAAATGTGACCATAGAGACAGTTTTAGCGAACCCCACGGGAGTGACGCGTATGGACAACAACACGCTGCTATTCCAGGACAAAGGTTCGGGTAGCTTTAAAGACGTTAAGATCTACCCCAATCGTATCGAGGTGCTCAAGAAGGGCACTTTTGGCGGCAAGCACACCGAGATTGTTTATCTTAAGGACATTACGGGCGTCAATAGAATCAAAGGCCGCGATGTTTTTCTGCGCAATCGTCTGTTGACCGCTTGCGTCTTTAGCCTGAACAGCCGTGCGAAGGCCCAGGAGTTTGTTAACGCGCTGAACATGGTGATGTAGCCGATAGCGGCGTTCGGGCCAAGGTAAAAATCGGGGGCACAGAACGGTGTTCTGCGCCCCCGATTGAGTCGATGTGTCTAAAAGGCCGGCTTGCCTATTCGACAACGTCCTCGTTGTTTTCACCGTCACTGGCAAGCATCGCCGCGCCGGCGACCGTTGTCGCCACGGCGGCGGCAGCGAGCCCGGCGGCAACGCCAGAGCTGTCGCCCGTGTCGGCGAGCTTTCCGCCCGAGCCCTTGCCCTTGTTGCCCTTACCGTTCTTATCAGCGCTGCCTGCGTTGGAACCCGTGCCGCTGCCGGTGCCGGCGCCGGCAGCACTGTCCGAGGCCGCTACGGTAAAGCTTGCGGCTCCGTCGCTGGCGAGCGTGTAGTTCTGCGCCGCGTCGCCCAAGAGACCGTTCACGCGCACCCAGTACGTTCCTGCGGCAAATGTTTCGCCCTCGGCCATTGCTGTGCCCGGAGCGCCGGTCGCGTCGTGCACAAACTCGAGCTGGGCCGTGCAGGCATCGGTTTCAAGCTTGCCCTCGAGTGATGCCGCAATCTTGGCGCGCACGTCTTCGCCGGCCTTAAGGCCTTCGAGTCCCTCAAAATGGGGCGTCAGCGCGCGTGGATCGATATCGATGGGCACGGAGCCCCGCAGCTCCGTAACGGTCTCGTTGCCCAAGGCGTCGACATCCACATATTCGATGGCAAACGCATGGCCCGAAGCTGCCACGTTGAGTACGTTGCTGCTGTCGACGAGGCGGAAATGACCCTCGCCAACGGTCTTGCCGTCCTGGAATGAGGCATCGCTCAGCGAGTCGCCGTACGTCATGCGCATGCGGGTCGGGAGATAGTACGGGAGATAGTACGAAGCCGTCTGCTTGTGCTCCGTATCGTAATTGCGCTGGTAGATGCTCCGGGCCAGCGCCGCATCAACAAAGTCGGATGCGATGATGCCAATGTGCTTGAGGTAATCTGACTTTGTATCCTCGATGCCGCTGGGATTGATGTACGGGCTCTTATACAGATGCTCGTTGACTACTCGTGCCGAGGTAAAAGGATTGCCTCCGTGCGACAAGCCCGTGCAGCTGGTGTAGTTGATAGACCAGCAACGCTCCAGGACTTTCTCCTTGGCCCCGTTATCGTCCTCGACATCTACCTCGTTGCGCGTGCGCCCGGACGTTTCCTTCAGCGCATTATCGACCCAGCTGAGCTTGTCGGTTCCCGTGAGTTTGTACTTGTCCTGGGCGTATACCTTGGTGCAATAGGGCTCTTTGTCGCCTGTTTCCCCCGCGGCTTCAAAGCCCCGCGCGTCTTGGACGAGACACATGGAACTGCTGTCGGTGTGCGCTGCGATTTTGTTATCCCATTCGGTGAGGTCGAGTCCCCACGTGTGGCCGCTTACGCTGTCGCCGTCGAGTCCAAATCGACGTAGCAGGACGATCTTTCCGCGCACCTCGCCCAGTGTGGGAACGCGGCTCGACGTATAGAACAGTTTGGGGTTGTCGTCCAAAACCTTGGCGAAAGCCGTCGTAACACTTTCGTCGGTAGCCTCGTCGTTGCCTCGTGATACAAGCATGATGAGCGCTTCTGTCGGGTTTTCGTTCAAAAACGTTTTGAAGTAGCCTATGACATCGGAAAGATGCAAAAAGTACGCGTCTTTTTTGAGCAGGTAGTACATCCCATGGTCGATGCCAGGGTTGTCGCCCTTTCCGAGACGGATATCAAAATAGCGAATGCCTTCGAGCAGCTGCGTGGGAATGTAATCCTGCTGGCATTTTACTTGCGAGGATTGGGGCTCAGTGTCGTTGTCCACGCTGCAGGTGCCCGAATCGTGCGTACCCGGGATGCTCAGCTCGTCGAGGAACTTGTTGTCGTCGACGTATTTCATCCAACATGGTCCGTCGACGTAGCTGCTATACGTGATCCAGTCGAGGCTGCTAACCGTGGCATCGTTCTTTTTCATGTCGTAACCGACAAGCTCGAGCTCCCACGGAATGCTCTTACTCTTGTTCTTATGGCAAATCTTATTGTTGTCCTGGTCTTCGCCGTTCGATTCTATTGCCAGGTACTTAATGTCTTTTTTCTCGGTTTCTTTCTCGACCGTGCGGTCTCGGATGATATAGGTTCCGTTTGATTGCCGCTCGAACGCAAAAGCGCGGCTGGGCTTGTTGTCATACTCGCCGCTCCATACGTGGATGACCTTTCCGTCTTTGTCCGAGTCGCCATCGACCGACCAAATGCTGTAGCCCGTCTTTTTTATGCTCTTCGAAATTGAGCAAGGTGCGGATAGCATACCAGTTTGTATCGTCATTCTTGGTCGTTACGTTCTCAAGGATGAGCTTGCTGGACGTGCCGTCATTAAACAGATGGCAGACGTTGCCGATGACGTTGCCGTCTTCGTTGACGCTCGCGGTGCGAAAATAGCCCGCGGGGCGAAGGCGAATGACGAAATTGTTGAGGCTGACCGACGCTGTGGCAGCGTCGTCTGCAAATGCCGCTCGTGGGCCAATGCCCAATGCCGCGGTTTCGGGCAGGCTTGCAAGTGGCGACAACGCCGCGAGTCCAAGGCCCAACGTAAATGCTCGGCGGCTGATGGCGTGGTGTTCGGTCATAACTTCTCCATTCGTAGAGTGCGGTTATGCGATAGTTTTGGTCACTATACTGCCCAGATGTTTAAAGATGCTGGTTTAATTGTCTGCGCGGCGCAATAAATCGGCGGGCGGACGTGTTGGGGTGTTTGTCGTTTTCGTACTGTTGCTACATTTGGAGCGGTTCCGGCGTCCGGCATCCTCGCGTTCGTTGGCTACCGGCATAAGAAAGGGAGGGTCGGTTTACCGGCCCTCCCTGGGTACGAAGCGCTGGGGAACCGTCGCTTGTTTGCACTGCGCCCGTGTTTCCCGCTGCGCTCGCCAGTCGCTTAACGCTTGATCTCGATATCGTCGAGCTTGACGTCCATGGCCTCGGTCTTGGCCTCGGCGATGTCATCGGCAAATTCCAGGGACTTCATCATGGTCTCGACGGCGTCCTTGTGCTCCTCGACGTTGTCGATGCGCACATACACACTGCCACCGTCAACGTCGGTGAAGTACTCGGTCGTCACGCCGCCCGAGTGCGTAAAGTAGGCACTGCGCCAGGTCTTGCCGTTGTACTTAACGGGATCGCTCTCGGTCCATCCGGAGTTGGCCTTCCACTTTGCCTCGTAGTCGAACAGCTCGTCGGCGTTCTTGTCAGAGTCGAAGACGGGGATGAAGCGGTCGCTGGCGTGCTCGCTCTCGGTGAACTTAAACTGGGCCCTGTCGGCGGTGTCGCCTGCGACGTCGGTGATCTCGACGCCCTCGGGGACCTCGACCTTAAACCAAATGAAGTTGGTCCTCATATCCACGGCTGGCTTTTCTGCGCCGCCGCCACCGCCACTGCCGGTAGCGCCGCCGCTGCCGCCGCAACCCACCAGGGCAACCGCGGCAAAGAGACTGATGCAGAGGGTGAGAATCGCAAAGGCCTTCTTTTTCATGGTCGTGTCCTCCTCGATCTGTAATCGTCCATGGATTACCTGCCTTTACTGTACGCGTGGACGGCTCGCTAGGGTGGGCCATGTGTCCCATTCTGGGGGCTGGAATTGCGCCGACAAGTGGCAATATGTGCGGTCGCAAAAGAGGGGAGGGCCGATGCTGTCGGCCCTCCCCGGGTTGGGCGCCCGTTGTTTTAATGGGGCGCATGTGCGCGGGTGCGCGTAGGCGCGTGCGGGTGTCCCGTTACTTGATCTCGATGCTCGAAATCTCGACTTCGCGTGCCTCGGAAACTGCCTCTTCCATGTCATCGGGGAACTCGATGGAGTTGAGGAGTGCCTCGGCTTCTTTCTTGTGCTGGTCGAAGTTCGAGATGAGGACGTAGACGCTTCCCGGCTCAACATCGGTAAAAAGCATGGTTGAGATGCCGCTGTTGTCCTCGTATGTTCCGACGAGCCACGTCCTGCCGTTATACTCGACGGACCCGCCATCCTTCCACTGGAACGTATCCCCCTTCTTTTCCGCCTGGTCGGCGTGGGATTCCTCGGCCGTCAGCGCTTTTTTCCAAACGGGGATAAAGCGATCGGCCGAGGCGTTCTCGTCTTCGGGGAAGGTGAGCTGGACCCTGTCGGCATTCTTGCCGGCAGAGTCGCTTACGCCGACGCCCTCGGGCATCTCGACCTTAAACCAGATGTAGTCGGTCTTCTTGGCGACGGGGGCCTTTTCCTTGCTCTCGCTCTTGGGGGCGCTGCCGCCGCCCGATGCGCTCCCGCCGCAGCCCACAAGGGCGAGCGCGGCAAAGAGGGCGATGCAAAGGGAAAGGATTGATAGGGTCTTTTTCATCATGGTGGCGTCCTCCTTGTCTGCTGATGACATCACGGCGCCGCATGCTGTTGGGGTACTGATTGCGCTGGCGGCGGATGTCTCTGTGTACTGTGCGACTTATGCCTCCGTTCATCGCTTGTGGCCGTTGCGCGGCCGTTCCCCAACGGGTTCCTTACTTATAGATATGCCCCAGCTTGTGCTGCTCGGGAGTCTCGAAAGGTGGGCCATGTGTCCCATGTTTGCGTTGACATGGCCTATCGTGTGCCATAGAAATCCGCGATGGCCAGGTGCGCTGACGCTCGCGTACTTATGGGCTAGACTTAGCACCATTACGTGATCGATGCGGTCGGCCGACGTCGGCCGCCCGACCGATATATATGACTTGAAGGTGCGTGTGCGTATGAGCCAAGAGATGATGGATAAAACCTGTCGCGGTTTTGCCGAGGCGCTGGCCGCGCGCGAGCCAGTTCCCGGTGGTGGCAGCGCGAGCGCTTTTGTGGGCGCGCTGGGCGCCTCGCTGTGCGGAATGGTTGCCCGCTACGGTGCGACCAATCCCGCGCTTGCTGATCGTGCGGATGACCTGACGCGTGCGTTTGCCCAGGCAGACGAGTTGGCGCAGGAGCTTGTGGGTCTGGTCGCCGAGGACGTTCGTGCGTACGGCCAGGTGTCCGCTGCGTACGGTATTCCGCGTGAGGACCCGGCCCGACCGGCTGCGATTCAGGATGCGCTGCATGTGGCCGCTATGCCGCCGTATCGCATTATGGATGCCTGCGGGCGCGCACTGGCGCTGCTCGAGGACATGGCCGACAAGGGTTCGCGTCAGCTGCTGTCCGATGTGGCGTGCGGCGCCGTATTCTGCCGCGCCGCCATGCAGGGCGCGAGCTTGACGCTCTTTGCGAACACCACGTCTATGAAGGATCGTGCACGCGCCGAGGAGCTCGAGACGGCGTGTGATGAGTTGCTCGACACATGGTTGCCGCACGCCGATGCGCTGGCGCGCCGCGCCTCCGACGCTGCAAGAAAGAGGGGATAGCCATGGCTGAGCTACTGAAGGGTGCTCCCGTCGCCCGCGCTTTGACTGAGGAGCTCGCTGCCCGCTGCGCTGCGCTGCGCGAACGCGGTGTTGTTCCGACGCTTGCTATCGTGCGTGTGGGTGAACGCGAGGACGACCTATCCTACGAGCGCGGCGCCCTTAAACGCTGCGAAAAGGTTGGCATCGAGGCGCGTCGCGTGTTGCTTCCTGCCGGTGTTTCGCAAGACGAGCTGTTGACGGCCATCGAGGACATCAATGCCGACTCGGCTGTTCATGGCTGTCTGATGTTTCGCCCGCTGCCCGCCGGCCTTGACGAGAACGCCGTCGCCGCAGCGCTCGATCCCTCCAAGGACGTTGACTCCATGACGCCGGCTTCGCTGCTCACCACGCTTTCGGGGCGCGGCGAGGGTTTTGCCCCCTGCACAGCTGAAGCCGTGCTTGCTTTGCTGGATCATTACGGCGTTGAGCTGGACGGCGCCAAAGTTGCCGTGGTCGGACGCTCACTGGTAATTGGCCGCCCCGTTGCCGCCATGCTTACGGTGCGCAACGCAACCGTGACGACGTGCCATACGCATACGCGCGATCTTGCCGCCGAGTGCTGTGCTGCCGACATTGTGGTTGCCGCCGTTGGACGCGCGCGCACGATTGGCGCAGATGCGGTCCGCGAGGACCAGGCGATTATCGATGTTGGCATTAATTGGGACGAAGCCGCTGGCAAGCTGGTCGGCGACGTCGATTTTGATGCCGCGGAGCCGGTTGTTGGCGCAATCACCCCCGTGCCGGGTGGCGTGGGCGCCGTGACGACAGCAATTCTCGCCAAGCACGTGATCGAGGCGGCTGAGCGCGCATCGAAATAGGTTTTTGACCACAAGGGCTGCCGAGGCCGTGGTTTCGCCCTTTTTGCGTCGAAACGATACACTGTTGCCGTTTGATTTCTTCGCTCAAGGAGGATGCGCATGCCGTGCACAACGATTTTGGTTGGTAAGAACGCGAGCTACGACGGGTCGACCCTGGTCGCGCGTAACGAGGACTCGTCCAACGGGGTGTTTGAGCCCAAGCACATGCGCGTAGTGCATCCCGACGAGCAGCCGCGCGTCTACACGAGCGTCCTGAGTCACCTGACCGTTGAACTGCCCGATAATCCCATGCGCTACACGAGCGTCCCCGATGTTATTCCCGGTCACGGCATTTGGGCCGAGGCGGGCTTCAACGAGCTCAATGTTGGCATGTCCGCAACCGAGACGCTCACCACCAACGAGCGCGTTCGCGGCGCCGATCCGCTCGTGGACTACGTGCCCGCCAAGGGCAACGAGGGTGAGGACGGCTATGTGCCGGCGCAGCCTGGTGGCCTGGGCGAGGAGGACATGGTGACCCTGGTCCTGCCGTATGCCAAGTCCGCCCGCGACGGCGTCCGTATCCTGGGCGACCTGCTCGAGCGCTACGGCACCTACGAGAACAACGGCATCGCCTTTAGCGACGTGGACGAGATCTGGTGGCTCGAGACCATCGGCGGCCATCACTGGATCGCCAAGCGCGTGCCCGACGACGCCTATGTGACCATGCCTAACCAGCTGGGTATCGACAGCTTTGACCTGGACGACGCCGAGGGCGACCAGGCCGACCACATGTGCTCCGCCGACCTGCGCGCCTGGATGGCCGAGTGGCATCTGGACTTGACGCTGGGCGTCGAGGGCGACGGCCCGGCGACGGTCTTTAACCCGCGCGAGGCCTTTGGCTCGCACAGCGACAGCGACCACGTCTACAACACGCCGCGCGCCTGGTACATGCAGCGCTGCCTCAACCCCAGCGATGTGTGGGACGGCCCCGACGCCGACTACACGCCCGAGAGCGACGACATCCCCTGGAGCCGTGTGCCCGAGCGCAAGGTGACCATCGAGGACATTAAGTACGTACTCTCGAGCCACTACCAGGGCACGGAGTACGACTGCTACGGCAGTAAGGGCACGCCCGCCACGCGCGGCGCCTATCGCCCCATCGGCATCAACCGCAACAGCCAGCTCGCCGTGTTGCAGCTGCGCCCCTATGCGCAGCCGGCGTATCGCGCCGTGCAGTGGATGGCCTTTGGCTCCAACTCGTTTAACGCGCTGGTCCCGCTGTACGCCAACGTCGAGACCATGCCCGAGTACTATGCCGACACGCAGGCTCGCGTGACGTCCGAAAACTTCTACTGGGCCAACCGCCTGATCGGCGCCCTGGCCGACGTCCGCTTCCATGAGTGCGGTCGCGCGGTCGAGGATTATCAGGAGAAGGTCGGTGGCATGGGCCACAAGCAGATCCATGACGTCGATGCTGCCGTAGCCGCGCTACCCGAGGCCGAGGTGCCTGCCGAGCTTGCACGCGCCAACGAGGCCTTTGCCGAGCTTGTGCGCGTGGAGACCGATGCCCTGCTGGGCAAGGTGCTCTACACCACGAGCTGCGCCATGAAGAACTCTTTCGCGATGAACGACAACGTGAGGTAGGGATTTCCCGTCGATCGAATAGTGCTAAAACGCTTTGTCGCTTTCACTCAATCTTGGGTACAAGAACGCCAATGCAGTTGTTTGTGATTGGAGACAACCATGGTTATGAAACTCGATCAGCTTGTTAACGGCGCCATTAACGTGGGCTTTGGCGCTGCCGCCGTTGCTGTTGAAGGCGGCAAGAAGGTCCTCGACGACCTTAATACCAAAGGCGAGCAGGTCCGCAAGGACACCGCCACCCCCGATATCGCCCGCAGTGTGTCCGACATGTTCGAGCAGGCCGGCGGTACCATCTCCGACCTGACCGAGCGTCTGGGCATGCAGGGCGAGACCGCGGCCCAACGCGTGCTCGACGAGCTCATTCTGGCTCGCGTCCGCGTTATGACTGCGCCCGAGCGTACGGCCTTCCTGGCCCATGTGCGCGACATCGTCGATTCGGTCGAGGACAACGTGACCTCGGTGCCCGTCGAGTCCGTTGAGCCCGACGATGCGAAGGATACCGAAGAGGCCGAGTAGCAGCGCAGATGGCAGATTCCACCACCGATTACAACAATCTAGATCCTCTGGGTGACGAGGCGGCGGTTGTCGATGAGGTCGACGCTGCCGTCTCGGGCGCTCGCAAGAAGCCACGCGCTGTCGATATGGTGCCCGAGGAGCCCGACGCGATGGCACCGGACGAGGAATACCAGCTCACGCCGGCGGGTCGTCGCGAACGCATTGGGCAGATTGTTCGCCTGGTCAAAAAGTACCGCGTGTGGGATAACCTCACGCCGGTTCGTTTGCGCCGCCTGCTCGAGGAACTCGGCCCTATGTTCGTCAAGATGGGGCAGATTCTGGCCAACCGGTCCGAGATTCTGCCGCAACGCTTTTGCGACGAGCTGCGTCGTCTGCGCTCCGACGTGGAGCCGGTGCCGTACGAGGTAGTGCTTCGCTGTCTGGAGGAAGAATACGGCCTGCGCCTGGGGGAGATGTTCGATGCGATCGATCCCAATCCGCTTGGTAGCGCATCGCTCGCGCAGGTGCACCGCGCTCGTCTGGTGACGGGCGAGGATGTGGCCGTCAAGGTGCAGCGCCCCGGTGCGCAGCAGGTTATGGCGCAGGACATCGATATCATCCGCTCGGTGGTGCGTATCGTTTCCAAGTTCGTCAACACCGATCAATTCGTTGACCTGCACGGCGTGGTCGAGGAGCTGTGGACCTCGTTTCGCGAGGAGACCAACTTTTTGGCCGAGGCCAAAAACCTCAACGACTTCTACGAGTTCCATAAGAGCGTTCATGGCGTGACGTGCCCTAAATCCTATCTGGACCTGTGCACCGAACACGTGGTGGTTATGGACTACGTCGACGGCATTTCGATCGCCGATCCTGAACGCTTGGTGGCCGAGGGCTATGACTTGGAAAAGATCGGTGCCGCGATTGTCGAGGACTACTCGTCGCAGGTGCTTGATGACGGCTTTTTCCATGCCGACCCGCATGCGGGAAACATCATTCTCAAGGACGGCATCGTTTACTTTATCGACTTGGGCATGGTCGGGCGTATGTCGAGCCACGACCGTGGCATCGTCAAGGACATGATTTTCGCCGTGGCCGAGGGTGACGTGCCCAAGCTCAAGGATTCGCTCATGCGCTTCGCCGTGACGCGCGGCGATTCGGCCGAGCTTGACCATTCGGCCTTTTTGTCCGACTTGGACTTTATTGTTGCCGACTTTGCCGGGCTCGACCTTAAAGACCTGGATATCGGCGAGTTTTTGACCTCGCTGTTAAACCTCGCGCGCAAAAATGACGTTGAGCTGCCGAGCGTGGTGACGATGTTCGCCCGCGGCATGGTGACGCTCGAGGGCCTGTTGACCGAGTACATGCCCAACGTCAACATGATCCAGATCATCCAGACGCACATCAAAAACGAGAAGAGCACCTACGCCCGCATGCGCGAGATGAGCCGCGACTTTGCAGCGAGCAGTTATCGCGCGGCGAAGGGCTCGCTCGAGGCGGCCGAGTATCTGGGCTTGGCTTCGCGTATGCTCACGCGCGGCCAGCTTAAGGTGAACACGCAGATCATGAGCAGCGATAAGGCGCTGCGACAGCTGGGCGGAATTATCGACCGCATGTCGATGGCTATCGTTATCGCCGGCCTGTTTATCGGTTCGTCGGTGGTGTACTACGCACGCATCGAGCCGGTTGTGTTTGGTATCCCAGTCATTGGCTTTATGGGCTACGTGAGCGCGCTGGTGCTGGCGCTTATGCTGGGTCGCAATATCTGGCTCAACAGTCACGGCGGCAAGCACTAGAGGCTGCGGCCGTCACCGCATTTTCCTATCGCAAACAATAGCTTTTACCTTGGGCTTCGCCTGCGTGCGAGGCCCTTTTGCGTGATAGCATATTGACGGTTTTAATCGATGGCCTAGATGGTGGTGCGGAGACGCACGAATGCGCGGTTTTCCTGCGCGTTTGGGAGAATCGGGGTGCAAGTCCCCGGCTGTACCAGTAACCGTAATTCCTCTTGGCTCGGGATGTTCGCGTCGCAGATCGGACGGCGCGCCCGAGTCGTTAAGGTTAAGTCGGATCGCCTCCCATCTTGCATGCGGCTGCGGCTTTTGCCGCCGGTGTGCATAGGGCTCTGGAGGGAAGGGGGACCCCGATGGGGGAACTCGAGCGCAACATGCGCGATGACGTGGGGCAGCTTCAAGGCAACGCTCCAAGTACAGACAGTAGGAGACAAATGGATATGTTTGAGGACGAGTGCCAGCGTGCCTCGCTTCGTCGCCGTGGCGTAATCGCGCGCGGCGTAGCCAAGCGCGGCCTGGTGGCATTCCTGGCCTTCGCGATGGCCTTCAGCACCACGCCGGCTCAGCTGTGGGCCGAGGGTGCCGAGGGCATTACCGACGCTGTGGCTCAGGCTACGACGCCAGGCGAGGACGCAGCGCTTGCGGGCGGTACCGCTGAGCAGAGCGGCGCCGAGGTTTCGGATTCCGGGAGCGCGCCTGCAGCCAGTGCCGCCACAACAGAGGCAGCAACTGGCGACGAAGGCTCGGCGACGGGGGAGAGCCCTGCCACGAGCGAGCAGTCTTCGACGGCATCCGCTGGCCAAGCAGGATCTGCCGCCGCGACTGCCGTCCAGACAGAGAACCCGACAGAAACCGGCGATGTCGCCAAGAAGCAAGTCGAGGTCTCGTTCTCGATTATCGGCACCGATGCCGACGGCAAGGCTCAGACCTGGGTGGCACCTACGCAGCTCAAGCTCGATGAGGGCGCGACGGCTGCGGATGCCTTCATTAAGCTGCAGCAGAAGACGGGCTTCAAGGCGGATTACGATCCGAACACGGCATACGGTTTCTACCTCAAAAGCATCACATCCCCGAGCGATGGCCGCACGCTTGCCTACGATCCGACGACTTATGCCTTCTGGCAGCTGTTCGTCGACGGCGCGTCTTCCTCGGTTGGCGCGAGCAGCGTTAAGCTCACCCAGGGGCAGAAGATTGAGTTTGCCTATACGGCTGGTAGCGCGTCCCCTGTCGTTAAGGACCAGGTTGCCGCAAATGTGACCGTCATTGGTTGCGATGCCCAGGGCAAGACTCAGACTTGGGTCGATAACGCACAGTATGTGGTGACGTCCGGCTCGAGCGCGCTTGACCTTACGAAGGTCGCGCTCGAGGCGAATGATATTGACGCCGTTGCTGCGGGCTCCTTCATTCTGAGCCTTAAGTACAACGGCGTTGAGCTGGGTACGCCGCTCGATTATTCGACCTATTGGCAGCTGTTTATCAACGGCAAGTCGAGCGACTACACGGCGGACAATGTCACCATTCATGCTGGCGATACCGTTACGTGGTTCTACGGTGGCTGGGGCGACCAGTTGCCCTCTGATTCTGTTCATGCTTCTGTTCAGGTACTTGGTAAGGACAAGGACGGCAAGCAGCAGGTTTGGGCTTCGACGGGCCAGACGAGCCTCAAGGCAGGCTCCACTGCTAAGGATCTCCTTGAGCAGACCGGCCTTACTCTCGATGCTGGCGAATCGCCTTGGGGCTGGTTCCTCAACGGCATTACTTCGCCGTTCGATGGTAAGTCCTATGGCTGGGATGCTGCGACCAATAGCTATTGGCGCTTCTACGTAAATGGCAAGTTCGCCGACGTTGGCGCCGGTGCCTACGAGCTCCAAGAGGGTGACGCCGTCACCTTTATGTATGGTGCTGACGCCGGTGCCCTTCCTGGCCAGGTTCTTGGTTCTGTCGATGTTATCGGTCCCGATGTCAACGGGAACAATACGCGTTGGGGCACGGCAAGCAATGTTTCTCTGCCCGAAGGCTCCACGGCCCAGAACCTTATTGAGGCAGTTCTGAAGGCCAAGGGCGTTGCGTACAACGGCTCCCAGAGTGGTGAGTACTGGTTCCTGAATTCCATTACTTCGCCGTTTGATCACAAACCGTATGGTTGGGATGCTGCGACCAATAAATATTGGCATCTGTATATCAACGGAGAGCCCTCCTTACTTTGCGCCAATCAGATTACGCTCAAGAGCGGCGATAAGGTCACGCTTGCCTATACCACCGAAAATTCGCCCATGCCCGATCCCGACAAGATTGTCGTGGATCCGAGCGCGACGACTCCTGATTGGGATGCCGAGTGGGCCGGCTACGGCAACAGTGGCAACGGTTCGACCGTAACGGATGCCAAGACGCCTGCGCAGGCCGCCGGTCTTAAGTGGGCCTTCGATTGGAAGGCCGAGTCTGGTCAGCAGTATGCCAACTGCAGCGAGCCTGTCATTGCTAACGGCTTTGTGTACATCGCGACCGAGAACGAGCTCATTAAGATCGATTCGTCCACGGGCAAAAAGGTTGCCTCTGCGCCGCTTGCCTCCAAGGTGAGCTATACCTCTCGTCCGATCTATACCAATGGCCTTATCATCGTTCCGCTCAACGGCGGTGCGGTCCAGGCGATTACTGCAGACAAGCTGATCTGCAAGTGGCTGACGCCCGGTTTGACGGACTTGACGCAGAGCTCCTGCACCGTCGTTTCGGACGGCGAGTACGTCTATGTTGGTACGGTCGATATTTCGTATGACGAGAATTACAACGCGACCTACGGCAACGGCTCCCTTTCGCGCATTAAGATTGCCACGGGCGAAGTTTCTTGGCAGAACATCGACCCTGCCGAGGGCTATTACTGGACTGGTGCGGCTTTGACGGATAAGTATGCCATTGTTCCTACGAGCGCGGGCACGCTTAAGTGCATTGATAAGACGACGGGCGATGTCGTTTCGACCATGAAGCTCGGCGCTCTCGCGAACGCCGACTGTGTCGCCGATCCGTCCAATGGTTCGACCTTCTATCAGATGACGCACGATGGAAAGCTCCATGTGATTTCGCTTTCGGCGAAGGGCGTACTGAGCGAGCAGAAGACGGTCGACCTGGGTCTTACGAATAACATGAGCGCACCGGCGGTGGCTGGCGAAAACTTGATTGTCGGCGGACAGACGGCTACTGGCTCTGCTCTGGCTTTCTATAATCTGAAGACCGGTAAAACCACGATGGTCACCGCTGCTGACGGTAAAGAACTGCCGGCCGGATTTAACGGTATTGCTGCTACTCCGCTGGTGAGTGTTCAGGGCGGCAAGACCTATGTGTACTTCACCGTTAACAGCGCGGATAGCAAGGATTACGTTAACTACTCTGCTGGTGGTGGCGTGTATCGCTATACGCTCGGCGATGCAGAGGCGACGCAGATTTATGATGCGGCTGGCCATTACCAGCACTGCGACTCTCCGGTCATTACCGATGCATCTGGCAACCTGTACTACATCAATGATTCGGGCACGCTGTTCAAGCTGGGGGCTGTCGAGTCTTGGACGGTTGCCTTTAATTCCAACGGCGGGTCTGCTTGCGACACTAAGTTTGTTGCTACGGCCGATGGCAAGCTGGTCAAGCCGGCCGATCCGACGCGCGATGGCTACACTTTCGGCGGTTGGTATACCGATGAGGCTTGCACGCAGGCGTATGACTTCAGTACGCCGGTAACGGCCGATCTGACGCTGTATGCCAAGTGGACCAAGAATGCCGTTAAGCCTGGCGGTAATGGCGGCGCTGGTTCGAATGGCGGCGGTTCTGGTACCGGTGCTGGTTCCGGCACTGGCGCTGGCGCGGGTTCTGGCTCCGGCTCGAAGGGCGGCGCTATTGCCCCGGGCCAGAAGCCGGTGACCAAGACGACGGTGTCGACTAAGACCGAGGCCAAGGACAACAAGTCCAACAAGAAGGACTCCGATAAGTCCGACAAGAAGGACGAGAAGAAGTCTGACAAGAAGTCTGACAAGAAGTCCGATTCCAAGTCCGATACGGGTGCTGCTTCCACGACCACTGCTAAGAAGTCCTCTGGTGCTTCCGAGCAGGAGACTGGCACCAACCCGCTCGCCATTGTTGGCGTTGCCGCCGGCGTCATCGGTCTCGCCATCGTCGGCGTGTTCGTGTTCACCAAACGTCGGTAGGTGAGGGCTGTGTCCAATAAATCCAAGGACGCTGACCCCAAGCAACCAGATTCCTCGTTCATTCAGTTCGACGATGCAAAGCAACAGGGCACCGCTTCGGCGGCGTCCGCCTCTCGTCGCAAGGCGCTCCTTGGCGTTCTTGCTGCCGCGTGCACCATTCTGATCGTCGTCTCGCTGGGCTTCGTCCATCCTTCCGAGAGCGGCGCCTGGTCCATCGACTGGATCGTTCAGACCGTGACGGGGGAGAGCGTCGTCGCCAAGGACACCAAGGGGTTTGGCTCGACTACGACTTCGGGCGAGGCCAGTTCCAAGGATTCCAAATCTTCGAATGATGCAAAAGACGAGCCCAAGGGTTCGAACGACGCTAAGGACGATTCCGAGTCTTCAAACAAGGAATCGGACAAAAACTCGGATAGCAAGAAGTCCGAGGACCGGGGCGGCAAGAAGTCTGGCGATAAATCCGCTGCCCAAAATACGGGAGCCGGTGATACTTCCAATGCGTCTGGCGGTGCTTCTTCGGGCGGTGGCCAGTCGTCTGATGGAGCCTCATCCTCTAATGGTGGAAACGCCTCCTCGGGCAGCCAAAGCGGCTCACAGGAGTCCAACTACGTTACGGTGACGGTTTCGGTCACATCGAGCGCTGTGGGCAATCCCGTGTCCTCTGGCGGCACCTTTACCTTTAACGAAGGCGCCACCGTTTACGATGCCCTGTGCGCGCTGGGCCTTTCTGTCAACGCACACGGCTCATCGTACGGCACGTATGTTTCTGCGATTGGTGGTTTGGCCGAGAAACAGTACGGCGGCACGAGCGGCTGGATGTACTCCGTCAACGGCACAACGCCCATGACGGCCTGCAGTAACTGCGTTCTCTCCAATGGCGACAACGTCGTTTGGTATTACGTAACGGGCTAGAGGCCTCGACATAGCGCGCCAGACGGGCGGTTCGGACCAACATCCGGACCGTCCGTTTTTCATGCGAATGGGACGTCGTTTCCCAATCGAGGCTCAACCGGAAATTGCATCCCGCTCTGTAGGCGAATTCCGGGACGCAGTTTCCCGATGGGGCGGGTTTCGGAAAGCGTGTTCCGCTCTGAGGGCTCATTCCGGGATGGACTTTCCGAAGCAACGCCCATTGGGAAGCTGCGGACCGTTTTGGGCATCGATTCTGGGATGCGCTTTCCGCTAGAGCCACGTTGCGGAAGCTGTGTCCCGTTCTGAGGCTGCAATCCGGGACGCGCTTTCCGCGGGGCGACCATGGGGAAACTACTACCCTTTCCGACGCTGCGGCCCGCCTTGTGCGCCTTCCTCGGCAGGCGCTGCAAACAAAAAACCGGTTGGAATGGGAATTCCAACCGGTTATACATTCAAGCAAATAGTGAATCGACTACGACCGTGCGCCCTCGAGGAAGAAGCGGCGGCTGAAGTAGTTGTACCAGGTGACGAGGAACGTGGCGATGGCCTTCATGGCCTGGTAGCCGATGCTCAAAAACGTGACGCCCACAAACATATACAGGTCGTTGAGGCCCAGGCCGATCACCGACAGGATGGTGAAGATCGTGAACTCGCGCTTGCGGCTCATGCCTTCGCGGTGGTCGAACACGTACTTCATGCTGAGCCAGTAGTTGACCACGACGGACGTGATAAACGAAACCGTGGTGCTCATCAAAAAGTCGAGGTGGAACAGCTCGACGAGCGCAATGAGCATGCCCCAGTCGATGCCAAAGGAGATAAGACCCACGACGGCAAACTTGAGGAACTGCTTGGTATGAGGTTGTGCCAGCGCCTTGCGCACGTAATCACATCCAATGCGTTGATGAATCGAGCAACGAGATACTTTAGAGCTTTTGCATGGGAAACGTAAGGTCTTTGGCAAGAACTATACGAACTCGCCAAATTTTCAAGAGCTAATCCGCAGACGTTGAAAAATGGCCCGTAAACGAACGATGCCCACGGGCGATACTGTACTGAGCGCGCATTGTCCGTGGGCATCGTAAGGTTGTAAGGTTGCGAGTTACTTGGTCTCGTCGCCCTCCAGGAAGACCTTTCGGGTCACAAAGTTGTAGACCATGACAAGCGCGGTGGCGCAGATCTTGGCGATATTGGCCTCGAGCCCCAGACCGGCGTTGAGTGTCAGCACGATACCGTCGTTGAGTGCCAGGCCGATCACGGACAGCACGACAAAGATGATGAACTCGCGGCGGCGGCTCATGCCTTCCTTGTGCGCAAACACGTACTTCATGCTTGCGAGGTAGTTAAAGATGAGTGAGATGATAAAGCCGCTGGTGTTGGCGATTAGGATGTTGAGGCCCAGACCGTAGTGGAGCAGATTCATAATGCCAAAGTCGATAACCGTGGCAATGACACCGACGACGCCAAATTTCATGATCTGCGCAAGGAGCTTTTGCATGGTACCTGCCTTAAGCTGGCGCCGAAGCGCCGCGGGGATGACAAACTTAGCAAGTTTAGCCAATCCCCGCGGGTGGTGTTAGGCGCGCTCCCCGATAGCACCGTTTCTATATGCATCGAGCAACTGGCGCAGGTCCCGGATCTGACTGCGGATCTTGGCGCCAGTATCGGTGTCGCTCACCATGCGGCGACGGTCTGCTTGGTCAAAACGGTTGGTCTCGCTTTCGATGTCCACGTTGCGCGTGAGTGCTTCGGCAACCGTCGTAAAGGCCCGGTGCGACTTGAGGCGGCAGCCGCGCGAGCTCGAGATGAGCGTATAGCCGGCGATACCTGTCTTGGGATGGTAAGCGCGGCAGAAGCCGCCATCGATGACCAGCAGCTTGCCCTCGGCGCGGATGGGCTGCTCTCCCTTGGTGGTTTTAACGGGCGTGTGGCCGTTGATGATGTGGCCGGTCGGTGAACATGCCATGGGCGCGACGCCAAACTCGCGCATGATGTCATCGCAGACCGAGGGCGACTTGGTAAGCGTAAAGTACGGGTCCATCGGCTCGACCCAGGTGCTCTTATCGGCGATATAGGCGCGCTCAAAGGTACGCACCAGGCGTCCGCTGGCGGGTGAATTGAAGCCAATCCACAGGTACCACATCCAGTCGAGGGCATCGCGGTCGCCCACGCGCCACGCGCGGCGGGCGATGTGGTCGCAAAAATCGAGATAATCACGGCCAGCGTGCCAGGTGCCCAGGCAGTTCATGCTGCTAAAGGTGCCGTCCTCGTTGAGCGGCACGCAGCCATGGAAGAGCAGGTTGCCGTTGGCGACCTTGTACATCGAGCCGTGGGAATAGAGGAAATCGATATGGCGATGCAGGTGATCGGCGGTGACAAACTCGGACACGAGCTTGTCGATGATGTGCTGCTCCTGAGACGTGAGCGTATAGGGGTCCGCCGGGTCGACGGTGGGGAAGTCGTTGGTCGTGAGCGGCCACACGCTGCCGTCGGCGAGCGTGACCGTGCCGGTGTCGTGGTCGATCTTGTCGAGTAACAGGCGGTCGGTCATATCGAACTCGGGGTGGCGCTGGATAATCTGGCCCTCGAGCTTAAAGAGCAGCACGTTGATGGCCTTGATCAGCGGGGTGATGGACTCACCGGCGGTGTAGGTGGCATCGGCAAAGGCGACAAGCTCACGCAGCGAGATGCCGTAGTCGTTCTCCAGGATCTCGTAGTTGTCGTAGCGTAGGTTGTTGCGCAACACCGTGGCGATGCAGGCGGGCTCACCGGTCGCAGCGCCCATCCACAGCAGGTCGTGGTTGCCCCACTGGATGTCGAGCGAATGGTAGGTGAGCAGACGGTCCATAATCTTGGCCGCGCCGCCGCCGCGGTCGAAGATGTCGCCCACCAGGTGCAGGTGGTCGACGGCCAGGCGCTTGATGAGCGAGGCGAGCGACTCAATAAAGTCGTCGGCGCTGGCGGTCTCCAGGATGGACTCCACGATGCGCTCGTGATAGCGCACGCGATAGTTGTTCTCGTCCGGGTGCGTGTGCAACAACTCGTCGATGATATAGGCGTAATCGCGCGGGATGGCCTTACGCACCTTGGAGCGCGTGTAGCGGCTTGAAAGTGAGCGAGCGACCATGATGAGCTGGTCAAGCATCGTCTTGTACCAGGTGGGCGAGTCCTCGCGCTGACTGCGGACCAGGTCGATCTTCTCGCGCGGGTAGTAGATGAGCGTACACAGCTCGCCCTTTTCGTCAAAGGAGAGCGTGTCGCCAAAGATCTCGTCGACATGTTCGCGCACGACGCCCGAGCAGTTGTTGAGGATGTGCATAAAGGCTTCGTACTCACCATGCACGTCGCTCATAAAATGCTCGGTGCCCTTGGGTAGGTTAAGGATGGCCGAGAGGTTGATAATTTCGGTAAATGCGGATTGTTCGGTGGGAAACTGTCTCGACAGCAGGCGCAGATACTTGAAGTCTTGCGGGTTGCGATCGAATGCGACCATGAAACACCTTCCGATGGGCCTGGTAAAACTGATAAACAGCATCAAACGTTTATCAGTATGCGCCGCTTTTGTTTCGATTTTGCGCCAGCGGCTGAATTGTCGGCTGAACGGTTTGGTAAATCGATTTAGTGAAGGTAGATGTGTCGGTTGGGTGGAGACGACAGAGGGTGTTTTCTCAGATATTTATGCATGGGGCCGGTGGAGACGATGGTGGTAAAGATGTTCACTATATTTGGTTCGATTTGGTAAATAGTGGACATATGTACCGCATGTAGGCTCACTGTGCGATAATTTGCGCAGCAATGAGTAAGGAGCCTCATATGAGTGATTTTGTCCTGACCTGTGAATCCGCCGCCGACCGAACCCGTGAGTTCTTTGCGGCGCGCAATATCCCTGTCGTGTGTTTTCATTACGAGATCGACGATGTTGTCTATACGGACGATCTGTATCAGTCGATTACGCCGGACAAGTTTTTTGCCCAGATTGCCGCGGGCGCCATGCCCAAGACGTCTCAGGTGAGCGTGGGTGAGTACGAGGAGTTTTGGGAGCCGTTTGTTGCCGAGGGTAAAGACGTGCTGCACCTGACGTTGTCGTCGGGTATTTCGGGCACGTATGGATCGGCCTGCGTCGCGGCGCAGATGCTCGCGGATCGCTATCCCCAGGGCGGCAAGGTGCGCGTCATCGATTCGCTGGGGGCGTCTTCGGGCTTTGGTCTGTTGCTGGAATATGCCGCCGACGTGCGCGATAGCGGGGCTTCACTCGACGAGACGGCCGCTTGGATTGAGGAGCATAAACTCAACCTGCACCACTGGTTCTTCTCGACCGATCTGTCGAGCTACCTGCGCGGCGGTCGCATTTCGGCCGCGAGCGCGATCATTGGCACGGCGCTTAAGATTTGCCCGCTTATGACGGTCGATTGCGAAGGTAAGCTGTCGCCACGTGAGAAAATTCGCACTAAGAAGCGCGCGATTTCCGAGATGGCTAAGACCATGATGGCACACGTGCAGGGCGGTACGGATTATTCGGGTAAGTGCATCATGTCGCACTCGGCGTGCCGCGAGGATGCCGAGGCAGTTGCGGCGCTGATTGAGGAACAGGTTCCGCAGCTTAAAGGCAAGATTGAGATCAATGACATCGGTACTCTGATTGGCTCGCATACCGGACCTGGTACGGTGGCGCTCTTCTTTATGGGCGACAAGCGCGTGGATTAATTTGCCCCATCACGTTGCTGCATGATTGCTCAAACGAAAACGGCCCGTCTCACGTTTGTGGGGCGGGCCTTGCTGTTGCGGCTAGCGTTTCTTTCCGCGGAAGAAGAAGCCGTGCAGTGACGGCTTGAGGCCGCGATTGGCGCGATGCTCCTCGACGCGCTCGTGGATCGAAGCGACGCGCTCGATGACTTCGTCGGGAATCGGCACATCGGGATTCATGTTCTCGACCTGGCTGACCTCGGCGGCGGCGACCTGGTCGATAATGGGCACATCGTCGCGCGAGATGACAGGTGTGGCGTCTTCCTTCATCTTGCGATAACGCTGCATCATGTCGGTCTGTAACTGCTGGGCCGAAGGCGGCGTCCAGATGATGGCGTTGGCGCCGGCGGCGATGGTCTCACGGATGCTCTCGGGCGTCTTGCCGCCCGGCGCGATGAGCGGCAGGTTGGGATAGTGCTCGCGCAGCTCGCGTAGGACCTGGGGCGTGTTCTTGCCGGCGGCGATGTTGAGAATCTTGGCTCCGGCGCGCACCTTGGCGTGAGCATCGTCGTCGCAGCGAACGACCGTGGCGATGACGGGGATGTCGGCGATGTTGGTGATGTGCTCGACCATCTCGGCAGTGGCGGGGGAGTTGACCACGCAGCCCGCCGCGCCCTGCATCTCGGAGACGGCTGCCATCTGCACGGAGCGCTTACCGGTCGTAGTTCCGCCGCCCACGCCTACAAAGACCGGGCACTCGGCGACGGTCAGCAGCGCTTGCGTAATGGCGGGCTGCGGCGTGAAAGGGTAGACCGCAAAAACGGCATCGGCGTTGGAGTTGCGGATAACCGCGACATCGGTGGTGTAAATGAGCGACTTGATGCGGCGGCCGAAGAGCGTGAAGCCGCTGGCCTCCTCGATCTCGTCGGGCATGCGAAGGGCAGCCTTGCGCAGACGTCCGTCGATGGGCAGGGGCTCCATGGGGAGCAGTCCGTTGGGGGTCACGGCTACCTGGGGCTCGGTGAACTCGTCTGCGAGCTCGACCTCGGAGAAATCGACCGAGGCGACGATGCCCTCGTGAACCTCGGCGGGCACATCGATGGGAGCTTGGTCGTTTGCCGCGGCAGGCGTGTCGAAGGAGCTGGTGCCGACGAAGGCGTCGACGCGCTCATTTAGATCGTTGAGGGTATCCATGGAGGCTCGATTCTATGTGATAACGGCCGGCGCTATGCAGCCGGAATTGCGAATGCTAAATCGTTTGACGAGTTGATTTTTCCCCGCCGCGCCATCCGTTAGACCGAAGGGCCGGCGAACGTGAAGGAGCTGTGGTGGCGGGTATCGAGGTGCTATCTTGAAAGTCCCGTTTAAAAGAGAGGTGACGCGGTATGGAATTTTCGGCAATGTTGGGCTCGATTGGCCTATGCGTGGGCGCAATCGTAGCCGCCGCGGTCATCTACTTTGTGGTCACGGCCATTAAGGGCAAAAGGGCCGAACGCAAAGAGCGCGCGACGCTTAAACAACATCGTGACCAGCAGGGCAAACGCGCACAGAGATAGCTTGTTGAGTTTTGGATCCGTGCGCTAGCTGCGTTTTCGGATCAGGGCAATGTAGAAGCCCTCAAAGTCGCGGCTAGGCGGAATGGTGAGCGTGCCGGGCAGGCCGTTGGCGATGGCCGATACCTGACCCGCGGCGATGGCCTCGGTGAGAGCGTTGCTCTCGATATGCGGCTCCTCGCCGGCATCCTGGGCGCGGCGTGCTTCACTTTCGCTTGGCGTGCCGTTGAGGGGGATGAGCTCGCAGTCCATATGCTTGTCGAGGGCCTCTTGCAGGGCGTCCTCGTTTTCCTGCGGCAAGATTGAACAGGTCGAATAGACGAGCGTGCCGCCCGGTTTGAGGGCTCCCATGGCGCGGTCCAGAAGCGCGCGCTGCGAGCGGGCGCACTTGCTCAGCAGCTGCTCGGTCAGGCCGCGCAGGCTTTTCTCGTTGCCGCTGATGACGGTGCCCGTGCCGGTGCAGGGAGCGTCGAGCAGGATGCGGTCAAAGCGGAAGAACTCGTCGAGCTCGCGTGCGTCGATGCGCATGACGGGCACGTTTTTGGCACCCTGGCGATGGAGGTTTGACTCGAGCTTTTCGGCGCGGGGAATGCTCATCTCGCAGGCTGTGAGGTGCGCCTGGCCCTGGGTGAGGGCGGCGATCTGCGTCGTCTTGCCGCCAGGGGCTGCGCACATGTCCAGGATGTCCTCGCCTGCCTGGGCGCCCAACACCAAAGGCGGCATCATGGACGACAGGCTCTGTAGGTAGATCTTGCCGTCGCGGTAGATGTCGAGGTCCCATAGGTCGGAAACCTGGGCCTCGGGCAGGATAAAGGCGTCCGGATACCAGGTAACGGTTTGGTGCGCGATGCCGGCGGCATCGAGCGCCGCAACGATGTCCTCGGCGGTTGCCTTGAGCGTGTTGGCGCGCAGCGTGACCGGGCGTGCGGCTGCGGCGCCAAAGCCCTCGATCATGAGCTCGGCATCGGTGAGGGCATAGGCGCCAGCGACCGTATCGACCATAAAGCGCGGCAGGTCGGCGGCGGAGTGTTGGGCGGCAAGCTGGTCGGAAAGCTCGGTGGCGGCAAACTGTCTAAGCTTGAGCTCGGGCTTAACCTGCTTTTTCTGCTTACGACGACGCGGCTTGGACATCCGTCTTTCCTTCCCATTCCATTAAAAGTAGTCAATTTGGGACGGGGCTATTTTAGCTACCCGTCCGTTTCGGCAGGCGTTGCAGTTAAATTTGGGACGGGGTAGCTAAAATAGCCCCGTCCCAAATTGACTACTCTGCCTTGGCGGTTGCCTAGTACTGGCTCTCGTGCTTGCTGAAGAAGTCGAAGCGCGGGGGCAGCGGCTTCACGCGGTGCTCGCCGGGCTTCTCGCCCAGGCTCTCCACGAACTCGTCCGTGGAGGCAAAGATGTTATCCCAGCTAAAGAAGGCGACCGGGTCAACGTTGAAGTACTCGCAGATGAGCTCGCAGCCGGCCGGAACGATGCCGTGCATCAGGACGGTGGCCACGCGCAGCTCGGTAAAGGCGTCGACGAGGGCCTGCGTCATCGCGGCGTTTGCTGGCTCGCCCTCGAGCTTGTTGGCGGCCTTGGAGGCGTCGCTCCAGCGCTTGTTGGCGGCGCGCAGGTAGTCGTCGCACACGGCAAGCGCGCGGTGCGTCTCGAACTTGTACATGGCCTGCTCAAAGGCAAGAGCTGCCTGCTCGGCAGCCTCGACCACGGCGGCAGAGGCGGCACCGGCGGGGATGCAGCCGTTGCGATAGGGGCTCTCGTCGCCTTCCTTGACGGCGACGCCGTAGAAGCAGCTGCGGGCCAGACGGTTGAATACGCCGGTCAAAAGGGCGCTCTCCTTAAGGGCCGGATCGATAACGCGCTTGTCGTCGCAGGCGCGCACCTCGTTGCCGTCCTTGTCCTTGCCGGTCACACGCGTGTCGTATGCCTTGGGGCTAAAGCTCACCGGCTTTTCGGACAGGCCGAGCGACAGCCAGTGCGCGCGCATCTGCTCGCAGGTGTAGTGGTTGAGTAGGTCGTCTGCCGGCGGGGGAGGCGTCTGCGAGGACGAGCTGGCCTTTTTGCCCATGTAGAGCAGGTGGTAGCAGGCGCTGACGGTGCTCTGCGTGAGGTCCCAACCCAGGGCCTCCCACATGGCGGTCTGCGCGATGCAGTAGAAGTAGATGTTGTCCTGACCGATAAACTGGTAGATCTGTGCGTCGTCCGAGCACCACCAGTCGCGCCAGTCGAGCGAGCTGTGCTGGTAGGTGGGCGCGGGCACCTGTGTGGAGTCGGCAGCGGGCTCGCCCATGAGGGCGGCATCCTGGGCGGCGACGCCCTCGGTCACGCCGGCGGCCTTGGCATCGCGCGCGAGCACGGTACGCGTATAGCTGATGGGCGCCCACAGGCTCTCTGGCCAGCACCAGCAGGTGACGTCGGAAACGCCGTCGACCTGGGGCACCGGAACGCCCCAGTCGATGTTGCCGGTGATGCGGAAAGGCACGAGCGCTTTGCCGCTGCGGAAGCGCACGCCGCCGTTGGCGAGCACCGCATGGGCGTCGTCGCGCTCCTTCCAGCTGGGGAAGGTGACGGTAAAGCTGCTCTTGTTTCCCTCGGGCTCCAGCACGGTGTGCTCGGGCAGCTGGTCCTCGACGGCATCGAAGGCCTCGCGGAACTTGTTTTGGATATAGAGCTGGGCCGGCAGCAGCCACTCCTCCATGGTCTTGGAGACCACGGAACGAACCTGCGGGTTCTGGGCGAGCTTGGCGGTGTAGGTCTTCATAAAGTCGAGGTAGGCCGGCAGGTCGAAGTAGAGGTTGTCGACCGGGCGCAGCTCGGGCACCTCGCCGGTGAGCTGGCTCTTGGGTGCGATGAGCTCCTCGGGCTCAAACTGGTGACCCAGGTCGCACTCGTCGGCATAAGCCTTCTCGGACTTGCAGCCCTGGATGGGGCAGCGGCCGATCACTTGGCGGCCGTTGAGGAACGTGCCGGCCTTGGCGTCGTAGAACTGCAGCGTGGAGCGCTTGGAGATGGTGCCCTGCTCATGCAGGCGCTCGATAATCTCGGCGGTCACTTCGTTGTGAATCTGCGCAGCCGGCTCAAGGCCTGAGCCGCCGTAGATATCGCAGCTGATGTTGTAGTTGTTGAGGGTCGCGGCCTGGCGGGAGTGATTGGACTCGACGTACTCGTTAATGGACTTGTCGTAGCCCTCGTTCTCCTTGAGCTTGCGGTAGCTCTCCATGATGGGCGAGCCGTAGCAGTCGGTGCCCGAGGTGAAGATGACGTTCTCGCGGCCTAGGCGGTCGCGCAGGAAGCGGGCGAAGAAGTCGGCCGGGACAAAGACGCCGCCAACGTGGCCAAAGTGAAGGCCCTTGTTGCCGTAGGGCTCGCCGGCGGTGACGATGGCGCGGCGAGGCCAGCTGGGACGGTCGTTCATGGAGTATTTGGATGCCATGGGACTCCTTCGCATATGGTGAGAGCGCGGCCGGGCGCAAGGCCTGGCGACGCGGTGGTCAATTCGTGCATATCGATCGACATTATCGCACATGCGGACGGGTACGTGGCAGGGGCGCTATCCTAAGATGCTATGAATGAGATTTCCAACATACACGCGTTTGAGGACGAGGATTTTCTGCACGCCTGCTTTGTGTGGGGGATGGCCGTGCTTGGCGCATTTGCCGTGTGCCTGGTGCCGGTGTTTATGCTGCTGGGTGGGCCCGCGGACCTGGATGCGGCTGACGCGGGCGGTTGGATGGCCGTTTTGGGCTGGCTGGTCGGCTTGGCTGCGGTCTCGGCGGCGTCATTTGCCGTGCACGAGCTGGTGCACGGTGTGTTTTTTAAGCTGCTGGCGCCTGCGGGCGCGAAGGTGACCTTTGGGGCGAATCTCGAAACCTGCATGATTTACGCCTGCGCCGAGGGCGTGGTGTATTCGCGTGTGCGGTACATGGTCATTTGTCTAGCGCCGACGGTTGTTGTGACGGCGATGTTTGCCCTGGGGTTTGCGTTCTCGGGCTATCCGCTGCTGTGCTACCTAGCGGCCGGCTTGCATTTGTCGGGCTGTGTGGGCGACTGGTATTACGTGCGGACCATTTTGCGCGACCGTCGCATTGTCGCCTGCGAGGACACATCCTTTGGCGTGCGTTTTTTCGCAAAGTAGTCTTTTTGGGATGATTTTTCTGGGACGGGGATGTTGATGAAGCCGTTGCTGCTGCATGCTTGCTGCGCGCCGTGCTCGCTGGAGCCGGTTCGTCTGCTGCGTGAGGAAGGGTTTGAGCCCACGATTTGCTGGACCAACCCCAATATTCAACCGCGCGATGAATGGCAGCGCCGCTTGGACGAGCTGCGCCGGTGGTGTGCCGATGGCGGCATCGAGCTCATCGAGGCAGGGGAGGACCGCGATCGCTGGGAGACCGGTGTGGCACCGCTGGGCGCCGATCGGTCCCGTCGCTGTCGCGCTTGCTATGCCCTGCGTCTGGCCGAGGCTTGCCGTGTGGCCCAGGAGCGTGGGTTCGAATATGTGGGTACGACGCTCGCCGTCTCGCCGTATCAGCTGTTCGATACCTGTAATGACGTGCTTGAGCGCTTGGCGGCGGCACATGGGCTCACCCCGGTCATTCGCGATTTTCGCCCGTATTACCCCGAGGCCACGCGTCGTTCGCGTGAGCTGGGCATGTATCGGCAGAACTACTGTGGTTGCCGCTTCTCGGCTGTCGAGGCAGCCATGGACCGCGCCCGCATCCGTGACGAGCGCAAAGCCGCCAAAAAGTAGTTCATTTGGGACGTCAGCCTGCTAGGATGTATAGCGGACTTTAGCTATATAAGGAGTATCCGACGTGTCTATGCGTACCGATGATTTTGACTACAACCTTCCCGAGGAACTGATTGCCCAGGCTCCTGCCGAGCCGCGCGACTCCTGCCGCCTGCTGGTGGTGGATCGCAAGGGCTCCCAGGCGGGAACGCCGCTGGAGCACGGCGGTACCGTCGAGCACCGCATCTTCCGCGATATCATCGACTATATCGAGCCGGGCGATGTGCTCGTCATCAACAAGACGCGCGTGATGCCGGCCCGCCTGATCGGTCGCAAAGCCGGCTCGGGTGGCGTGGTCGAGACGCTGCTGCTCAAGCGCCGCGAGGATGTTGACCCGCTGGGTCACGTTTGGGAGTGCCTGGTCAAGCCGGGCAAGCGCCTGAAGCCCGGTGCTCAGATTGAGTATCGCGCCGGTGGCGCCCATGCGCCCGAGGGTGCGCCCGTGGTGCTGACGGCCGAGGTTGTCGACTTTGTCACCGATAGCCGCGGCGGCCGCCTGGTGCGTTTTGAGCCGGCCGGTTGCAATGCCGCCGGCGACCCGCGCACGCTCGACGAGGCCATCCATGCTGCCGGCCACGTGCCGCTGCCGCCCTACATTACCGATTACGAGGGCGACCCCGAGAAGTACCAGACCGTCTACGCCATGAAGGAGGAGCACTCGGCTGCCGCTCCTACGGCGGGCCTGCACTTTACTCCCGAGCTCATGGCCGCTATCGAGGCCAAGGGTGCGAAGTTTGCCGCCGTCGAGCTCGAGGTGGGCATCGATACCTTCCGCCTGGTGGAGGAGGACGACCCTACGCAACACGTCATGCACACCGAGCGTTATCACGTATCGCAGGAGGTCGTCGACGCCGTGCATAAGGCGAAGGCCGAGGGACATCGCGTGATCGCCGTCGGCACCACCGCGGTGCGCTCGCTCGAAAGCGCCTTTGACGCGGACGCGCCGGTGTCCGATCCGGCCGTGACGGCGCGCTATTTTGAAGGCCGCGAGGACGGTGCCGACACGCTCGGCCGCGGTGACATCGTGGTACGCGAGAACGCGACGACGCAGCTCTACCTCATGCCTGGCTCGACCTATCACGTGGTCGATGCTCTGATCACCAACTTCCACGTGCCGCGCTCCACGCTCATGATGCTCGTGAGCGCACTTGCCACCCGCGACCAGATCATGGATGCCTACGCCGCCGCTATCGAAGAGCGTTACCGCTTCTTCAGCTTTGGCGACGCCATGCTCATCTTGTAGGTTCCGCCGTTCTACCGAACGGCGGATCGGCCGACGCTGCGCGGGCCGCATTTGGACAATCTGACGTTCAACTTCAAGGGCGCGACCAGAAGGTCAGCGCCCTTTCGTTTCACGTCACCTTGTCTCAAATGCGACCCGCTCGCTGTCGTTGCCAAAACATCGGCATTTCTTTGGTTGTCGATGTAGTCATTGGGGACGTTCTTGTTCGACTAGTCGTTTAAGAACGTCCCCAATGACTACCTTGCATCAATCTAATAAGTTGCGGTGAGATAGTTCTTGAATTGGCCTTTTTGGGGCTAAACAGGAACTATCTCACCGCAACTGCGTTGAGTGTTTTTTGGCGGCTGGTTTACTTGCTTGCGAACAGCCAGACCAGGATGATCACGAGGATTACGGCGACAATGCAGACGATGGCGCCGGTGAATTTGACGCGTGAGTCGCGGGTGCGCTCGCGCACGTCGTCCTCGGCGGCTTCGAGTTGAGCTACTTCGCGCTCGGTTTCGGCGTGCTCGGTCTTATCGCGGGCCAAGGAGCCCGCGAGCGATTCGGTAATCTCGGGATGGTCATGTACCTCGGTCGCCTGCTCGATGATCGACTGTGCGTGCGCGACGTCCGCCTGGGCATTGGCGATAGCCTGCTCTTGCTCTCGACGCGCCTTGTCCTCGGCGGCGATCTTCTCGCGCAGTTCGCGCTGGCGCGTTGCCGCGGCGGCTTTTGCGGTCTGCAGCTCATCGCGCGCGGCATCGGCCTCGGCCGTCACGGCCTGATGGGCGCGCTTGGCGTCGGCGATGGGGGCTTGCGCCTGCTCGACGGCGTGCTCGGCGGCCGCGAGCGAGTGCTCAAGATCGGCGGTGATGTGCGGGACATCTTCCTCGGCTTTGCGCAGGGCATCGGCCGTGTCTGAGATCTGCATCGAAAGCTCGCTGGTGCGCACCGTGTAATTGGCGGGATTTGCCGAAGGATTGCGCTGCAGCTCGGCATACTCGTGGCGCAGCGTTTCGAGTTGAGCACGCGTGGCGTCGACGGTTTGCTGCGCTGCGGCAACGCCGGCATCGCGCTCAGCTTGCACCTTGTCGCGGATGCGCTTGGAATCCTCGAGGCGTCGAACGAGCCGGTTACCGGTCTCGCGCGAGCTGGCTTCGCGCGCCTCCACGGCATCGAGTGCGGCTTTGAGACGCCGCTCGGTGGCATCGTCCTCTTCTTTTATTTGCTCGAGCTGCGCCTTGAGCTCTGTTGCCTTGGCAGCATGGGTGTCGCGGCCGATTTCTGCCGCCGCGGCGGCCTTTTGTGCCGTTTCGATAGTCTGGCGCTGCTCGGCGACGATTTGGCCGTAGCGGCCTGCGATGTCCTGGCGCGTCTCGAGCTCTTCGCCTTGATCGGCGATGCGCTGCTCCAACTCTGCCAGGTGATCGCGTGCATCGGCGAGTGCCTTTTTCGCGGCGTTCATCTCGCGCATGGCCGAGGCTCCCTGCGCGATAAAGGCGCCCACGGCGTTGGCGGTGTTTGAGACGGCGCTTCCCAGATCGCGGCTGGCTGCGGGGGTGTGCGGGGCGGTCGGGTGAGCGGCGTTTTCCGTGCCCACATCGGGCGCCTGTGACGTGGCGATGCTGCCGGTACCGCCTTCGATTACGGAAAAGCCCGCTGCATGCGGGTCGACGGCGTCCGCGCCAATCGTGGGGTGTTCGAGCTGCAGGAACGAGGGCATGGTGCTGCCTTGGTCGGCAACGGGGGTCTCGCCGGGCACGAAGGTCGAGGCGGCCTCGGCGGCCTCCTCTTCTTCGGCTTCAATATCAGCTTCGGCCACGGCGTCTTTCATCGCTTTGACGGCATCCATCATGGAGTCCATGACGGCATCGAGCTCTTCTTCCGAAGACACCTCGATAGGACCTGCTGCTTGCGGGGTGTCGTCCTTTTCGGGGGCGTCGTCCTGAGCGGCCGAATCGTCGTTTTGCTCGCCGGCATCTTCGGCCGCAGGGATTTCCGTCGCAGCGCCGTTATCCAGAGTGGCGTCGTCGACGTCGGTATCATTGCAGGTCGCAGCGTCGGTATCTGCGGCGACGCCTGCTGAATCATCAATATGCTGTTGAGTCTGGGGGTCCAGCTCGTCTGTCATAGGCATGTGCTCCTCATCGTTGTTTGTCACCCTATGATAAAGTCTCGCGCCGACATCCCGCGTGCCGCAGCAAAGTTTCAAAACGTGTTCGATGACTCGTTTGGCTGACAATAATTCGGCCTTCTTATTCAGTTTGTGCTTGACATCCCCTTCGCCGAATGACGTTGTGCCGTTCGCCTGCTGCAGTCTTTATTTTTCACTTGAACCCGCTAAAGTTGCATTTCAGCTTTTGGCGCGTGAAGTTGGATGCGCGCAGTCGGCGGGTGTGCCCGTCGCGATTCGAAAGGACTTTGTATGGGACTTTTCACTGGTAAGACCGTGATCGTCACCGGCGGCGGCAAGGCCACGCTTAAGGACGGTTCCGCTGGCTCCATCGGTTACGGCATCGATATCGCTTTTGCCAAGGAGGGCGCGAACCTCGTCATTACCGGCCGCAACGTTGCCAAGCTCGAGGCTGCCAAGGAATCCCTCGAGGCCGAGTACGGTGTCAAGGTTCTGCCCGTTCAGGCCGATGTTTCGGCCGGTCAGGACAACGAGGCCGTCGTCCAGAACGTCATCGACAAGGCCATTGAGGAGTTCGGCCGCATCGACGCCGTCGTCAACAACGCTCAGGCCAGCGCCTCGGGCGTGACCATCGCCGACCACACCATGGATCAGTTTAACCTGGCCATTTATTCCGGTCTGTATGCCACCTATCTGTACATGCAAAAGGCCTATCCGCACCTGAAGGAGACCAAGGGCTCCGTGGTCAACTTTGCCTCGGGCGCCGGCCTGTTTGGCAACTATGGTCAGTGCAGCTATGCCGCCGCTAAGGAGGGCATCCGTGGTCTGACTCGCGTTGCCGCCAACGAGTGGGGCAAGGACGGCATCAACGTCAACATCGTGTGCCCGCTTGCTTGGACCGCTGCGCTCGAGAACTTCCAGGATGCCTATCCCGAGGCGTTTAAGGCCAACGTCCACATGCCGCCGGCAGGCCACTACGGCGACGTCGAGAAGGAGATCGGCCGCGTGGTCGTTCAGCTCTGCGGCCCCGACTTTAAGTACATGAACGGCGAGACTGTCACTCTCGAGGGTGGCATGGGCCAGCGGCCTTAAGGGTTCCGCCGTTCTACCGAACGGCGGACCGGCCGACGCTGCGCGGTCGCCAGAGCGACAACTTGTCATTCAAAGAGGGCGGCATGACCAGAAGGTCTATGCCGTCCTCTTTTCATGCCAATTTGTTCGCTCTGGCGACCGCTCGCTGACATTCCCAAAACGTCGGCGTTGGCGTGGCTGGTAAATAGCTCCACTCATTGGGGACGTACTTAAATGAGTACCCGCCGAACGAGTGTGGATAATCTCCCGTTTTTGGTCTGTGTTTCGGGCAAAAGTGGGAGATTATCCACTCTCATGAGATGGGCATCCGAAAATCCACGCTCGTTTGCTGCCCCCTTTGCACCAGTTTCTGTCGAGTCGGTGCGGTTCGATGGTTGCCCGTATAATGGTTTGCGTATGAACCGCAACCAAGGAGTTCCAGTTTATGGACCAGAGCCTTTTTAAATTCGATCTGATCGCCGAGGATCCGACGACGCATGCGCGTGCCGGCGTGCTGCACACCCCGCATGGCGACATCGAGACGCCGATCTTTATGCCCGTGGGCACCAAGGCAAACGTCAAGGGTATTCCTACCGAGACCGTCAAGCAGCTCGGTGCCCAGATCGTGCTTGCCAATACCTATCATCTGTCCATGCGTCCCGGCGAGGACACCATCGCCGAGCTGGGCGGCCTGCACAAGTTTATGAACTGGCACGGTCCCATTCTTACCGACTCAGGCGGTTTCCAAGTGTTCAGCCACAACGATGCCGTCAAGCTCACCGACGAGGGTGTGCGTTTTATCGTCAACGACTACGACGGTCGCCACGTGTTCTGGACGCCCGAGGACAACATGGAAATCGCCATGAAGCTCGGCTCCGACATCTGCATGCAGCTCGACCAGTGCCCGGGCTATCCCGCCACGCGCGCCTACGTTGAGCGCGCCGTTGAGCTGTCGAGTATGTGGGCCGAGCGCTGCTATAAGGCGCATACCCGCGATGACCAGGCGCTCTTTGGCATCGTTCAGGGCGGCATGCACCTGGACCTGCGTCTACGCTCGCTGCGCCATCTGGAGGAGTGCGGCGACTTCCCGGGCTACGGTATCGGTGGCTACTCGGTGGGCGAGGACCACGAAACCATGTTCGAGACGCTGGCGCCGCTCGCGAGTGAGTACATGCCCAAGCACAAGCCGCGCTACCTGATGGGCGTCGGCAACCCCACCACCCTCGTGCGCGGTGTGGGTGTGGGCATCGACATGTTCGACTGCGTGCTGCCGACGCGCACCGGCCGCATGGGCACGGCGTTCTCCAGCGAGGGTCGCCTCAACTTCCGCAATGCGCGTTTTGCGCACGACGACGGCCCCATCGATCCCGCCTGCACCTGCCCGGTGTGCACGGGCGGCTACAGCCGCGCGCTCATTCGCCACATGGTCACGCAGAAGGAGATGCTCGGCGGCATTCTGCTTTCGATGCACAACATCTACTATCTGCTCAACCTTATGCAGCGTGCCCGCCAGGCCATTATCGAGGGCCGTTACGGCGCGTTCGTGAGCGACTGGATGAATAGCCCTGCGGCGGTGGATTACTAAGAGCCGCGACCGCTGACCGATGCCTTGCAAGCACTTGATGCATCGTGGGTACCATACCGAATAGTTGATGTTCGGGCGGGTGTTTGGCGCATGGCGTCGACCCCGCCCATTTCTATTTTCGATAGGAGTATCCCATGATTAAGAATGAGAACCTCGAGGGCGAACCGGCCTACGACGAGACGTACCGACGCGGCCCCGTGGTCATGCGCGGCCCCATGATTCCCAAGGACAATACGTACGCCAACCTGCTGGCGCCCGAGGACTCGACCGACTGGCTGCACGCCGACCCGTGGCGCGTGCTGCGCATTCAGGCGGAGTTTGTCGATGGCTTTGGCGCGCTTGCCGAGCTTGGCCCTGCGGTGACCATCTTCGGCAGCGCCCGCACGCCCAAGACCGATCCGCTCTACAAGGCGGCGCGCGTCGTTGGCCGCAAGATCGCCCAGCGCGGCGTGGCGGTTATCACCGGCGGTGGCCCTGGCGTCATGGAGGCGGCCAACAGGGGAGCGGCGAGTGCCAACGGCAAGTCGGTCGGCTTGGGTATCGAGCTTCCGCACGAGCATGGACTCAACAAATACGTGAACCTTGGCATGGACTTCCGTTACTTCTTTGTGCGCAAGACCATGTTCGTCAAATACAGCTCGGGTGCCATCGTGTTTCCCGGTGGTTTTGGTACGCTCGACGAGATGTTCGAGGTGCTCACGCTGGTGCAGACGCACAAGGTCAAGCGTATGCCGCTCGTTTTGGTGGGAACCGAGTACTGGCAGGGCCTGTTCGACTGGCTCAACGGCCCGGTGATGGACGCCGGCATGATCAGCCCGCTCGATCCGGAGCTGGTGCATATCACCGATGACCTCAACGAGGCCGTCGACATTGCCCTGAGCGGGCTTATGTAGGGCGAACGTGCCTGTCGTTGTAGTGTTTAGAAGGCAGACTGATGCTATTTAACATCAGTCTGCCTTCTAAACTGGGTATACTGATGCAAAAGACGAGGGCGAGGAGGTCGCGTATGTCTACTGCAACGGTTAAGCCTACGACGGTCCGCATCGAAGAGGGGCTCAAGGAACAGGCGACTGAGTTCTTGGATACGGTTGGTCTGAGTCTCAATTCGTATCTGAACCTTGCTGTTCGGCAGCTGGTAAATCAGCGAAAGATTCCTTTTGAGATCGTAGGAAGGGTGGAGGTGCCCAACGAGGCGACGAGACGCGCCATGGTGATTGCCGAGGCTCATGAGTTGGGGATTCTGCCAGACGACAGCCCGTCATTCAATAACGCTGATGAGCTTATATCGTTCCTCGATGAGGGCTAGCGATGTTTGAGATTAAAGTCGAGGCTCAGTTTAAAGCGGATTACAAACGGACGATGCGCATCCATCCGCAGCTAAAAACCGAGTTTAAGGCGGCAGTTGCAGAGCTTGCGGCTCACGGCTCGCTTCCCGCGGAATATGGTGCCCACGAGCTTTCAAACCCGGGCGGCAATTACAACGGCCACATCGATTTCCATCTATCCGATGGCTTGGTCGATGTGGTCGTTCTGTACTTGCCGCATAAGACTAATCCTGTGATCCGGCTGGTCAGAATGGGCTCGCATGAGGAACTGTTCCAGGGCCCGCAGGGCTGATTGCCCGCTCATAATTTGCGGTGGAATAGGGATTGATTTGCGGCTGTTAAGCAAAAAAACAGTCCCTATTCCACCGCAACTGATAGGCGTGCCCCGTTCGCTGCTGCGGCCCCCGGTTCTCTTCATTGCTGGATTTCGCTCAAAAACTCAGCGGCGACTTCGTTGCTTTTGAAACGGATGCTGCGGTCTTCTTTCTTGGGGAATGCCAGCAGCGGGATAGTCCCGTACCAGACAGTTTCCTCGTCAATCACGGCCGCGCACAGCCGCCCTTTGGCCTTGACGGAATAGTCGACATTCATCTCGGCAAAAATCGCTTTCGCGTCATCGCGCGGAGGTGAGGCAACATAAACCTCAAGGGTAATCCCACGGGCGGCTGCGCCTGCGAGTGTGGCGGTGAGTTTCGTGAGGCATGCGGCGGATGCGTAGGATGCGGCTATGAAGGCGCTCTTTGTGGCACCGGCGATGTCTTTAATTAATGCCTCAATAGCGTTTGCCGGCTCTATGAGAATGTTGTAATCGGGTTGCTCACTGTCTTCTGCTGAATAAATTTCGTACCCCAACTTGGCGTACGTCTTGAGCCTTTTCTGGTACATGCGGGCGAGCATGGGTATCGACAGGTCAATGTAGTCGAATATCTCAACCTGTTGCTTGCCCTCGTGGCTTCTATGCAGTCTGCCCACCTGCTGCGTTACGCTGCCGTCCCAAGATATCGGCGTGGCAATGAAAAGGGTGTCAAGGTAGGACAGATCGAAGCCCTCGCTCAGAAGGCTTTCGGTGGCGACGATGATTCGATGTTCATGCTCAAAGCCGGGAAGACTGTTCAGTATCGCTTTTCTTTCTTTGGCGCCGATTTCTCCGGTTAAGAGTATGGGCTCGTGTCCACGGCTTTGAAGTAGCCTGCATAGCTCTTCGGCATGCTTTTTTCTTTTAGATAGCACAAGCGGATGCCGGCCGTTTGATGCGGCCTCGAGGGCGTCCTCGATAATTGCTTCGTTTCTCGCGGCGTGTACACACAGGAGATCGAGAATTTGGTTAAAGGATGCTCCTGGTCCGTAGGTGGGTAATCGAATTCCGGTGAAACGCGGTCTAACAATGCGCTGAATCCCCTGTTGGATTGCTTGCGTTTTTGGATCGACGACATAGCGAACCGGGCCGCAGAGCATCGAGAGTGCCCGCGTGAGTCCGTCCGAACGCTCGGGCGTTGCGGAAAGGCCATATACATATTTGGCAGGAGCGGACTTGAGGACAAGCTCAAGCTGTGGCGCGGCCGCATGGTGGCATTCGTCACAGATGATGAGACTGTAATCGCGAACGAACTCCTTGGCTAATGACTCGCCGGTTTGGGGATCCTTGCCGGATAGCGACTGGAATGAAGCAATGTCGATGAGACGGCTTATGGCGGTCTTGCCTCCTCCGATTTGCCCAATGAGCGGAGGCTGTCTTTTGCTGATTCGTCCCTTTGGGGTTCGGACGGGCTCTCTGTTGTCCGTGATGTCGAGAAATCGTTCGAGTTGGGATTTCCATTGGGCAATGAGCGCAGTTTTAGGAACGATGACGAGCGTTGGAAGACCAATGGCAGCAATAAGATAAGCTCCGATGACGGTTTTGCCGAACCCCGTCGGTGCGGACATGATCCCGTCTTCATAGCTGAGCATCTGTTCAGCGACAATTTGCTGTTCAGGGCGAAGAGTCCCTTTAAATGCCATCGCAATTGGATGGCTCGACTTGCGTTTGTCTGAATAGTGGGCAGAAACGCCGGCTTCTTGAAGCAGCCGCTCAAGTTGAACCTTGCAGCCTCTGGGAATCGCGACGTAGCCATCTCTAAGTTCGCTGAGGTCTATGAACCGCGGTTTGCCGAATACCGATTGATGCATAGATTGTGCGCGGAAGAATTCTGGGTTGGCAAATGTTGCAAGCCTGCGGACTTCCATTTGAGCTGCGGGACTCAGAGATTTTTCGGGGATATAGAGCATATCGGTCTGCGTGACGGACAGCGATGACGGGAAGTCCCGCGGTGTGAGCGGAAGCCGCTTTCGCAGTCTCTGGGAATGTGGCACACCGGTGTTTGCCGCCGCAACAGCTGCTATTCCATGTGACCTATTTTCGATGCTCTCGATCAGATTTTGCACCGTCACGCGCGGGATTAACTGGATTTGCGAAAGGTAAAGCCATTGATCGGGAAAGGGCTCAAATTGCTCGTCAACAAATACGCTGTTCCCTTTTCGCTGCGCTTTTCCTTGAAAAGGCAGCGCTATGAGATTTCCAAAGCCGCCCTCAGGAATGGTGGACTGCGCGGGCAGCATTCGGTCAAATGCTTTGAAGGTGATTGTCTTGTTCAGTATCGCCGCTTCGGTGATAAGGCTGCTTCCAAAATCTCGTGCGGTCTTTGCGCTGACGAGCTCTAGGAAGAAAAACCAGACATGTGCGCCGTCGCCCGATCTCGATCGCTCAACTGCGACATCGATTCCGTGGCTTTTTGCGACATGTCGAATGGCTTTCGTCGCTTCTTTCCAATCGGCTCCGTCAAAATCGATGACCAGGACTTTCGTGTTACTGTCTTTATCGAGCACATATTGGCCTATAACGTCTCGAAGCCTATCGTCATTGCCTCTGAAATGGGCGATGATCGCGGCATCGCTCAACTCGGGGAAGACGCGGCTGCTGCATTCCGTGCATTTGACTCTCTGGTGGCTTGCTTTGGGGCAAATGCCTGACTTCCACTCATTTGCGCAGGCGGGCGTATAGCCAATTCCTCCGTCTTTTCTGCGGTACCCATGAGCGTAGACATCTTTGCGACCAGTAAAGAGATTGCGGAAGAGCTCGAGTTTGTCGCGCGCTGGGCTTGCGCTGGTGACGATATCTTCGATCTGCGCCCGTCTATCGAAAGAATCGCCAGCTTTCTCCCATTCTTCCAGCGTTGTATAACGGATGTCTGGACCGCTGCTGCAGATAACGATTTGCTTGCGCGGATCCGAAGCGTGGACGACCGTTTTATTGAATTTGAATAGGGCGCTCCCGAAAAGGGCGTATTGATGCGTGCCGTTGCTCATTTGAAAGCCATTCTTATCAGCGTTCATTGGGATGAGGGTACGTCATTTCAGCTTTATGAGATACGCGACTTCGATTTTGGTTCGGTAATAGTGGGGTACCGATCCGTGAGTGGCAATCAGCCGGTGCCAAAACGTGCGGCGGCTGTTGTTAAAGGTTTTTGACGGCTATGGGGCGGGTTGGCGGCGTGGGGAGGGGTTTTCGAATGACCCCGTGGTCAAATAACGTCAAATGTGAGTACTGCTGTTAATGTAGTCTCATAACATTTGGCAAGAATAGAATACCAATTCGACATTATTCTATATATCTAACCCACCAAACACGGCATTTTGAGCCTTGGCAAGGCGTGAAATTAATCGAAACGATCGATTCCGGCGAGATTTTGCTGCTACTAATTTGGTGGCAGTACTCATATTTGCCATTTTTGTCCAGTGGGTACCGCGAGGGGGTCTGTTCGACTGGCCCAACGGCCCGGTGATGAGCGCCGGTATGATCAGCCCGCTCGATCCGGATCTGGTACACATTACTGACGACCTCAACGAGGCCGTCGACATCGCCCTGAGCGGGCTGATGTAGAGTAGCTAAAATGGGACGGGGCTAAAAAGACTGGTCTGAAACGTTTGATACCAGTCTTTTTAGCCCCGTCCCAAACGAACTGCTTCTAAGTTGCGGTGGAATAGGGATTGATTGGCGGCTAATAAGCCAAAAACAGTCCCCATTTCACCATAACTGATGTGGGCGTCCCTAGCGAGTTGGCTGGTAGCGGGGGCAGTAGCTGATGGCGATGGCGTCGACGCCTACATGGGTGGCGATGGTGCAGCCGATGGGGCCGGTGCCGGCGTCTACGTAGTCCTGGCCTGCGAGTGCCTCGTCGACAAGCTCCTGCTCCTCGGCGGCACCGGTCGTGAGCACGCGCACGCTGGAGCCCGGATGCTCGGCCAAAAACGCGAGGCAGTCTGCCATGGTGTTGGCGACGATGCGCTTGGCGCCGCGGCCCTTCTTGATGGCCTTGATCTCGCCCGACTGCCACTCCGGCGAAACGGCCAGGCGAATATTGAGCATCTGCGTGAGCTGGCCGGCGAGCTTGGGCGCGCGGCCGTTCTTAACGAGGTTCTCGAGCGTGCGGGGAATCAGCAGCAGGTGCGCGTCGGGCAGGGTCGCGCGGATCTGTGCCTCGGTCTCGTCCAGGCTGCGGCCGTCCTCGCGCATGGCGAGCGCGTACTCCACCAGCAGGCCCTCGGCACCCGAGCCGGTGCGCGAATCGATGCAGCGCACGTCGAGCTCGTGGGTCTCGGCGACCAGGCATGCGTTGGAATAGCAGGCGGACCATTCGCTGCACAGCGAGATAAAGATCGCGCTGTCGTGGCCGTCAGCACGCACGCGGTCAAAGAGTGCCTTGAACTCGCCGGCACTCGGCTGCGAGGTGTGCGGCAGCTGCTCGGAGCCGGCCATGCGGGCGACGTACTCCTCGGCGGTGATCTGTACCTGGTCGAGCAGGTCCTCGCCCTCGATAATCACATGCAGTGGAATGACGTAAATGCCAAGCTCTTGAGCACGGGCGGGGGAGATGTCCGACGTGGAGTCGGTTATGATGGCAAAAGACATAATTGCACCTTTCATTGGGGCGCTTGCGCGCCGCCTTCTGAGAGCAAAGTGCGACAAGTATAGTGGAGTCGTTCCACATTTCTAGGTTCAATTGTTGAATAGTCAACAGTTTGAAGTGTCGGTGTGGAAATCATCAACTGGGGAAGAGGAATGCCGATGGAGGCGTTGGAGATATACAGGCGGCCGGTTGTGCTGTTCGATTTTGACGGCACGGTGGCCGATACGGGCCGGGCGGTGATGAGCTCGACGCGCAAGACGTTGGCCGCGCGCGGGTTTTCGGAGGCGCAGATGGGTGACCTGCGCCGCATGATCGGGCCGCCCCTGTGGAAGAGCTTTCACGACTTTTATGGCTTCTCCCGCGAGGAGTCGCTTGTGGTGGCTGACGAGTACCGTGCCTTTTTTGATGAGCTGGGACCGGAAGAGTATCCCGTGTTCGATGGAATCCCCGAGCTGCTCGATGGCCTTGTCGCGCAGGGGCATCGCTTGGTCGTGGCGACGTCACGCATGGAGGCAAAGTGCATTGACATGGTGGGCGAGCTGGGGCTTTCGCAGTTTGAGGCGGTGGTTGGCATGAATCCGCCGCAGGGACGCGAGACCAAGGCCGATTCGGTTCGCGATGCCCTGGCGGCGCTCGGCGCGACGGCCGACGATGCCGTGATGATCGGCGATCGCTTTAACGATGTGGAGGGCGCACACGCGATGGGCGTGCCGTGCATCGGCATCTATTCGGGCGCGGCAGCGCCGGGGGAGCACGAGGCCGCGGGCGCCGATGCGGTGGTGCACTCGGTGGCCGAGCTTGCTAAACTTTTCGCTATCTAATAGACATAATGTGAGGGGCGGGCGTACCCGTCGCTCATTGGTAAGGAGGTCGTCCATGAATCAGGTGGAGCAGAGCGTCGCTGAGTATGTCGACGAGGTCTGGGAGGATGTCGTCGCTGATATCGAGCAGCTGGTGAGTTATCCTTCCGTGGCAGTTTCTGCCGATGCGGAGCCCGGCGCGCCGTTTGGCCGCCCGGTCCGTGATGCGCTCGATTGCGCGCTCGGCATCGCGCAGAAGCTCGGCTATCAGACGAGCGACGACGAGGGCTATGTGGGAATCGCCGATATCCCGGGCCGCGGCGACAAGCAGCTCGCGACTATCTGCCACGTGGACGTGGTTCCCGCCGGCCCTGGCTGGAACACCGATCCGTTCGCGATGGAGCGTCGCGAGGGCTGGTTGCTCGGTCGCGGCGTGATCGACGACAAGGGCCCGGCAGTGCTGTCGCTTTATGCCGGCGCGTACCTGCTCAAGCACGGCATTGTTCCGCGCTACACCTTCCGCGCGCTGCTGGGCTGCGATGAGGAAGTGGGCATGTCCGACGTTCACCATTATCTGGAGAACCACGCAGACCCCGACTTTTTGTTTACGCCCGATGCCGAGTTCCCGGTCTGCAATGCCGAGAAGGGCCAGTTTGGGGCGACGTTCGTGAGTCCCAAGATCGACGGCGGGCGCATCGTGTCGTGGAGCGGCGCCGAGGCGAGCAATGCCATTCCGTCGCAGTCCATCTGCGAGCTCGCGATTGCCGCCGATGAGCTGCCGGCGCCGGTCGAGAATGCTGACCGCCTGGAGATCACGGCTCTCGACAATGGTCATGTGCAGATTTTCGCCCACGGTATTGGCGGTCACGCCTCGATGCCCGAGGGGACGATCAATGCCGTCGGCCTGATCGTGTCGTATCTGCGTGAGGCCGAGGACGCGTTTGGTGCCCGCGGCGAGCGCCTGCTGACGCCTACCGAGCACGAGTTCGTCAAGTTCCTGGCCTTTGTACATGCGGACGCCTATGGCCGCGGCCTGGGTATCGACGCGACGAGCCCGGCGTTTGGCCCGCTTACCTGCAACGCTGGCGTCATCCGCGTGGCGGATGGCCATATTGAGCAGGTCATCGACGTGCGCTTCCCCGACAGCACGAGTGCCGATACTATCCGCGAGCAGCTCGACCCGCTCGTGGGCCGTTTTGGCGTGACGTGCCAGCTGGGTCGCGCGAAGGTGCCGTTCTCGGTGTCTGCCGACGATCCGGCCGTGAAGGCGCTTATCGATACCTATAACGAGTTTACGGGCAAGCATGCTGAACCCTTTGCCATGGGCGGCGGCACGTACGCGCGCAACTTTGCCCGCGCCGTCTCGTTTGGCCCCGAGGAGACCGGCCTGGAGCTGCCCTCGTGGGGCGGCCAGATGCACGGCCCCAACGAGTGCGCCAACGAGGAACAGCTCAAACAGGCGCTCAAGATCTATATTGTTGCAATCCTCCGTTTGAATGAATTAGAGCTTTAGGGTTACGCGGTTTTACCAAACCGCGTAACAGCTCGACGCTGCAAACGCCCCCAAGCGGCAATCTGACGTTCAATCGTCGGTCGCGTACAAAAGTACGCTTCCCTCCTCTTTCACGTCACCTTGCTCGCTTAGGGGCGTTTTCGCT
>CAUBTS010000003.1 GCA_958438955.1 uncultured Collinsella sp.
TATTGGTATAGTTTGCTTGCAAATGAAGTTGTAATTGAAAGAAGTGGGGTTTCGGCCCCGCTTCTTTTTTGTATGGATGGAGGTGCCGCAATGGTCAAGACCAAGACCGAGCAGGCGATCATCGACGCGCTCGAGGCCGTCGCTCCCCAGCACGATGTCGACATCGTCGACGTCGAGCTCGTGGGTGCCACCAAGGCCCCCTGCGTGCGCGTGCGTATCGAGGGTGCCGAGGGTCAGAGCCTGTCGCTCAACGATGTCACGGCCAACACCAAATGGGTCGGCGATGTGATTGAGGAGCTCGACCCCATCTCTTCGAGTTATACGCTCGAGGTGTCGAGCCCGGGCATGGCGCGCCCGCTACGCCGCCCGTGCGACTTTGCCCGCTTTGTGGGCGAGAACTGCGAGCTCACCTCCACCGCCACCGAGGGTCGTCGCAAGTACGCCGGCAAGATTGCCGCCGCCACCGAGACGAACGTGACCCTCGAGCTCGAGGACGGCGAGTCCGTCACCCTCGATTTCTCTGATGTTAAAAAGTGCAAGTTGAAGCCCACCTACGACTTCAAGCCCGCGAAGGAAGGAAAATAAGATGGCAGCATCCGACATGATGTCCGCCCTGATGGAGCTTTGCCAGGAGAAGCACATCGACCAGCTCTACCTGATCGACCGCCTGGAGCAGTCGCTCGCCAAGAGCTATGCCGAGATCCTGCATCTTGAGTGGGGCGCCAAGGTGACCATCGACCGCACCACCGGCAAGATCTACGTCTACCGTCTGGAGCCGATTGACGATTCCATGGACGAGGAGGGCAACTTCACCGAGTTCGAGGAGATCGACGTTACCCCCAAGAACACGAGCCGCATCGCCGCCCAGCACGCCAAGGCCGAGATCAACGCCATCGTGCGCAACTCCGCCCGCGAGCAGATCTACGAGGAGTTCTCCGGCCGCATCGGTGACCTCATCAGCGGTACCGTGCTGCAGTCCACGCCCGACTTCACGATCGTCAAGATTCGCGAGGGCGTCGAGGCCGAGCTGCCGCACTTCGATCAGCGTCGTTACGAGAACGAGCGCAACGAGCGTCCGATGGGCGAGCGCTACCTGCACAACCAGCACATCAAGGCCGTGATCATCGACGTTCGCGACCCCAACTCCAACCTGCAGCCGGTTCGTGGCGAGCACAGCCGTCCGCCGATTGTCATCTCCCGTACCCACCCCGAGCTCATGCGTCGTCTGTTTGAGCAGGAGGTGCCCGAGATCTATGAGGGCACCGTCCAGATCAAGTCGATCGCCCGCGAGCCCGGCCAGCGCTCCAAGGTCGCCGTCCACTCGCTCGACGACCGTCTGGATCCCGTGGGCGCCTGCGTCGGCCCCAAGGGCAGCCGTGTTCGCGCTGTCGTGGGCGAGCTCCGTGGCGAGCGCGTCGACGTCATCCTGTGGGATGCCGATCCTGCCGTCTACGTTGCCAACGCCCTTTCGCCTGCCAAGGTCACCCGCGTCCTTATCGACGAGGAGAAGGCTTACGCCGGTGTCATCGTGCCCGACGACCAGCTGTCCCTCGCCATCGGCAAGGAGGGCCAGAACGCCCGCCTCGCCGCGCGCCTGACCGGCTGGCACATCGACATCAAGTCCGAGACCCTTGCCGCCGACATCCTCAAGAACGTTCCCGTTCACGAGGAGCCCGCCGCCGACCTGATCGGTGACGAGGAGGACGAGGACGTCCGCCGCTGCGAGTATGTGTCCGAGGACGGCATCCAGTGCCGCAACCAGGCTCGTCCCGGCTCCCGTTTCTGCGGTGTCCACGACACCGACGCCTTCGATGATGCGGAGGACCTGATCTAGCGCGCGGTTGCGCCGGGCGGGTCCCGGCGCGTCTCCCACGCTCGTTCAGTCTCTAGGCACCCAAGGTGCCAGAAAGGGTAGGTGAAGTCATATGGCAAAAGTCCGTGTGTCCACCCTGGCCAAAGAGTTCGGCATGACCTCCAAGGAACTGATGGGTCATCTCGCCGAAATGAAGATTCCCGCTAAGTCCGCTTCCTCCGCCCTGGAGGACGCTTACGTCGCCATGGTCCGCAAGCAGCTTGCCTCGGTGATCGAGGCCCGCGCCAAGGAAGTCGAGGCCGCCAAGCAGGCCGAGGAGGAGGCAGCCGCCGCCGAGGAGGCAGCTCGCGCCGCCGAGGCCGAGCGCGAGCGCATCGCCGCCGAGAAGGCACGCGAGGAGGAGCGCCGCCAGTTCGCCGCCGCCCAGGCTGCCGAGGAGGCCGCCCGCGCCGAGGCCGAGGCCAAGAAGAAGGCCGAGCAGGAGCGCCTTGCCCGCGAGAAGGAGGAGGCTGCCCGCGAGGCCCAGCGCCGCGCCGTCCCCGCTTCCGACTCCGGCTCGCGCTTCCGTTCGCTGCTTGACCAGATCGCCGCACAGGAGACCGTGCTCAAGGAGAAGAAGGACGCCGAGGAGAAGGCCAAGGCCGAGCGCGCCTCCGAGCGCGGTAACCGTCGTGGCGGCAACAACGACCGTCGCGGTGGCCGTCGTAACGATCGCAACGCCTCCGACAACAACTCCGATCGCCACGCCTCCGAGAGCCGTCCGCACAGCCATCGCACCAACGCCAGCAACAACGTCGCTGCCGGCATGGACTTCCCCAACCCCGATAAGCAGGGCAAGGGCAAGAAGCGCAAGGGCGGTCACGGCAACGATGAGGACCACTACAGCCGCATGGCGCGTGAGGCCGAGGAGTACAGCCGCGAGAAGGTGCTCGAGGAGGCCCGTGCTGCCGTCGAGGAGGCCTCTCGCGAGTCCACCGGTCGCCGCAAGAAGCGCAAGGAGAAGCGCGAGCGTGAGGCTGCTAAGGCTCAGGAGGAGCGCAAGATTGAGGAGGCGCTGGCCCAGGGCGTGAACCCCGAGGAACTCGACGCCATCAGGGTCTCCCAGGGCGTTACCGTCCAGGAGCTTGCCGAGGCGCTCGACGTTCCGGCCAACGACATCATCAAGCGCCTGTTCCTGCTGGGCACGCCGCTCACGATGACGCAGTCCATGTCCGACGACCTCGTCGAGCTCGTTGCCGACGACCTGGGCCGTCAGATCAAAATCATCACCCCCGAGGAGGAGAACACCTTCTCGTTCTACGACGATCCCGCCGACCTTAAGCCCCGCGCCCCGGTTGTCACCGTCATGGGTCACGTCGACCACGGCAAGACGAGCTTGCTCGACGCCATCCGTCACACCGGTATCGCTGCCGGCGAGGCGGGCGGCATTACCCAGGCCATCGGCGCTTCGCAGGTCATGATCAACGACCGCAAGATCACCTTCATCGATACCCCGGGCCACGCCACCTTTACGGCCATGCGTGCCCGCGGCGCCAAGGTGACCGACATCGTCATCCTGATCGTGGCTGCCGACGACGGCGTCATGCCTCAGACCATCGAGTCGATCAACCACGCCAAGGCCGCCGGCGTACCCATCGTCGTCGCCGTCAACAAGATCGATAAGCCGGGCGCCAACCCCGACCGCGTGCGCCAGGAGCTCACCGAGTACGGCATCATCCCCGAGGAGTGGGGCGGACAGAACATGTTCGTCAACATCTCGGCCAAGCAGAAGATCGGTATCGACGACCTGCTCGAGACCGTGCTGCTCCAGGCCGACGTGCTCGAGCTCAAGGCCAACCCGGACACCTTTGCTTCCGGTAACGTCCTCGAGGCCAAGCTCGACAAGGGCCGCGGCTCGGTTGCTACCGTGCTGGTGACCCGCGGTACCCTGCACGTGGGCGATACGCTGGTCGCCGGCCTTACCTATGGCCGCGTCCGCGCCATGCTCGATCCCAAGGGCAACGCCGTCACCGAGGCCGGCCCCTCCGATGCCGTCGAGATCTTGGGCCTTCAGTCCGTGCCCAACGCCGGCGACGAGTTCCGCGTTTTCGAGGACGAGCGCGAGGCTCGCGCCCTGGCCGATGAGCGTTCGCTTAAGGCACGTATCGAGGAGCAGAGCCGCGTGAAGCACGTCACGCTCGAGAACCTCTTCGAGACCATCGCCGACGCCGAGGTCAAGGAGCTCAACCTGATCATCAAGGCCGACGTCCAGGGTTCCATCGAGGCCCTTCAGGACTCGCTCGACAAGATGGATCAGTCCGAGGTCCGCATCAACACGATCCACTCCGCCGTCGGCGCCATCAACGAGACCGACGTCGTCCTGGCCGATGCCTCCAACGCCATCATCATCGGCTTTGGCGTGCGTCCCGACGGCAAGGCCCGCTCCGCCGCCGAGCGCGAGGGCGTCGAGATCCGTTGCTACGACGTTATCTACAAGTGCCTCGAGGAGCTCGATGCTGCCCGTATCGGCATGCTCAAGCCCACCGAGGTCGAGGTTTCCACGGGTACCGCGACCGTCCTGGACACCTTCAAGGTGCCCAAAGTCGGTATCGCCGCCGGTGTCCGCGTGGAGGAGGGCGAGATCGCCGCGACCGATTCCGTTCGCCTGGTGCGTGACGGCATCGTGGTCTTCAACGGCAAGATCGCCTCGATGCGCCACTACAAGGACGAGGCCAAGAGCCTCAAGAGCGGTTCCGAGGGCGGCATTGGCCTGGAGAACTTCCAGGACATCAAGCCCGGCGACCAGATCGAGGGTTACCGCATCGACCAGGTTGCCCGTACCGAGTAGGGGGTAGCGCTATGAAGCAAACGCAGGCAACCCGCCGTCTGGGCGAGCAGCTTCGCGAGAAGCTTGGTTATATCCTGCTCTTTGAGGTTTCCGATCCGCGTCTCGACCTGGTCACCCTGACCGCGGTCGAGGTCGCGGTGGACCGTTCGTTCGCACGCGTGTACGTGTCGTGCGATGCGAGCCGCTACGATGAGGTCATGGAGGCGCTCGCCAGCGCCAAGGGCCGCATCCGCAGTCTGTTGGCTCGCTCGCTCGATTGGCGCGTCACGCCCGAGCTCGATTTTCGCATCGATCGCTCGACCGATGAGGCCGAGCGCATAACGCGTGCGCTGGAAAACGTTCCGGCCACGCTTGCGATCGAAAAGGACGAGGACGGCTACCCAATTGTGGATGCCGCCCAGGAGGCAGCTTTAGATGACTGATTCCGCCGATCTCGCCTCGTGCGAGTCTGCAGATATTAAACGACGCATCCTCGAGCTTATCGAGGATGCGTCCTCCATTGCGATCTCGGGTCACACCTCTCCCGATGGCGATGCCCTGGGCTCCGTGTTGGGCCTTGGCCTTTCGCTTATGAAGGTGTTTCCCGACAAGGACATCGCCCTGCTGTTGGCAGACGACGCTCCCGTTCCGCGTATCTACCGTTTTATGGAGGGTGCCGATCTTCTGGTGCCGGCATCTGCCTACACCGGCAACCCGGACCTGTTCATTTCGGTAGACGTGCCGGTCGTCGAGCGCCTCAATAATTCCGCCGAGGTCCTGCGTCGTTCGGCCCACATGGCTTGCTTTGATCATCACCCGGCACGCGAGGAGTTCGCCGAGGTCAGCCTTAGGTGCGTCAATGCTGCTGCTTGCGCCATGATTATCGACCGATTTTTGGCCGATTGCGGCATTACCGCAAGCGACAGTATCGCTACCTGCCTGCTGTGCGGCCTGGTCACCGACACCGGTCGTTTTCAGTATCAGAACGCCGACGCCGCAGCGTTTCATGCCGCCTCGCGTCTGGTGGCGCACGGTGCCGATCCGGCACGCGTCGCGCTCGAGGTCTACCAGAGCCAGCGCGTCGAGTTCTTGCACCTCAAGTCCATCGTCATGGGTCGCATCAAGACGGTCGCGCACGGGCGCGTGGCGTATAGCTACGCGTACGAAAGTGACCTTAAGGAATGCGGCGTCACCTCTGATGAGTGCGACGGCCTGGTCGATGTGGTGCGCTCGGTGATGGGTGTCGAGGTCTGCCTGTTTCTTAAGGGCATCGAGGACGATACCAAGGTACGAGGCAACCTGCGCTCCAAGGGCGATCTTGATGTTTCCGAGATTGCGGCCAACTTTGGCGGAGGTGGGCACCACGCTGCCGCCGGCTTTACCAACGCCGGAACGATTTCCGAGACGCTCACCACGGCACTTCCCATGCTGGCCGAGCTGGTAGGGGAGGATCCCGCTTCGGTGACCGTCGAGCTCTAACTTTTTGGATGGTACATGGCTCGTCGTACACCTTCTCAACTTAATATGCTGCTCGCCGTTGATAAGCCGGTGGGCTGCACGTCTCATGACGTTGTTTCGCAATGCCGACGCGCCCTCCATGAGCGGCGCGTCGGCCATGCCGGTACGCTCGACCCCATGGCATCGGGTGTCATGGTTGTGGGCGTGGGTCAGGCCACCCGTCTGCTGGGTATGCTAACCCTCGATACCAAAAGCTATGTCGCCGACATTTCGTTTGGTGCCGAGACCAATACCGATGATGCGGAGGGCGAGGCGGTCCGCACAGTGGCTGTTGCCAACGAGCTCCGCGATCCTGCCTATGCCCGTGAGCACTTGGCCGCCATGCTGGGTCCGCAGATGCAGGTGCCGCCGGCGTTTTCGGCTATCTCGGTCAATGGCGTTCGCGCCTACAAGTCTGCTCGCGAGGGCAATGCGGTGGACCTACCTCCGCGCCCCGTCGAGGTTTATGCCGCCGACCTGATCGCCGTGGGCGGCGAGGGTGATACGTGTGCGTGGACCGTGGCGTTCTCGGTGAGCAAGGGCACCTATATCCGTGCGCTCGCTCGCGACTTGGGCCGCGCCTGCGAGAGCGCCGCGCACATTTCCGCGCTGCGCCGCACGGCCTCCGGTGTTGTTTCCATTGGCGCCTGTCATGCGGTCGAGGAGCTTTCTCCCGAGTCCGCGGCTGGCTTTGCCCTGGATCCCATCGCGGCCCTGGGCTCCACGCGTGTCGACTTGCCGGGCAACCTTGCCGATGACCTGCTCTGCGGCAGGCGCATTCCCGTTGACCGCGCGCTTGTCGACTTCGATGCTTCGAAGGCGCCGTTTGCGCTGGTGCTCGATGGTGGGCTCAAGGCGCTTGCCCGCATTGAGGACGGTCGCTTTGTGATGGAACACGTGTTTCCGCAGGCAATCGGCGGTGTTCGATGATGTTGTCCGCTCGTGACCTCGCGCGAGTCTTTTTCGCGGGCGAGTCGGACGAGGCTCGCATCGTTACTGCCGATGCGTTTGATGAGTGCGAGCATCTGGGTGCCGCATCGATTGCCATCGGCGTGTTCGACGGCGTGCACCGTGGACACCAGGAGCTCATTACGGCGCTTGCCCGTGATGCCCGTGCCCATGGCTGTAAGGCGGTCGTGGTTACCTTCGATCCCGACCCGGACATTGTGGTGAGCTCTTCGCCCGCTCAAAAATTGATGACGACGGCCGACCGTCTGCATGCCCTGGCTCAAACTGGGGTCGATGCGGTGGTGGCCGTTCCCTTTACGCCTGAGGTTGCGGCGCTTGACCATGTTGATTTTCTCTCGCTGGTGTCGCGTCTGGTCGACATTCGATCGATTCGCGTTGGCAGTGACTTTAGGCTGGGTCGTGGCGGTGCTTCTGGTGTTGCCGAGATGCGCGCCTGGGGTTCCGAGCACGGCGTTGACGTGTACGGTCACGACCTGCTTTGCGAGGGCGGTGAGGCCATTTGCGCCACCCGCATTCGTCATGAGCTCGGACAGGGCCATGTGGAGCTGGCTGCTGAGTTGCTCGGCCGCCCGTATATGGTGCGCGGCGGTGTTATTCGCGGCCGTCACGAGGGTTCTGGCATGGGCTTTCCCACGGCAAACCTGCAAGTTCCCGACGGCCTTCAGGTGCCAGCCGATGGCGTGTATGAGGGTCTGGTGCTGGTCAATGACATCGTGTGGCCCGCTGCCGTTAACGTCGGACTGCCGCCGACGTATGCCGACGATGCGGCATCTGCGCATCTTGAGGCTAATTTAATTGGTTATACGGGCGACCTCTATGGCGCTTCCGTTTCGCTGGCGTTTACGCGCTGGCTACGTCCCTCGCGTGTGTTCGATTCGCTGGATGAGTTGATTGCGACCGTCGAGGGTAATATCGAGGACATTCGTCACAACTTGGGTGAGCAGGGGGTGAGCATCCGTGATTAGCGATGAGGAAAAAGACCAGGTACGCGCTGCGTCCGACTTAGTCGCCATCGTGCAGGAAACGGTTGAGCTCAAGCCCCGCGGCCATGAGTTTTGGGGCTGCTGTCCCTTTCATGGCGAAAAGACGCCGTCCTTCCACATTATCCCCGCCACGCAGGTGTGGCACTGCTTTGGTTGCGGCGAGGGTGGCGACGTCTTCACCTATATCATGAAGCGCGAGAACCTGAGCTTTCCCGAGTCAATCCGTTATTTGGCCGATCGCGCGGGTATTGAGCTGCACGACACCGGAGATCGCCGCGAGCGCGGTACCAAGCGTGCCCGAATCTACGATCTGTGCGCCGAGACCGCTCAGTTCTATCACACTATGCTTATGCGCGGTAAGGACGGCCGTCCGCGCGAGTACTTTGCCAGCCGCGGCATGGGCGGCGATGTCTGCCGCCGCTACTGTCTGGGCTTTGCACCGGGCCGTAACGCGCTGGTGTCACACCTGTCCCAGGCGGGTTTTACCCCGCAGGAGATGATTGACGCCAATGTTGCCGTGAGCCGCGGGCGCGGGCAGCTTGCCGACCGCTTCTACGACCGCGTGATGTTCCCCATCTTTGACGAGCAGGGTCACAACATTGCCTTTGGCGGTCGCATCATGGGCGACGGCCAACCCAAGTACCTCAATACCGCCGAGACGAGCGTGTTCCATAAAAAGCGAAACCTCTACGGATTTAATTGGGCCAAGGAGTTTATCGTCGCGCAGGATACCGCCATCGTGGTGGAGGGCTATACCGACTGCATCGCCTGTTGGGAAGCGGGGATTAAAAACGTTGTCGCCACGCTGGGCACCGCGCTCACGGAGCATCACGTCAAGACGCTCACTCGCTTTGCCAAGCGCATCGTGTATATGTTTGACGGCGATGCCGCCGGGCAAAAGGCCGCCCGTCGCGCGATTCAGTTTATCGAGCAGGATTCTATGGACCTGCGCTGCGTGGTGCTGCCCGACGGCAACGATCCCATGGAGTTCATCACGGCACATGGTGGGCAGGAGCTGCAGGCGCGCATCGACGCTGCCGAGCCGCTTATGGACTTCGTGTACCGTTCGCTGCAGGAGTCGAGCGACATCAGCACGCCGGGCGGTCGAGCCAAGGCGCTGGAGGACGCTCTCACGCTCATCTATCCGCTGCGCGATAGCTACATGATCGATACGTACTTTATTCAGATTGCCGATCTGTTGGGTTTGGATCTGGAGACCGTGCGCGCGAGCTCGGGCCGCGTGTTTCGCGACGTCGCCAAGCGCGAGGATGCGGAGCGCCGCCGCGAACAGAACTATGAACGCCAGCGGGCGCAGGCTGAGCGATCTGGTAGCGCGGGCGGTCGGTCGTCTGGTTCGCAGGGGACATCTCGTGGTGCTTGGGCATCGGGCGCGACTCCGGCCGTAGCGGCGCCGGTCGAGGAAGAACCGTACGACTACGTCCCGCTCGATGCCTATGGCGCTGCACCAGTGGAGGTCGTTGACGACTTGCCGCCAATCGATGTGCCTGATGGTATGGGCGCCGTGCCTGCGGCTGATGGTTCGGGCGCACCGGCCGCGGCGGCGCCGATGGTTTTGACCGATCTAGAGCGCAAGTCCTTGGCAGGGGAGCGCGAGCTGCTGACCATGCTCACGAGCTACCCCGACCTGTTCCGCACGTATGCCGACCGCATCTGCTCCATCGAGTGGGTTGACCCACGTCACGAGTCCATCGCATGGGCCGTTCTGGCAACGCCGCCGGGAACCGATCCTGCAGCCTGCATGGATGCGGCGCGCTCAGTGTGTCCCGATGCGGCAACGCTTGTGAGTGCCGGGCGCATCTCGGCGACGAGCAAGCACCCCACCGAGACGAACATCGTGTTTATGCTCGATACGCTCGAGCTCTACACCATCAAGCGTCGCATGCGTGCCGCACAGGCCAAGCTGCGCCAGGACCGTTCGCTCGATGATGAGGCCCGTCGTGCGCTGACCGTGCAGGCCGCGCAGGACTCGCAGCGTCAGCGCGAACTGCAAAAGTCGATCGGCGGCGTGGCGGACCCGTTCCGTTTGATCGGCCTGGAGGCCGCAGGCACCGATCAAGCCTAGATGTTGTGGTCAACCAGCGTATTCTCGCCTATATCCAGCCCTCTTTTTGGGTATAGACGTCAATGTGTGTGCTAAAGTATTGAGTCCTGTGGACTATGAAGGGAGAATCTGTGCCAAAAAAGACTGAGAGCACGGGTACTGGGCTGGAATCCTACGTTGCAAAGCTCATGGGCAACGGCTCAAACAGGACTTCGGTAACCGAGGACGAGATTCAGGTCGCCCTGAAGGATATCGATGTTTCTGACGAGCAGCTCACCGCGGTGTATTCCGCGCTGCGCAACAGCGGCATCCAGATTATCTCCGCGAGCGGTAACGACGACGCCCCCATGGACGTCGACGATAACGATACCGATACCGACGATTTCGATGATGACGACGAGCACGATTCCGGCTCGCTCGACGATCATGAGCTCAAGATGGCCCGTCAGGCCGACGCCGAGATGGGTTCTTCCAAGAGCAAGAAGAAGCGCACCGTGCGCACGTCCCGTTCGCGTTCGCGCGTGCGCGGCATCGATGCCTCCACGGTGATGCTGACCGGCGACCCGGTCCGTATGTACCTCAAGGAGATCGGCAAGGTCGACCTGCTGACCGCCTCCGAAGAGGTCGATCTGGCCATGAAGATCGAGGCCGGTCTTGAGGCCACCGAGAAGCTCGAGGCCGCCGATGCTGGTGAGCTCGAACTCACGCGTGCCGAGATACGTCGTCTTACGCGCATTGAGAACGTGGGCCTCGAAGCCAAGCAGGCACTTATCAGCGCAAACTTGCGTCTGGTCGTCTCCATCGCCAAGCGCTATGTCGGTCGCGGCATGCTGTTCCTGGACCTGATCCAGGAGGGCAACCTCGGTCTGATCCGCGCCGTCGAGAAGTTCGACTACCAGAAGGGCTTTAAGTTCTCCACGTACGCCACGTGGTGGATCCGTCAGGCCATCACGCGCGCTATCGCCGACCAGGCCCGTACCATCCGTATTCCCGTGCACATGGTCGAGACCATCAACAAGCTCGTCCGCGTGCAGCGTCAGCTCCTCCAGGACCTGGGCCGCGACCCGACCCCCGAGGAGATCGGTGCCGAGATGGACATGAGCGCCGACCGCGTCCGCGAGATCCAGAAGATCTCGCAGGAGCCCGTGTCGCTCGAGACCCCCATCGGCGAGGAAGAGGATTCCCAACTGGGCGACTTTATCGAGGACTCCCAGGCTATCGTTCCGCCCGATGCGGCCAGCTTCTCCATGCTGCAGGAGCAGCTCACCCAGGTGCTCGACTCGCTTGCCGATCGTGAGCGCAAGGTTATCGAGCTGCGCTTTGGCCTTGTCGACGGACATCCCCGTACGCTCGAGGAAGTCGGCCGCGAGTTTGGCGTCACGCGCGAGCGCATCCGCCAGATCGAGTCCAAGACCCTGGCCAAGCTCCGCCACCCGAGCCGCTCGAGCAAGCTCAAGGACTATATCGAAAGCTAGTCAAGCAAGAGGCGCCCTCAAGCACATCCGCTTGAGGGCGCTTTCATGTAGTCGTTGGGGACGTTCTTGAATGACTGGTCGTTTAAGAACGTCCCCAATGATTAGGTCGGAAAATTTCTTAAAAAAGTTCTTGCCCTGAGCTGATTCGTCCGTATAATAAACTTCGTTGCTTGAGAGCACGCACCTATTCCTCGGTAGCTCAATGGTAGAGCACGCGGCTGTTAACCGCGCTGTTGTAGGTTCGAGTCCTACCCGGGGAGCCAGAATTTTCCAGCCCTTTCCGTTGGGCTTTAAATTCCTCGGTAGCTCAATGGTAGAGCACGCGGCTGTTAACCGCGCTGTTGTAGGTTCGAGTCCTACCCGGGGAGCCAGGTTGTAAAACCCGTCGCTTATGCGGCGGGTTTTTTCATGACGCTATCGCCGTTCGCGAACGTTACCGTATCAACATTTCGTGTCGAGGATGTAATCCCGAGGCCCGCCACCTCAACATGGCGCGGTCGTTGTAGAATATTGCAATGATTGCTCCCACGACATGGTGCCGCGAGCACCAAGAAAAGGAGATTCTTGTGTCTGAGACCATTAACGGCAGCCTGAGCGTCTCGAACGACGTTATTGCCGATATTGCCGGTTATGCCGCGATGACGTGCTATGGCGTCGTCGGTATGGCCGAGCAGCTCCAGGGCGCCGAGAGCGTGCGCCTGCTTGCCGGTCAGCGCCTCCGCAAGGGCGTGCTTGTCTCCGCCGACGAGGACGGCCTTACGGTCGATCTTCACGTTGTGCTCGAGAACGGCGTCAACATGAAATCCGTCTGCCACAATCTTTCGAGCTCCGTTGCCTTCACCCTGCAGGAGGTCGCCCAGATCGATCCCGCCAGCCTTAAGATCGGCATCCATATCGACGCGCTCAAGAGCCGTCTGAACTAGCATCCGAAAACGGAGATTCAAATACCCATGATTGCAAAGACCATTCGCACCTGTTTTCCGATCGCTGCGGCTGCCGTTTCCGACAAGGCCGAGGAGATCAACAAGCTCAACGTCTTCCCCGTACCCGACGGCGACACCGGTACCAACATGTCGCTCACGCTTGCCTCGGTGACCAAGGAGCTCTCCGCCCTTCCTGCCGACGCCGACATGGAAGCCATCGCCGGCGCCATCACCCACGGCTCCCTGATGGGTGCCCGCGGTAACTCTGGCGTTATCACGTCGCAGATTCTGCGCGGCGTGGCCGAGGGCCTTGTCTCTGCCGACGAGCCTATTACGTCCGCCAACATTGCCTTCGCCTTCCGTCGTGCCGTCAAGGTTGCCTTCCAGGCTGTCCGCAAGCCCATCGAGGGCACGATCCTCACGGTCCTGCGCGATGTCTCGACCAAGGCCGATGAGTGCGAAAAGAAGAAGTTCTCGGCCGAGGACGCGCTCGATGCCATCGTCGTCGAGGCCTACCAGTCCGTCGCTCGCACGCCCGACCTGCTGCCCGTTCTGAAGGAGAACGGCGTGGTCGACTCCGGCGCCTTTGGCTTTGCTATTTTCCTTGAGAACTTTGTTGCCGCCGCTCTTGGCCGCAGCACCGTGGTCGAGGATTTCTCCGCCACGTTTGATTCTGCCGGCTCTGCCCGCGATGCGGCCCTCGGTCGCGTTGAGATCGAGGCCAACGATGACTGGGAGGGCTCGGAGTTCCGCTACTGCAACGAGTTCCTCTTTAAGGCCGACGCCCCGTTTGACGAGGACGAGTGCCTTAAGTTCCTGGGCTCCATGGGCGACTGTGAGCTGCTCGTGGGCGCCTACCCCAACTACAAGATCCACGTGCACTCCAACACCCCCAACCTGGTGCTCGAGCACATGCTGCAGCTCGGTCAGATCTATGAGGTCTTTATCCACAACATGGAGATGGAGGCCCACGACCGTACCGCTAAGATTCACGAGGACCAGGAAAAGGCCGCCGAGCCCGCCAAGGCGCTGGGCTTTGTCGCCGTTGCCGCCGGTTCTGGCGAGGCCGACATCCTCAAGTCCCTCGGCGTCGACGTGATCGTGTCGGGTGGCCAGACCATGAACCCCTCGACTGCAGACCTGCTGGGCGCGGTGGACCAGGTCAACGCGACCTCAGTCATCATTCTGCCCAACAACGGTAACATCCGCATGGCTGCCGAGGCTGCCGCTTCTGCCTGCACTGACAAGAAGGTTGCCGTCGTTCCCACCAAGACCGTTCCGCAGGCCTTCTCCGCGCTGTTCGCGGTCCTGCCCGATTCCGAGCTCGAGGATGCCGTTGCCGCTATGGTCGACGCCATCAGCGAGGTCCGCGATGGCGAGGTCACCCGCGCCGTGCGCGACTCCAGCGCTTCCGACGGCTCGCCGATTCACTCCGGTGATGTCATGGGCATCATTGCCGGCTCCATCGACGTGGTCGGTTCCGACGTGAAGCAGGTCACGCTCGACTGCATCAACCGCATGCAGGAGGAAGAGGAGGGCGACGCGCTGACGATTCTGGCCGGCGAGGAGCTGTCCGATGAGGCCTTCCAGGAGATCGTCGACGCTATCGAGGAGGCTCAGCCCGATCTGGAGATTGACGCCCATCGTGGCGAGCAGCCGCTCTATCCCGTGATCTTCTCGATCGAGTAGGCAACTGCCCATGTCCGAGCTGTGCTCCGTGCCGCGCGTCTCGGAGCGCTTTGCCCAGAGCAATGCGCTCGACGAGGATATCGCGCGACTCAAATATGTTTCGGGTAAACGTGAGGAGGCCCTTCGCCGTCTGGGAATTCGGACGGTGGGGGACCTCCTTCTCCATATCCCTCATCGATACCTCGACTTTACCCGTTCTTGGTCTATCGAGATGGCGCCCATCGGTACCGTGTGCACCATCATCGCCACGGTCGACCGTATCGTCCAAAAGCAGCCGCGTCCGCGCATGCAGGTGACTGAGGTCTCACTTGTTGACGAGGCGGGCGTGCTGCAGGTCGCCTTTTTCCGCCAGCCCTGGATTGCCCAGCAGCTTAAGCAGGGCGACCGCCTGGCCGTGATGGGCAAGGTCGAGTTTGCCTACGGTTTTAAGCAGATGGCCTCGCCCCACTTTGAAAAGCTCGAGGACGGGCGCGCCGCAGGCACCATTCTGCCGGTCCATTACGTGAGCGATGGCGTGAGCCAGGCGTGGATGCGCCGCATCGTAAGCGGCGCGCTCGAGGTCGTCGGCAATCCGTTCGATCCGATTCCCGCGCCGCTGCGCGCAAAGCGGAAGCTCATGAGCAATGCCCGCGCGTTGCGTTCGATCCACTTTCCCTCGAGCATGGCTGAGCGCGACATCGCACGCCGGCGTCTTGCCTACGAGGAGTGCCTCTACCTGCAGCTGGCGCTGCGTCTGCGCAACGACGGCGGCCTGGTCGATGTGGTGCCCTATGCCCACACTGCGGGCGAGCATCTGGGCGCGCTTAAACAGGCCCTTCCGTTTTCGCTGAGCGACGAGCAGGAGGCCGCATTCCAAGACATCCTGCATGACATGTGCGATGGCGGGCGCGTGATGAACCGTCTGCTGCTGGGCGATGTCGGTACCGGTAAGACCGCCGTTGCCGCCTGCGCGCTGGCTGTGGCTGCCGATAGCGGCACGCAGGCCTGCGTTATGGCGCCCACGGGCGTGCTGGCGCGCCAATATGCCGATAAGACCGGCCCTCTGCTCTCGCAGGCCGGCATGTCCTGGGCGCTTCTGACGGGCGCCACGCCGGCCGCAGAGCGCGAGCGCATCCATGCCCAGCTGGAATCGGGCGAGCTTGACGTGCTCTTTGGCACCCATGCGGTGCTTTCGGATAACGTTGCGTTCAAGCATCTGTCGCTTGTTGTCATCGACGAGCAGCACCGCTTTGGCGTTGGCCAGCGCAACGCCCTACGCGCGAAGGGCCCCGGTGCCGATCTGCTCGTTATGACGGCAACGCCCATCCCGCGTACGCTGGCGCTTTCGGTCTACGGCGATCTGGATACGAGCATCATCCGCCATCGGCCCGTCTCTGGCGCTGGCGTGTCGACACGCGTGCTCACCGAGTCGAGCCGCGACCTCGCCTATGGCGCCATCCGCGAAGCGCATGAAAAAGGTCAGCAGGCCTACGTGATTTGCCCGCTCGTGGAGCCGAGTGACTCGGCCGATGAGCTGGAAGACGTGCCCGGTATTGCCCGCGACGACGAGGGCCGCGTGACGGTCCCCGTGCCGCTGCATGATACGGCGACCGAGCTCGACCGCCTGCGTCTGGCGCTGCCGGGTCTCACTATCGAGCGCCTCCACGGCCGCATGCCAGCGGGGGAGAAGGACCAGGTTATCGATGCCTTCAAGCGTGGCGAGATTGACGTGCTTGTCTCGACTACGGTGGTCGAGGTGGGCGTTGACGTGCCCAACGCCACCGTCATGGTCATCGAGAACGGCGAGCGCTTTGGTTTGGCTGCCCTGCACCAGCTGCGCGGCCGCGTGGGCCGTGGCGGCGTGTCGGGCACGTGCCTGGTCATGACGCACTCCAAGGGCAACGGCGGCGCATCGGCGGCGCAAGATCGTCTGCAATCGCTCGAAAAAACCTCGGATGGCTTTACGCTCGCCCAGATGGACCTGCGCCTGCGCCATGAGGGCGAAATCCTGGGTTATCGCCAGCATGGTGGTGTGACCCTGCGCTTTGTCGACCTGGATGCCGACGAGGAACTGATCGAGTGGGCCCATTTGGACGCGGTCGAGCTCTTGCGGTATGCTTGCACCCTTGACTCCGTGGCGACGCGCCCCCTGCGCGATGCGGTCGCCATGCGATATCGACACATTTTTAAGGAGGTCAGCGGAGGATGAGAATCATCGGCGGCGAATGGCGCGGTCGTAAAATCGAGGAGCCCCGTGGTCGCGATGTCACCCGCCCCACGACTGATCGCGTGCGCGAGGCGTGCGCATCTATGATCATGTCGGCATTCGATTTCGATTTGGACGAGGTTCGTGTGCTGGACGCCTTTGGCGGCTCCGGTGCCTTAGGGTTAGAGATGCTCTCTCGTGGGGCCCGCTCGCTCACGACGTTTGAGATCGATCGCAACGCCGCGCGGCTCATTACCAAGAATATCGAGTCGCTCTGCCGTGACCGTGCGCGTTGGCGCGTGGTCACGGGCGACATGCTGACGAGTGCCTCACGCGGTCGTGTACCGGGCGGCCCCTTTGATCTGGTCCTGCTCGACCCGCCCTATGCTTTTGGTGCCGAGCCGGTCGAGGAGCTGCTGCAGGACCTGGCCCAGCAGGGTTTGCTTGCACCTGACGCTTATGCCCTGTTTGAGCATGCCGCCGCCGATGCGGGCGCGCATCCGGCAGACTTTGAGACTGTACGTGAGAAGCGCTACGGCATTACCTCGGTCGACCTGCTTCGTTGGGTCGGCGATGACGATGGTGAGGGCGATAGCGCCGGCACCGATACTGACAACAACGATGCCACGACGTTTCAGGAGGATGCTCATGAGTGACACCATCAATCGCGTGATCGTCCCGGGCACCTTTGATCCCATCACGTTTGGCCATATCGATGTGATCCGCCGCGCCCGCCGCATCTTTCCCAGCGTGATCGTCGCTGTTGCAGAGTCGCAGGGTAAAAACGGTGTGGGCACCACGTTTACGCTCGATGAGCGCGTGGCGCTGGCCCGCGAGGCGCTCGGTGATATCGACGGCGTTGAGGTCCTGCCCTTTACCGGCCTCTTGGTCGACTTCGCTCGTGAGCAGGGGGCGGGGGCCGTGGTCAAGGGCCTGCGCGCCATGACCGACTTTGAGTACGAGCTGCAGCAGGCCGACCTCAACTATCGCTTGGATAACGAGCTGGAGTCCATCTTTGTCATGAGCGCGCCGCAGTACGGCTATATCTCGAGCTCGGTTGTTCGCCAGATCGCCTCGCTCGGTAGTGACGTGTCGACGTTTGTCCCGTCCAACGTGGTCGAAGCGCTCAAACATCGCTTTTCGTGACGTTTCTTATTGCCTGGTGGCATGTGGTAAACTAGCACGATGATATGTTACCTATGAAAGGAGACCGGATGCCGGGCGAGAATTTTCCTGGCGATAGGATCGTCAGCTTGGTCGATGAGCTCGAAGGGCTGATCGAGGAAGCCAAGCCGCCTTTCGGCAAGAACGCTCAGTTCAAGGTCATCGACGCCGACGTGTTCTTCAACATCCTCGACGAGATCCGCATGAGCTATCCCGAGGAGTGGCAGAAGTCCCGCCGTATCCTTAAGGAGCGCGAGGAGCTCATGGCTTCTGCCGCCGCTCAGGCCGATTCCATCATCGCCGACGCTCAGCAGCAGGCCCTCACCATTGCCGGTGAGCAGGAGATCGTCCGCCTTGCGCAGCAGCAGGCCGACGACATCCGCGATCGTGCCCAGCAGTACGAGCGCGAGACGCGTTATGCTGCCGAGGACTACGCAGAGCAGGTCTTTACGCACCTGGAGGAGAACCTCAAGAGCCTGACCGGCACCGTTACCCGTTGCCGTCAGCAGCTCAACGAGGGTGCCGCCCAGCAGAATGGTCAGTGGTAATGGCTGAGTTCCCGAGTGTTACCGTCGATCTTTCCGAGCAGCTCGAGTTTCCTGGAGATTCGTATCCGCTGACCGGTAAGGTCGATGTCGCCACCTACACGGTGGGCGAGAAGGAGTACCAGCTACAGGACGGCATCGACTACGACGTTGTCTTTACCAATGCCGGTACCGGTGTCTTGCTCACGGGCATGGTTCGCGCGCACGCCACCGGCGAGTGCGACCGTTGCCTGGGGCCCGCCTCGTTTGATATCGCCGGCGAGATCGAGGAGTTCTACCTCTTTGAGGAGCCCGAGGATCCCGAGGCCTACGAGGATGGCTACGAGCTCCTGGGTGAGGACCGCATTGTCGATCTGGGCGAGCCCATCAATGACGCGGTCGTTATGGACACGCCGTTTGTGGTGCTCTGCAAGCCTGATTGCCGCGGTCTGTGTCCCACCTGCGGTTGTAATCTCAACGTCGAGCAATGCGATTGCGCCGCCCAGGCAGAGGCAGAATGGGCCGCTGCCACGGAAAATCCATTTGCAGCATTGAAGAATCTCAAGCTTGATGAGTAAAACTGTGGTAGTATCGCTACTTGCGCGTAATCGCCACATTGGATAGTTCATAAGGAAGGTCACTATGCCCGTACCTAAACAAAAGCAGGGTCGTATCCGCACTCACACCCGTCGTTCCGCCAACATGAAGATCTCGGCTGCGGCTCAGTCCACGTGCCCCCGTTGCGGCGCTGTCAAGCTTCCGCACCACGTGTGCCCCAGCTGCGGTTTCTACAAGGACCGCGAGGCTATCGTTACCGAGTAACGGTATACTCTGGATGCGATGCCGTTCCAAATGGAACCACAATGGCCGGCTCAATGAGTCGGCCATTTTTGTATAAGGAGCATGTATATGAGTAACGTTCGCGTTTGTGTAGACGTTGTGGGCGGAGACGAGAAACCTCAGGTTGTTCTCGATGGTATCGAGGCTGCACTTGCCGCCGATCCCGATATCGAGGTCTTGGCAGCTGGCCCCGCCGAAATCGTCAATCCCTTTGCCGCTTCCCATGCACGTGTTGAGGCCCTTGAGGCACCTGACGTTATCGCCATGGATGACGATCCCATTCGCGCCGTGATGACCAAACGCAAGTCGTCGATCGTGCTGTCGTGTCGCGCCATCAAGAAGGGTAATGCGGACGCGTTCTTCTCTGCCGGCTCCACCGGCGCCATGACCGCCGCCGCCACCGCCTATGTGACGCCGTTTAGGTATCAGGCCGAAGGCAAGAAGCAGCCGGTGCGCCCCTGTCTGACCAATGCGCTGCCCAATCGCGCCGGCGGTCTGACGGTGCTGTGCGATATGGGCGCCAACCCCGATGTCGAGGTTGACGATATGGTACGTTTTGCCCAGATGGGTAGCGCCTATGCCTGCGTCGTCCTGGGCATCGAGCATCCCCGCGTGGGCCTGCTTGCCAACGGCACCGAGGACGAGAAGGGCTCCAACTTTACCAAGGCCTGCTTCCCGGCCATGAAAGCCGCCGTTCCCGGCTTTGTTGGTAACTGCGAGGGAACGGACATCACCTCAGGTAACTTCGATGTCGTCGTTGCCGATGGCATGTCGGGCAATATTGCGCTCAAGGCCACCGAGGGCGCTGCCAAGTTTTTACTGCAGGAGCTCAAGGGCGCCTTTATGTCTTCGCTCGGCACCAAGATTGCCGCGCTGCTCATCAAAAAGCAGATGCGCGAGATTAAAGCCAAGCTTTCGGGCGACGCCAAGGGCGGCGCGATTCTTTTGGGCCTGCGCGGCGTGGTCCTGATCGGCCATGGCGCCACCTCGGTCGAGGCTGTTAGAAACGGTACGCTCGCGGCGGCCGAAGCCGTGCGCGCCGGGCTGGTCGAGAATGTCGCCAACTCTATGGACGGTATCGTTTTATAAGAGCGAGTAAGAGTGCTGTTATGTGCTTCGCGGCGCACGTCGTGGGGTAGAATCAGAACCGTGTCTTGGTACCGCCCGGGCGGTACCATTCTTTTGGTATTCATGCACTATGAGAGGAAGCGCTATGGACCGCTCCGAAATCTTCGACAAGATCGCCGAGGTCGCTGCTGACGTTCTAGGCGTCGATGTTGCCGAAATTAGCGATGAGACCACCTTTGACGACCTCGATGCCAACTCGCTCGAGCGCCTGCAGCTGGTTACGGCTATCGAGGACGAGTTCAACCTCGAGATCGATGACGAGACTCTGCTCTCGCTTAACTCTGTCGCCGACGCCGTCGACGCGATCGAAAACGCCAGGGAGGCCTAGGTCTTGGCTTTGTCTGAACGTCTTATGCGCGCCCAGGAAATCCTGGGCCACGAGTTCAATAATAAGGTGCTGCTGCGCGCGGCGCTTACGCATCCCTCGGCAGTCGAGGGCCAGCCGGTTTCTGCCAGCTATGAGCGCCTTGAGTTCTTGGGCGATTCCATTTTGGGCGCTGTGGTCGCACGCTCCCTGTTTGAGTCCTATCCGGAGTTTGACGAGGGCAAGCTCACGCGCCTGAAGGTGTCGCTTGTCTCGGGCGCTACGCTATCCGAGGTTTCTCACGAGCTGGGCATCGACGACATCATCATCTTTGGTGCCTCCGAGACCGGTACCGGTGCGCGCGGCCTGCATTCGGCCCTTGAGAACGTCTATGAGTCGCTCGTGGGCGCGCTGTACCTGGATGCCGGCTGGGACGTTGCGGCGGAGTTCATTCACCGTACGCTTAAGCCGCATTTGGCTTCCGAGCGTGCCGAACACCCTGCGAACCCCAAGTCGTTTTTGCAGGAGTGCGTGCAGGCCGACGGCCACGAGCCTCCGGCGTATAAGCTGGTTGGTTCCGAGGGTCCGGCGCATGCGCCCACCTTTACCGCCGTGGTGTTGATCGATGGCATTCGCCAGGGTCGCGGCACCGGTTCCTCAAAGAAGGAAGCCGAGGGGGCCGCCGCACTCGAAGCGCTCGACCGCATGGGTTACACCACCAACGGCGTGATTCTGAACAAGAAGCACGTGTAAGCGAGGAACCGTGTATCTCAAGTCCCTCACGCTCAAAGGGTTCAAGTCGTTTGCCGACCGCGCCCATATGACGTTTGAGCCGGGCCTGACCGTCATCGTCGGTCCCAACGGCTCGGGAAAATCGAACATCTCCGACTCGATTCTGTGGGTCCTGGGCGAGCAGAGCGCCAAGCAGCTGCGCGGCCAGGCCATGGAGGATGTCATCTTCTCGGGCTCGTCAGCGCGCAAGCCGGTGGGTGTCGCCGAGGTCACGCTGGTGCTCGATAACTCGGACCATATGCTGCCCGTCGATTTTGACGAGGTCGCCATCACCCGTCGCATGTATCGCTCGGGCGAAAGCGAGTACCTCATCAACTCGAGTCCGTGCCGCCTGATGGACATTCAGGACATCTTGCACGATTCGGGCCTGGGCAAGGATACGCATTCCATCATCAGCCAGGGCAAGCTCGACGCCATTTTGCAGAGCCGCCCCGAGGAGCGCCGCGCCCTTATCGAGGAGGCCGCCGGCATCTCCAAGCACAAGCGTCGCAAGGAGCGTGCACTCAAAAAAATTAAGTCGATGGACGAGCACCTGACGCGTGCCCGCGACATCAATAAGGAAATCGCCCGTCAGCTGCGACCGTTGGAGCGTCAGGTCGATCGCGCGCGCAAGTACAAAGAGCTGTCCTCGCGCGCGAACGAGCTTACGCAGATGCTGGCCGTCGACGAGCTGCGTTCGCTGCAGTCGCAGTGGAACGACCTGGAGAGCCGCTCCAAAGAGGGCGCGGCCGAGCTTGAGCTTGCGCAGTACCGCTTGGACGAAAAGGAGCGCGAGCTCGAGAAGCTTCAGGTCATGCTCGAGGAAAAGGGCCTGTTTGTGGGCGACCTAGGCGAGCAGCGCCGTCATATGCAAGATGTGGTCGGCCGCATTAACTCCGACATGCGCCTGCTCGAGGAAAAGGGCCACAACATGGTGTCGCGCCTGTCTGACATGCGCGGACAGATTTCGAGCTCCGAGCATCAGCGACGTCGCGTGGTCGAGGAGCTCGAGGACGCGCGCGCCCAGCTTGAGGAAGTGACCGGCGCGCACATGCAGGCCCAGGACGACGTTGACGCCGCCGGTCCTGCCGCCGCTGAGCTCCACGAGCGTCGCGTGGCGCTCGACAATCAGATTTCGCAGCTCACGCGCGAGCAACGCGATGTGCAGCGCGTGGCCGATAATGCCGCGCTCGAGCTCGCCAAGGTGAAGGATTCCTTGAGCAATGCCGAGGTCGAGGACAACATGTATGCCTCGCGCCTGGAGCAGATTGACGAGCAGCTCGAGGAGGTCACGGCTTCGCTCGAGAGCCGTCGCGACCGCGCCGAGGAGCTTGAGGGCGCTCTTGAGGAAGCGCGCCAGGCTCAGGTCGATGCGCGTGAGGCCACCGAGGCGGCACGCGCGGCCCTGAAGGACCTGCGTGCCCGCGAGAGCGAGGCGCGCAACAAGTTATCCGAGGTGCGCTCGGAGCTTGCCAGCCAAAAGAAACTCGATGCCCGCATGGCCGACAGCTCGCCGCTGGTGAGCCGTCTGGTGGGTGCGCTTGGCGATGATGTCTCGGGTCGTCTGGGCGACGTGCTCGAGGCCCCGCGCGAGCTTGAGGGCTTGGTTGAGCAATTGCTCGCCGGCGATATCGATGCACTGCTGTTCGACGATACGTCTGCGCTTGAGCGTGCCGGTCGTGCCGCTCTGGACCAGAAGAAGGCCTCGGGTGAGGCGCTGCTGATGGCACGCGGCGTGAGCGGCTCTGCTGCCGCCGAGGGCGCTGCCGGTTCGCGTCTGGTCGATCGCCTTTCCGTGCGTGCCGGTTATGGCCCGATTGTCGAGGCGCTGCTCGGCGGCTATTACGTGGTCGATGACTTGGTTGCCGCGCTGGCCGCGCCTGTCGTTGACGGTGTGACCTACGTGACTCCCGATGGCGCTCGCGTAAGCTGCGGCGGCCTGGTGCGCGTGGGCCTCGATGCCGGCGAGGCGTCGGGTGCTCTGGAGCGTAAGCGTCGCATTCGCGAGCTGGAGGGGCTTGAGCCCGATTTGGCCGCTGTGTTTGAGCATGTGTCGGATCAGGTCGTCGAGGCCAATGCGGCCGTTGAGGAAGCGCGTGCCGCTGAGGGCGATGCCGCCGGTGAGATTGCCCGTCTTGAGGGCGAGCGCCGCTCGCTGCTTTCCGAGATCGGCCGCTTGGGGCAAAGCGCCAAAAATGCCGAGGTCGAGCGCGTGCGCATCTCCAAGCGCCGCGAGCAGGCCTCCGAAGCCGTTCGCGCTGCGCGCCCGCGCGTTGACGAGCTCACCCGTTCGCGTGACGAGGCCCGCGCGCAGGCAAGCGATCTGGGCTTGCAGATTGCCGAGGCCAACGACGAACTCGACCGCGTTCGCCGTGACGATTCCGAGGCTGCCGGCAAGCTCGCCGACGCCAAGGTTCGCCTAGCCCAGACGAGCGAACGCCTGCGTTCGCTGAAGGGCCGCGTGCCCGACCTGGAGCATCGTCTTGAGGGCATCGACCGTCGTATCCGCGGAACACGCCAGGCCTCGCGCTCGCTCGAGCTGCTGCGCCTGCGCGTCGACCCCATGCACGAACGCTATTCTGCCCTGTTGGAACGCGCGTCGGATTGGGCAACGCGCCTGCGTGACCAGGCCTCTCTGGAGGAGGCGGACTCCGCTTCGCTCAAGAAGACCATCGAGGATGCCAAGGCAGAGGTTGCCCGTGCTAAGGAGCGAGTCGATACCGCCTCCGCCACGCAAAACGAGTTCAAGGTCGCGCGTGGCAAGCTTGAGGTGCAGGTCGAGGCTGCCATCAAGGCCATTACCGCCGATGGCACGACGGTGCTCGAGGAAGCGCTCATGCTTCCGGCGCCCACGGACCGCGATGCCGCCGAGCGCGAACTCAACCAGCTTGTGCGCCAGATCAACAACCTTGGTCCCGTTAACCAAGTTGCCATGGAGGAGTACGAGCAGCTCAAGCGCCGCGCCGACTACATCGAGGAGCAGCTGGCCGATCTGGAGAGCGCACGCAAGGCGCTCACCAAGATCACGGTGGCCATTGATCGCAAGATGCGGAAGGCCTTCCTGGTGACGTTTGAGAAGGTCGACGCGAACTTCCGCGAGATCTTCGCTATGCTCTTCCCGGGCGGCCAGGCTCATCTGGAGATGACCGATCCCGAGCATCCTGCCGAGACGGGTATCGAGGTCGTGGCGCAGCCGCGCGGCAAGCGCATCACCAAGATGATGCTCATGTCGGGCGGCGAGAAGAGCCTGACGGCGCTCGCCCTCCTCTTTGCTGTGTACCGCACGCGCACGGTGCCGTTCTATGTGCTGGACGAGGTCGAGGCGGCACTCGATGACGCCAACCTGTCCAAGCTCATCGGCGCGCTCGATGTGTTGCGTTCCGATACGCAGCTCTTGGTCATTTCGCATCAGCGCCGTACTATGGAGGACGCTGACGTCCTCTATGGCGTCTCGATGCAAGCCGATGGCGTCAGTCGCGTCGTCTCGCAAAAACTCGATCGCGAAACCGGAAAGGTCGTGAATGCATAATGGGATTCTTTGACGCTCTCTCGCGCGGACTTGAGCGCAGCCGCGAGGCCCTCAACGAGGTCTTTTACTTTGGCGGCGAGGTCGACGAGGATTTTTGGGAGGACTTGGAGGACACCCTCGTTATGGGTGACATGGGTGCCGAGGTCGCCATTCAGGTCTCCGATGACCTGCGCGAAGCCGCGGCCAAGAAGAACCTCAAGACCGCTCCGCAGCTTCGCCGTGCCCTGGCCGAGCAGCTTGAGCAGCACTTTGTGCCCATCGAGCGCGATCCGTTCTCCGATACGCCGAGCTGCGTGCTGTTTGTGGGCATTAACGGTGCCGGCAAGACCACGACGGTCGGTAAGATCGCGAGCGCCATGGCCGCCCGCGGCAAGAACGTCGTGATCGGTTCGGCCGATACCTTCCGCGCTGCCGCTATCGAGCAGCTCGATGTGTGGGGCCAGCGCGCTGGCGTCCCCGTCATCAAGCGCGACCGCGGCTCCGACCCGGCAAGTGTTTGCTACGACGTGCTCGACGAGGCCGACAAGCGCGGCAGCGACCTGGTGCTTATCGATACCGCCGGCCGTCTACACACGAGCCCTGAGCTCATGCGCGAGCTTGCCAAGGTGGTCAATGTGACCCGTAAGCGCGCCGCCAATATGGCCGCCGGTCCCATGCCGGTTTCGGTCGTGCTTGTGATCGACGCCGCGACGGGCCAAAACGGTCTGAACCAGGCGCTCGAGTTTAACGAGGCGCTGGGCCTGGACGGTATTATCATGACTAAGCTCGACGGCACGGCTAAGGGCGGCATCGCCATGGCCGTGGCCGAGAAGCTCAAGCTCCCGATCCTGCGCATCGGCGTGGGCGAGCAGGTCGATGACCTGCAGGAGTTCAATGCCAAAGATTTCTGCCGCGCCCTGGTGGGCGAGTCCAATTAAGGAGTGACTAGTGTTTGATTCCCTGAGCGATCGCCTCAACGACACATTTGACCGCCTGCGCGGCAAGGGCAAGCTGACCGAGGCCGATATTACTTCGGCCATGCGCGATATTCGCATGGCGCTGCTCGAGGCCGACGTCAACTTTAAGGTCGTCAAGGAGTTTGTCGCCAAGACTAAGGAGCGCTGCATGACCGCAGAGGTCATGGAGTCGCTCTCTCCGGCGCAAAACGTCGTCAAGATCGTGCTCGACGAGCTTACCGAGATGCTCGGCTCCACCGAGAGCAAGCTCGTCTTTAGCAACCGTATTCCCAATGTCATCATGCTTGTGGGTCTGCAGGGCTCCGGTAAGACCACGGCTGCCGTAAAGCTGGCCTACCTGCTCAAGAAGCAGGGTCGCTCGCCGTTGCTCGCCGCGTGCGACGTCTACCGTCCCGCTGCTGCCGACCAGCTGGCCACGCTCGGCGGCGAGATCGGCGTGCCGGTCTTCCGCGGTGACGGCGAGCACCCGGTCGATATCGCCAAGGGCGCCATCCAGGAGGCCGTCGACCACCTGCGCGATGTGGTCATCGTCGATACCGCCGGACGTCTTCAGATCGATGAGCAGATGATGCAGGAGGCCGTGGACATCAAGAAGGCCGTCAAGCCCGATCAGGTGCTGATGGTCGTCGATGCCATGACCGGTCAGGATATCGTCAACGTCGTCTCGACCTTCGCCGAGCGCACCGACTTTGACGGCGTGATCATCTCTAAGCTCGACGGCGACGCCCGTGGCGGCGGCGCGCTTTCGGTGCGCCAGGTGACCGGCAAGCCCATCAAGTTTGTGAGCATGGGCGAGAAGCCCGATTCGCTGGAGCCGTTCTACCCCGATCGTATGGCCAAGCGCATTCTGGGTATGGGCGACGTTGTCGGCATTATCGAGAAGGCCCAGGAGGCGGCCGACGCCGAGCAGCTCGAGGCCGCCGAGCGCATGCTGCGCGAGGGCTTTACCATGAACGACATGCTCGACCAGATGAAGGCCGTCAAGAAGATGGGCGGCATGAAGGGCATTCTGGGCATGCTCCCCGGTGGCCAGCGTGCGCTTAACCAGATGGGTGGTAACCTGGACGAAGGTATCTTCGATAAGAACGAGGCCATCATCATGTCGATGACCAAGGAGGAGCGCCTTCGCCCCTCCATCATCAACGGCCAGCGCCGTGCCCGCATTGCCAAGGGCGCCGGCGTGACCCCCACCGAGGTCAATAGCCTTATGAAGCAGTGGGGCGAGATGAATAAGATGATGGGCCGCATGCGCACGATGGCCAATCAGGCGCAGGCCGGCGGCAAGAAGGGCAAGAAGGGTAAGAAGGGCAAAAAGATGCGCATGCCTAATATTCCCGGTCTGGATGCCATGGGGCTGGGCGGCATGGGCGGCCTGGGAACGGGTGGCCCCAAGTCCGATATGGACCTGCTGCGCCAGATGGAAGCGCAGATGCGCAACAAGAAGTAACGACTAGTTGAGTCGTGTATGGCGAAGGCCGCCTGGATGGTATTCCAGGCGGCCTTCGCCGTTTGTTCGCTGGTTGTCGCACGCGTGGAAGCGCGTTCTCGACGAGGTGCTTGCCGCTAGTGGCAGCCGCAGCCTTCGTGCCCGTCATGGTCGTGGTGACCGTGGCAGCCGCAGGACTCGCCATGCTCGTGGATGTGCTCGTGATCATGTCCTTGGCAGTCGCAGGTGGCCTCGCCGTTCTGTGCGAGCGTGCCGGCAATGAGGGCCTCAACGCAGGCATCGCAGCTGCCCTGGGCGCCCGCATAGACCGTGATGCCGGCTTGGGCAAGCGCGTTGATAGCGCCGCCGCCGATACCGCCGCAAATGAGCGTGTCAACGCCACCGTTGGCAAGCAGGCCCGCCAAGGCGCCGTGGCCGGTGCCACCGGTGCCTACGACCTGCTCGTTGAGCACCTTGCCATCCTGGATGTCGTAGATCTTGAACTGCTCGCTGCGGCCAAAGTGCATAAAGATGTTGCCGTTGTCGTACGTCGTTGCCACCCTCATGGTGCCGACCTCCTTTGCTGGCCATGCGGCCGTCGTCGTGGCGATGGGGGAGTACGCGATATTGCCGCCCTCGATGACGAGCGCTCGTCCGTTGACCAGCGCATCGACCACCTTACGATGCGCGCGGCTGCAAATGGCCGCCACCGTTGCGCGGGCGATGCCCATCTGCTGGGCGACCGCCTCTTGGTTGAGACCTTCCAGGTCGCACAGGCGCAGCACCTCAAGCTCGTCGACGGTCATGTCGATGGCATCACCGCTGGCCAGGCCATCGGGGGTAAAGCCGCGGTATTCGGGGATGATCCCGACGCGGCGCAGTTTTTCGCGTCTTCCTGCCATGCACACTCCTTATCTGACATATGTCAACAATAGGATAGCGAACGCGCGGATTTGCACAAGGAATTTCTGGCATATGTCAGAAAATGAGGGCTTATGTTTGGGCTGTGGGGCCGCGTGCGCCTGGGCTACAATGAATCTCGCTTGTAGGCGACTGACAGGAGGGTCAATGAGCAAAGCTGATCAACAGTTTGTAACCATGTGCCGCGATATCTTGGACCATGGCACCACCACCGAGGGCCAAAAGGTCCGCCCGGTGTGGGAGGACGGCACCCCTGCCTATACCATTAAAAACTTTGGTGTCACGGCGCGCTATGATTTGCGCGAGGAGTTCCCCGCGCTCACGCTGCGTCGTACGGCGCTTAAGTCTGCCATGGACGAGATCCTGTGGATCTATCAAAAGAAGTCCAATAACGTGCATGATCTCAACAGCCATATCTGGGATGAGTGGGCCGATGAGACCGGTTCCATCGGTAAAGCCTACGGCTATCAGATTGGTCAGAAGAGCCATTACGCCGAGGGCGACTTCGACCAGATTGACCGTGTACTGTACGACCTTAATCACACGCCGTATAGTCGCCGCATTATGACCAATACGTACGTGTTTAGCGATCTGTCCGAGATGCACCTTTATCCATGCGCCTATAGCGTGACCTATAACGTGACGCAGCGTCCTCAGGACGACAAGCCGACGCTCAACATGCTTCTCAACCAGCGCAGCCAGGACATTTTGGCCGCGAACAACTGGAACGTGTGCCAGTACGCCATTTTGCTGATGATGGTCGCGCAGTCGGTCGATATGATTCCCGGTGAGCTGCTGCACGTGATCGCCGACGCCCATATCTATGATCGTCATGTCGATATCGTCCGCGAGCTTATCGAGCGTCCGCAGTTTGCGGCACCCAAGGTAACGCTCAACCCCGATGTGCATGACTTCTATGCGTTTACGACCGATGACCTGATCGTCGAGGGCTATGAGCACGGCCCTCAGGTCAAGAACATCCCCATTGCGGTGTAGGTGACGCGCATGACGTGTAAGCTTTCTGCCATCGTCGCCGTGTGTGACGACTGGGGTATTGGCTGCGAGGGCGATATGGTGGTGTCCAATCGCGCCGATATGCGCCATTTTGTGGCCTGCACCAAGGGCTGCCCGGTTATCATGGGACGCAAGACGCTGCTGAGTTTTCCCGGCGGGCGTCCTCTCAAGAACCGCCGCAATATCGTGCTTACGCGCGATATAGGCTTTACCCGCGAGGGCGTCGACGTGGAGCATAGCGTTGACGAAGCGCTCGCTGCGGTTGCCGATGAGCCCGTTGCCTGGGTGATCGGTGGCGGCGATGTCTATCGGCAGTTTTTGCCGTACTGCGTGGAGGCCGAGGTCACTCATAACCACTGCGTCCATCCCGTGGACACGTACTTTCCCGACTTGGACGCCGATCCCGCGTGGGAGATTGCGCAGCGTAGCGGGGTCGCGACGATTGCCGCCGGTGAGGGTGACGAGGGCGTCGATTATGAGTTCGTGACGTATCATCGCGTTGAGGCGTAAATCGTCTGGCGTGAACGGTATCATCGGGTTGATTGAATGCATGGGGCGGCGCTTAGCGTCGCCTCGTTTGGTATAGATGTGCTGTAAAGAAGGGTGCGGGCTGGCTGCTATGACTGATGCCGTTGAGGTTCTGCGAATTGATTCGCTCGAGGACGAGCGGCTCGATGCTTACGTGCGACTGACCGAGCGTGAGCTTCGCTGCGTGCTGGAGCCGCAGAAGGGCATTTTTATTGCGGAGAGCGCCAAGGTCATCGAGCGTGCCGTGCGCGCCGGATATGAGCCGGTGAGCTTTCTTTTGGGCGAGCGCTGGCTCGACCAGATGATGCCGCTGTTTGACCAGCTTGTCGTGCGCGAGGGAGCGGGTCCGGTTCCCGTGTTCGTGGCCTCCATGGAGCTCATGGAGCAGTTGACGGGCTTTAACGTGACGCGCGGCGCGCTGGCGGCGTTCCGTCGCCCGCGTCAGATTCCGGTTGATGAGTTCTTGGGCGGCGTCGTCGAGGCGGCGGGGGATCGTCCGGTGCGCGTGTGCGTGCTTGAGGGTATTGTCGATCACACCAATGTTGGCGCGATTTTCCGCTCGGCTGCCGCATTGAACGTTGACGGTATTTTGGTCAGCCCGACGTGCTGCGACCCGCTGTACCGTCGCTCGGCCCGCGTGAGCATGGGCACCGTGTTTCAGGTGCCGTGGACGCGCATTGGCAGCGAGGCTCGTGTGTGGCCGCATGATGGCCTGGCGGTACTGCACGATGCCGGTTTTTCGTGTGCCGCTATGGCGTTGACGGACGATTCCGTATCGCTGGACGATCCCGTGCTGCAGGAGATTGACCGCTTGGCAATCTTTATGGGTACCGAGGGTGCCGGCTTGGGCGCCAAGACCATTGCCGGCTGTGACCACGCGGTGCGCATTCCGATGGCGCACGGGGTCGATTCGCTTAACGTGGCCGCGGCGAGCGCCGTCGCCTTTTGGCAGCTGTGCCCGCACGTGAGCAATGAGTATCACTACCAGCCGGGTTTGTATCACTAGGCAGTTTTCCGCACCGCGCTCTAATTCGGGGTGTTTCGGTCGCCGCCAGTCGGTGCTAAGCTAGTATTGGCTTTGGTCTTAAATTGCCGTTATGTTGTTTGACGTATGCTGGCGGGGAGGGCGTGTGGCTAAGAAATCTACGGCTATCGATGTAACGCAGGGTGTCATTTGGCAACAGCTGCTGTCGCTGTGCGTTCCCATCTTTTTTAGTTCGTTTTTTCAGCAGGCCTACACGCTTATCGGTACGTATATCGTTGGCCAGTTTGGCGGCAAGCTCGCGCTGGGTGGCATTCAAGCCACGATGGTGCTCACCGAGCTCTGCATTGGCTTTTGCGTTGGCGTCGGCGCCGGCTGCGCGGTCATTACCGGTCAGTATTTTGGCCAGCACGATGATGAGCGACTGAGTCGTTCGGTCCATACAGCCATGACGCTCGCGCTGGTGGGCGGTATCGCTTTCTCGATTCTTGGCATAGTGTTCGTTGAGCCCATGCTGGTGCTTATGAACACGCCGCATGAACTATTGGCCGAGGGTGTGGCCTATGCTCGCTGTTATTTTGCCGCGATGGTTGCGGCGCTGCTGCTGAATATGGGAACCGCACTGCTGCGTGCCGTGGGCGACACGCGCGGGCCCGCCGTGATCATTGCCTCTGGCTGCCTTGTTAACGTGGTGCTGGATATCATCTTTGTCGCTGTGTTGCATATGGAGGCGCTGGGCTGCGGCATCGCAGTGGCGCTGACCATTTGCTCCAATGCAACGATGATCGTGTTGCGCATGATGCGCGCTCCGGGTGCATGGCGTCTTTCGCTGTCTAAGCTCGGTATCGATCGCGGTATTTGCAAGAGTATGATCTCGTGTGGTCTGCCACTCGGTTTTCAATCGGCTGCCTATTCGATCTCGAACGTGCTGATCCAGGTGTCGGTTAATTCGTTTGGCGCCGATGTCACGACTGCTTGGGGTCTATCTGGGCGCCTGGATGGCATTATCTGGATGGTGACCGAGGCGCTCGGCGTATCGATCACTACGTTCTCGGCGCAGAACTTTGGCGCGCGCAACTACGAGCGCATGCGCAAGGGCTACCATACGTCGCTCGTGCTGTCGTTTATGCTCATTGGTGGCCTGTCTGCCGTGCTGCTGGTGTTCTCGGGTCCGTTGTCGCGTCTGTTTGTCGACGATGCTTCGATTTCGGCGTACACCACGACGATTCTTCATTTCATCGCGCCGTTTTACGCGATCTTCTCGATTATCGAAAACGCGTCGGGCTCCATTCGCGGCGCCGGCGTGAGCTTGCAGCCTATGATGCTCACCATCTTTGGCACCGTTGTCTTGAGGGTGATCTGGGTGTTTGCAATCATGCCCTTCGATCCGTCGCTTGAGCATCTACTGCTGGTCTACCCCGTAACCTGGCTCATCACCGCAACCATGTTCACCATCTACCACCACAGCGGCAACTGGCTAGGCCGCGCCACCGCCTAGCTCATCCGTCGGATACCCCTGATAAGTTGCGGTGAAATAGTTCCTGAAAAGTCCTTGCGGACCGTCAAACAAGTACTATTCCACCGCAACTTCCTTATGAGCTTTAGGTGTTGGCGGAAAACGAATCAATTAGTATTCGATGCCTTGGCGGGCTAGGAGACCTTCATCGAAGTAGTGTTTGACGGGGCGCATTTCGGTTACTAGGTCGGCAAGGTCGGCGAGGGGTAGCAAGCCGCGGCCGGGGAGCACGAGCTCCGTGGTGGCGGGCTTTATCGCAATCAGTTCCTCGACATCCTCTCGCGCCCCAAAGCAGCCGTCGTCTTGCCCTTGCCGTCGCCTGTATAGATTTGAACCTTGCCGACTTACAGTGATGCCATCTCTGTCCTTTCGTGCCCGGCGTCGGTTTATCGTCGCTCGGGTTGGGTATTCTAGAAACCATTATCAACCCCAGTAGATGGAGTTCAAGCAGATGGAGATGGATGACAACAAGCGTAGACGGAATATGATCCTCTACGTGCTCATCGCCTTCGTCGTCTACCTCGTGCTCTCGACCGTTCTGTTCCCCAACATCGGTCACACGCAGCAGATTACGAAGACCGATTACTCGACGTTTGTCAAGGCGCTCGATAAGAAGAGTGTCGACAAGGTCGAGTACAACACGGACGATTACTCGATTTATTACACCAAGAAGGGCGAGGACGAGAACATCGCCTATAAGACGACCGGTGTGCCGAACGATGCGGGCTTTACCGATCGCGTGCTTGAGTCTGGCGCTTCGCTGGAGTCGGTCGTTCCCGATAAAAACTCGGGTTTGATGACCTACTACCTGCTCACACTCATTCTTCCCATGGCGATTTTCTTCCTCATCGGTTGGTGGCTCAACCGCCGCATGAAGAAGGCTATGGGCGATGACGGCCCGTCGATGAACTTTGGCGGCGGCGGTTTTGGCGGCGGCGGACTGGGTAAGTCCGGCGCGCGCGTGATCGCCTCCAAGGACGTGGGCGTGACCTTTAAGGACGTCGCCGGCCAGGAAGAGGCCAAGGAGTCTCTCAAGGAGGTCGTCGACTTTCTGGAGAAGCCGCAGCGCTACGAGGAGATCGGCGCCAAGCTGCCGCGCGGTGCTCTCCTTGTTGGCCCTCCGGGTACCGGTAAGACCCTGCTTGCCAAGGCTGTTGCCGGCGAGGCCGGTGTTCCGTTCTTTAGCATTTCGGGCTCTGAGTTCGTTGAGATGTTTGTTGGTCGCGGCGCTGCAAAGGTTCGTGACCTGTTTAAGCAGGCCAAGGAAAAGGCCCCGTGTATCGTCTTTATCGATGAGATCGATACCATCGGTAAGAAGCGCGATGGCGGCGGCTTTAGCGGCAACGACGAGCGCGAGCAGACGCTCAATCAGCTGCTGACCGAGATGGATGGTTTCGATAACCACAAGGGTATCGTTGTCCTTGCCGCAACCAACCGCCCCGACAGTCTCGATCCCGCTCTACTGCGCCCCGGTCGTTTTGACCGCCGCATCCCCGTCGAGCTGCCCGATCTGACCGGCCGCAAGAACATCCTCGAGCTGCATGCCAAGAGCGTGAAGACCGAGCCGCCGATCGACCTGACCGCGATTGCCCGCGCCACGCCTGGTGCCTCGGGCGCCGACCTGGCCAATATCATCAACGAGGGCGCCCTGCGCGCCGTCCGCGAGGGTCGCAAGCGTGCAACCCAGGACGACTTCGAGGAGTCGGTGGAGGTCGTCATTGCCGGCCAACAGCGTAAGTCCACGGTGCTTTCCGACCACGAGAAGCAGGTCGTTTCCTACCATGAGATCGGCCATGCCATTGTTGCCGCTCGCCAGAAGGGCTCTGCGCCGGTCACGAAGATCACCATCGTGCCACGCACGAGCGGTGCTCTGGGCTACACCATGCAGGTCGAGGAGGATGAGCGCTTCCTGACCACACGCCAGGAGGTCCTGGACAAGCTCGCCGTCTACTGCGGTGGCCGTGCGGCCGAGGAGCTCATCTTTGGTGAGATGACGACTGGCGCCGCCAACGATATCGAGCAGGCCACCAAGCTCGCCCGCAACATGGTGACGCGCTTTGGTATGTCCGACGAGTTTGGCATGATGGCGCTCGGTACCGTCCAGAATGCGTACCTCAACCAGGATACGTCGCTCACCTGCGCCCCCGGTACGGCCGAGCGTGTGGACGCAATTGTCGCCAAGTTGATTGAGGATGCGCACGACCGCGCCCTGCAGATCCTCAAGGAAAACAAGTTCAAGCTCCACGAGCTGGCTCGTTATCTGTACAAGAAGGAGACGATCACGGGCGAGGAGTTCATGAATCTCCTCACGCGCGAGAACCCGCTGATGCCCAAGCAGCAGTAACGCCGCGGCCGAGCCAGTAAACGCCGACGCCTCATTTGAGCAGCTTTCTCAAATGGGGCGTTTTGCTTGAGAGGGATGGAAATGAAGATCGTGGTGAGCGCCTGCTTGATGGGCGAGAGCTGCAAGTATAACGGGCTCGATAACTACCACCGCGCGTTGGTCGAGGCTTGCGAGCGCACGGGGACCGAGGTCCTCCTCGTGTGCCCCGAGGTCTTTGGCGGCCTGCTCACGCCGCGCAAGCCGTCCGAGATTGTGAACGGCGAGGTTCGTACCTGCGAGGGCATCTCGGTTGATCGCGAATTTCGCCTGGGTGCCCAACGTGCGCTCGATATGTGCGAGCAGGCAGGCGGACCGGAAGAGATAGTCGCGTGCATCCTTCAGGACCGCAGCCCCTCGTGCGGTGCGGGTCACATCTACGACGGCACCTTTAGCGGTACGCTCACCGCGGGCAACGGTGTTTTCGTCGACCTGCTCCTGCGCCACGGCTACCGTGTGATCCCGGCAAGCGAGTTCGACCCCAGCATGCTGGAGCAATAAAAAACCACCACAAAGGTACTGCTCCCTTGTGGTGGTTTTGGGTTAGAACTAGAGGGTGTGGCCGTAGGCGTTTGCGGCCTTGATGGCGGCGGCGAACTTTTCGTCGGTGAAGGGCTCGGGGTTGCCCTGCTTCCACTCGTTGGTGGCGTGCGCGTACTCGCACAGGGCCGGGATATCGGACTCGGAAAGCCCGACCTGCTCAAGCGTCACGGGCAGGCCCATCTGCTTGTTAAAGGCCGCGTAGCGCTCAAGGTTCTCGGTATCGCCCGTATAGGCGAACAGCACGAGCACGCCCAGGCTCACGACTTCGCCGTGCAGGTAGGTGCCCTCGCGCGGAATGCTGCATGTGGCGTTGTAGAATGCGTGCGCCACGCTCGAGTTGTAGTAGTAATCGTTCTGGTTCGTCAGGTTCGAGACATAGCCCGTATTGACCACGATATCGAGTGCGATTTGCTTGACGGCCTCGCTCGACAGGTCCTGGCGCACGTCCTCAAGACCCTGGACGCCATAGGTAAACAGCGGCTCGGAGCAGGTGTGGGCAAGCGCCAGGCCAAGACCGGCGGTGTGCTCCAAATTACCGGCGCTCGTTGCGTACTCGACCTCGGGCTGCTTGGACAGGGCATCGCCCACGCCGGCCCAGAAGTACTCTGCTGGCGCCTCGGCGATGATCTTGGGATTGATGAAGATGTGCGCCGGTCGGTTGGGGTACGAATAGCCCTCGAGTGATCCATCGTCGTTGTAGACAACGGCAATGGCGGTCGCGGCGGAACAGTTAGAGCAAATCGTCGGCACGGTAAAGACGATCTTCTTGAGCTCGATGGCCGCTGTCTTGACGGTGTCGAGTGCCTTGCCGCCGCCACAGGCGATAAGCACGTCTGCCTGCTGGCAAGCGGGGGAGTTCACGACCTTGGCGATATTGGCGCGTGTGCTGTTGGTGCCGTAGACGCGCGTCTCCAGAACCTCGACATCGGTACCTTCAAGTGCCGCCTCGAGCCCTGGTAGCGCTGCAGCCAGGGCTCGCTTGCCGCCAATGATGGCGACCTTGGTCGCTCCGTACTCGGCCAGTGCGGCGGGCAGCTCGGTAAAGCAATCCTCGCCAACGGTATAATCACTCATTCCAATCGTGCGCATGGCAACCTTCTTTCTTTCGATAAAGTGCTTTCAGGTATTTTGCTCCTAGAGAAGGTCCACAGCCGCGAGAAATTTCGAACGTATAAAACCAGTGTTGAGGGTTTTTCGCCGGCGCGGAACGTGCTAGCATACTCCGCATAAGCGTTGATGGGGACGAGTAGTCGGCCGTCCGCATGTTACAGAGAGCGGGGAGCGCTGAGAACCCGTGCATGCGACCGATGAAAATCACCCCGGAGCTGCGGTCCCAACGGACGCGTCGCACAGGCTCGTCTTAGTAGATATCGCCGAGATGGTCGTCGATACAGGCCAGCCGAGTAACGGATGCGAGCGCGCGAATACGCGGGCGAGGGCATCTAAGCTGGGTGGTTAAACGAAGAGCTTTTGCGGGCGTACAGTCCGTTTTGTGGCGCTTCGTCCCAGCTTGTAGGGACGGGCGCTTTTTTGGTGCCCAACGGGCGTGCGCGCCCACGACATGAAAGGGGTACCGTGGCAAACGAGTACAAGCAGACGATGAATCTGCCCAAGACCGGTTTTCCCATGCGTGCCGGTCTTTCCAAGTCCGAGCCCAAGCGACTCAAGGACTGGCAGGACAACAAGGTCTACGAGCAGGTTCTGAAGAAGAACGAGGGTCACAAGAAGTTCGTGCTGCACGACGGCCCTCCGTACGCCAACGGCCCGATCCACATCGGCCACGCCATGAACAAGATCTCCAAGGACATGATCAACCGTTACTGGATGATGCAGGGCTATGAGGTTCCCTATGTCCCCGGTTGGGACTGCCATGGCCAGCCGATCGAGCATAAGGTCGAGGAGAAGCTCGGCACCGAGAAGTTCAACCAGACCTCCACGGCTAAGATCCGCGAGCTTTGCAACAAGTTCGCTGTCGAGAACATCGAGCTGCAGAAGGCCGGCTTCCGTCGCCTGGGCGTGCTCGGCGATTGGGACAACCCCTATCTGACGCTCTATCACCAGCATGACGCCGCCGACATCGAGGTTTTCAAGGCCATGTTCGACAAGGGCATGATCTATCGCGGTCACAAGCCCGTCCACTGGTGCAAGCACTGCCATACCGCACTTGCTGAGGCCGAGATTGAGTACTCCGACGAGACGAGCCCGTCCATCTTCGTGCGCTTTGAGATGACCTCCAAGCCCGTCGGCCTCGAGAACTTCGACGGCCCGGTTGACTTTATCATCTGGACGACCACGCCGTGGACCATCCCCTCCGACCAGGCAGTTTCTCTCAAGCCCGGTGCCGCCTACGTCGCCGTTGAGCACGACGGCCGCGCCGAGGTCATGCTCGAGGACCTGGCTCCCAAGTGCTGCGAGGAGTTTGGCTGGGAGTACACCCCGGTTGTGGTCGACGGCAAGCCCTATGTGGTTCCCGCCGAGACCTTCCATCACATTCACTATAAGCAGCCGATCTTTGACGGTGTTGAGGGCGTGGCACTGTTGGCCGATTACGTCGGTGTCGATGACGGTACCGGTATCGTCCACAACTCGCCCGGTCACGGCGTCGACGACTACTTCGCCTGCCTCAAGGAGGGCATCACCGACATTTGCATGCCGGTCGATGACGACGGCAAGTTCTACACCGGCGAGGAGTTTGGCACCGGCGGCCCCTTCAGCGGCATGGATACCGACGAGGCCAACCCGCACATCATCGAGTTCCTGCGCGAGCGCGGCACCCTGGTCCTCGAGAAGAAGATCACGCACAGCTATCCGCACTGCTGGCGCTGCAAGCACCCGGTGCTCTTCCGTGCTACCGACCAGTGGTTTGTCTCGATGGACAAGACCGGCTTGCGCGAGCAGGCTGGCAAAGAGGTCCGCGAGAACGTTAAGTGGTATCCGGCCCACGCGGCCAACCGCATCGGCGCCATGGTCGAGCAGCGTCCCGACTGGTGCATCAGCCGTCAGCGCAACTGGGGCGTGCCTATCCCCAGCTACACTTGCGCCGACTGCGGTGAGAAGGTCATGAACGACGCCACGCTCGACGCCGTCATCAAGCTCTTCCACGAGAAGGGCTCCGACGCCTGGTTCACCGACGCTCCCGAGAGCTACCTGGGCGAGGCCTGCGTCTGCCCTAAGTGCGGCGGCCATCACCTCAAGGCCGATAAGGACATCCTCGACGTGTGGTGGGATTCCGGCGTCTCTTGGAAGGCCGTCTGCGAGTACCGTCCCGAGCTGGAGTATCCGGCTGATGTGTACCTCGAGGGCTCCGACCAGCACCGCGGTTGGTTCCAAAGCTCGCTGCTCACCTCGGTGGGCGCCAACGGCCACGCTCCGTACAAGGCGGTTGTCTCGCAGGGCTTCACCCTCGACGGCCAGGGCCGTAAGATGTCCAAGTCGCTCGGCAACGTCATCGACCCCAATAAGGTCTGCGACGAGATGGGCGCTGACATCATCCGTCTGTGGGTTGCATCCGTCGATACCAGCTCCGACGTGTCCATCGACCACGAGATCCTTGCTCGTACGTCCGATGCCTACCGTCGTTTCCGCAACACGCTGCGCTTCCTGCTCTCCGAGCTCGAGGGTCAGTTTGAGCCCGAGACCGACGGCGTCGCCTTTGCCGACCTGCTGCCGCTCGACAAGCTCATGGTTGCCCGCCTGACTCAGGTTCAGGCCGAGGTCGACGACGCCTACGCCAGCTACGAGTTCCCGCGCGCCTACCGTGCGCTTTATGACTTCGTGGTTACCGAGCTCTCCAACGTGTACCTCGACGCCCTGAAGGACCGTCTGTACTGCGACAAGCCCGGCTCGCTCGAGCGTCGCAGCGCCCAGACCGTGCTGGCCGAGCTCTTCTCGATGCTCATGCGCGACCTGCAGCCGATCCTGTCCTACACGGTTGACGAGGCCATGGCATATGCGCCCGCTGGCTGCGTCGATCACCAGAAGTACGCCGCGCTGCTCGATTGGTACAAGTCGCCCATCACGGTCGACGAGGCCAATGAGTTCGAGGGCGTGCTCGAGGCTTCTCTTGAGCTCCGTAGCGCCGTGACCAAGGCCCTTGAGGATGCCCGTTCTGCCGGCACCTTCACCAAGAGCCAGCAGGTTCGCGTCAAGGCGGTCGTTCCCGCCGAGATGTACGCGCTGCTGACTGGTGACAAAGCGGTCGACCTGGCCGAGTTCTACATCGTCTCCGATGTTGAGCTGACCCAGGGCGAAGAGCTTTCCGTCTGCATTGATGCTGCCGAGGGCGAGTGCTGCGACCGTTGCTGGAACTACCGCACCACCGTCGGCGAGTACAACGGCCACGCTCATATTTGCAAGCGCTGCGCGGAGGCGCTGAACTAGCCGTTGGGGACGTTCTTAAACGACTGTCAAACAAGAACGTCCCCAACGTCAACTTTTGTCACGTCCAAGCGGCATTCTGTTTTTCGGAATGCCGCTTTCGTTTTTAGCTGGTTATTTCGCTAGCGTTGGTGAATATGCTGCGCGTTTGGCGTTTGTCACTATAAGATGATTACTTGCATTAAACGGAATTCGATGTTCTTGAGGGTAGGGGATTGATTTGGGTCGTACTGGGGATATGACGCCGCCTTTGCGCTGGCGGTTAGGTGTTGCTGGTGGGGTGGTGCTGGTTGTGCTGCTTTTTGATCAGCTGACCAAGCTTGCGGTTCGTGCCGTGGGCGACGCTTTGCATGTGACTGTTATCCCCGGTGTGATCGACTTCCTGTTTGTCCGCAATATCGGTGCTGCCTTTAGCATGGGCGAGGGGCATGGCGTTGCGTTTGCTTTGCTGGCGCTTGCGGTCATTGTCGCCATTGCCGTGTACTTGCTTCGCGCGCCCCAGCTTGCTCGCTTGGAGGTTGTGGGCATGGCGATGGTTGCGGGCGGTGCTATCGGCAACGCTATCGATCGTTTGGCCTTTGGCTTCGTGACCGATTTTATTGCCACCACCTTCGTCGACTTCCCCGTCTTTAATGTGGCCGATATCGGCATTACCTTGGGCGTCGTGCTCGCCCTCTTCGGTTACATGTTCTTGAGCCCCGCTGCCCGTGAGGTCGATGCGACCGCCGAGCTTAACGCCCGTGACGAGGCCCGCGCTAAGCGCAAGGCCCAGCAGCGTGGGGAGCGTGCCCGCAAGATTCGCGAAAGGAATGAGCGCTAATGGCCGACATCCATATCCTTGTTGCCGACGATGCCGCTGGTCAGCGTCTTGACGCCTATCTGGGCTCCAATGACGGCTGCCCTACGCGCTCTTCCTGCGCGCATCTGATTGAGGGCGGTGCCGTATGTGTCAATGGCGAGACCTGCTTGTCTAAAAAGCACGCCGTGCGAGCCGGCGACCGTATTTCGGTCGATTTGCCCGAGCCGCACGATCCCACCGATGTGATTCCCGAGGCCATCCCGCTCGACATTCGCTATGAGGACGACTATCTCATTGTGCTCTCCAAGCAGCGTGGCCTGGTGTGCCATCCCGCCCGCGGCCACGAGAGCGGCACGCTTGCGAACGCCTTGGTCTACCACTGCGGTATCGATCATCTTGGTACCGTGCAGGGTGAGGACCGCCCCGGCATCGTGCATCGCCTGGATCGCGATACCTCGGGCCTTATGCTCGCGGCAAAAGACGACGACACCCAGCGCGCGCTTCAAAATCTCATTCGCACGCGTACGCTCGACCGCCGCTATATCACGCTTGTCCACGGGCACATCGCCATGGACGAGGGCACCATCAATACCGGTATCGCCCGTTCTACGCGCGACCGCGTCAAGATGGCGGTTTCGGACGACCCCTTTGCCCGTCAGGCCATTACGACCTTTAAAGTCCTCGAGCGCTTTGATTCCACGCGCTTTGACGATGGTTATACGCTCGTTGAGTGCCATCTGTTTACCGGTCGCACGCACCAGATTCGCGTGCATATGCGTCATATCAACCACGCCTGCGTGGGCGATCCACTCTACGGCAAGTGCGATGCGCGTGCCGATCAGGGCCTGACCAGGCAGTTCCTGCATTCTTGGCGCGTTGCGTTCGATCATCCCGTAACGGGGAAGCGCATTGAGTGCCGTGACGAGTTGCCGTGGGATCTCGCTGCGGTTCTCGACGATCTGGCTCCGCGCTCGCTCGGTCGCACGGCCGTTGGAGATGAAATCGTTCCGCAGCTCGGTCTTCTCGAAGCCTAGCCAGTATTAGGTGGTTTCTTGAACTCGGTAAGCCTGCGGTAAGATATACGATTGTTTACGTTACACGTTGCTTGGAGCCTGCATGCTCGCCTTTTTACAAACCAACACACCCATCGTGATCTTCAACCAGATTGTCGTCACGCTGCTCACGGTCTGCTTTCTGTACCAGGTGGTCTTCTTTGTCATTGGCGCTCTTCGTGGCGAGGTCGCGCCTCCCAAGGCCAAAAAACTCCATCGCTATGCCTTTTTTATCGCGGCGCATAACGAGGAAGCCGTAATTGCCAATCTCGTACGCTCCATCAAGGACCAGGACTATCCGTCCGAGCTTATCGAGGTCTTTGTCGTTGCCGACGCCTGCACCGACAACACCGCTCAGCTCGCACGCGAGGCCGGTGCCATTGTTTACGAGCGCAATGACCTGGCCCGAAAGGGCAAGAGCTGGGTCATGGACTTTGGTTTCGATCGCATTCTCAACGAGTATCCCGACACGTTTGAGGGCTACTTTATCTTCGATGCCGACAACGTTATCTCCCGCGATTACGTGTCCAAGATGAACGATGCCTTTGACCAGGGCTTCCATGTGGTCACGAGCTATCGCAATTCCAAGAACTTCGGCAGCTCGTGGATCTCGGCTGCTAATGCCACGTGGTATCTACGCGAGGCGCGCTTCCTCAACAACGCGCGCAATATCTGTAAGACGTCCTGCGCTGTTTCGGGTTCGGGTTACCTTATCTCGTCAAGCGTTATCGAGGGCATGCACGGTTGGCAGTTCCACACGCTGACCGAGGACATTCAGTTCACTACGTTCTGCGCTATTCACGGTATTCGCATTGGCTATGCGCCGGCGGAGTTCTTTGACGAGCAACCCGTGACGTTCAAGGCATCCTGGAAGCAGCGTATGCGCTGGACCAAGGGCTTTTACCAGGTGTTCTTTACCTACGGTAAGCATCTGGTCAAGTCGATGTTCCGCTATCATCGCTTTGCCGCCTACGACATGTTCATGACGATCGCCCCGGGTATGCTGCTATCGCTGATCTCGATGCTCGCTAATGCGACGTTCTTGATTGTGGGTGGCCTTTCGCATGGTTTCTTGGCAACCGAAGTCGAGATGCAGGCGTGCGCCGCTTCGCTCATTATGACCTTCGCCATGATGTATCAGACGTTCTTTATCCTGGCGCTGCTCACGACTATCTTTGAGTACAAGCATATTCACTGCGCGCAAAAGTGGCGCCTGGTGACTAACCTGTTTACCTTCCCGATCTTTATGTTCAGCTATATCCCCATCACGGTGGCCGCGCTGTTCCTGAAGGTCGACTGGGTGCCGACGCAGCACGCCGTCAACGTTACCCTTGATGAGGTCATGCAAGGCGCCAAATAACCACCACCAAAACCACCGCAAAGGGGACAGGCACCTTTGTGGTGGTTTTTGCTTTTGCGATGCAGCTCGAGGAGGAGTCCGATGGCCTATATCCCGTTTTGGATTTGCATCTTTGCCGGCGTGGCAATTGATGCCCGAGAGCGACGGTTTCCCAATGGGCTTGCCGGCGCATGTGCCGTGGCGGCGTTGGCGGGCGTTTGGCTCGACCTCGGTTTGAACACAGCGCTTGACCACGCCGGTCTTGCGGTCATCGTCTACCTTGCCCTTGTGCTCACTGAGTCGCTCTGGCGGCGCCTTCGCCACGCCCCGGGCATCGGCATGGGGGATGCCAAGGCGCTCTTCGCGCTTTGCACGCTCGACCCTATGGGTGGCATCGTGGCATTTGCCGTCGCACTCCTGGCCCTGGCCCTCTCCTGCCTCTTCACAAAATCGCGCTCCCTGCCATTGCTCCCGTTTTTAGTGCCGATTTTTGCCATAATCGAGGTCGTGGGCTGCACTTTGTAACCGATTGCGCATCCTTCTTAAGGAGCATGCCATGGAATCTAATCAAGAAACGGCCGTCATTAAGGCGCGCATGGACCGTATTCCCTCAGCGTTGTCGCCCGAACTTGTCGAGCGCATTGCCGCCGATCGTGCTTCGGGCTATGTCAACCCGTATCGTTGCAACGACGATCAGGTCATTCGTCGTATTGATCGCGCCGCCGACAAAGGCACGCTTATGCGTCCGGCGTTTATGCGCGATACCGAAAAGATACTTCATCTTCCGGCGTACACCCGTTATGCAGGCAAAACGCAGGTCTTTAGCTTCCGTAGCAATGACGATCTGTCACGCCGCGGTTTGCACGTGCAGCTTGTCTCGCGCATTGCGCGCGATATCGGTCGCGCCCTGGGGCTCAATTGCGATCTGATCGAGGCGATTGGCCTGGGTCACGACTTGGGACACACGCCTTTCGGCCATGCCGGCGAGCGCTTCCTCAACGATATCTATCATGAGCGTACGGGGCGTTATTTTTTCCATAACGTGCAGTCGGTCCGCGTACTCGACACACTGTACGGCCGCAACGTGTCGCTCCAGACGCTCGACGGCGTGCTATGCCATAACGGCGAGTACGAGCAGCGTGTGTTTGAGCTCTCGGACATGAGCTCCTTTGACCAGTTTGACCAGACGGTTGAGGATTGCATTGCCACGGGCTATAGCGCAATTGGGCATCTGCGTCCCATGACGCTCGAGGGCTGCGTCGTTCGCATCTCGGATATTCTTGCCTACGTCGGTCGTGACCGTCAGGATGCGATCGCGGCGGGCCTGCTGTCACCCGACGCTTTTGATGATGGCCGGGGCGGTGCCTACAACAGTTGGATCCTCACGCATGCCTCCATCGATATCGTTGAGCACAGCTATGGTAAGCCGCGCATCGAGATGAGCGAGGACCTGTTTGAGGAAATCCGCCGAGCCAAGCGCGAGAACTACGAGAAGATCTATAGCAAGGGCGGTATCGAAGGCGATTCCGAGGTGGAGCTGCGCGAAGCCTTCGAAAAGCTTTACGATCGTTGCCTGCAGGATATAAACGAAGGTGACGAGTCTTCGTATATCTTTAAGCACCACATTTCTCGCATCGAGCAGCAGCTTTCCTACTACGATCGCGCCTATGCCTGGCAGAACGATAAGGACCAGGCGGTCGTGGATTACATTGCGAGCATGACGGACGGTTATTTCTGCGAGCTCACGAGCAAGCTGTTTCCGGGATTGAAGTTTCCGCACCGTACCTATATTAACGAACGGTAGTTCGTATAAATTCGGTATACTGTTAGTGGAAAACGTTTTTGATTGATACACGGGATGGCTATGGACGACCTTTTTTCTGCTTCGACGCGCGAGCGTTCCTTTCAGAATGCGCCGCTTGCGGTGCGCATGCGCCCCAATTCGCTCGACGAGTACGTGGGCCAGCAAAAGGCCGTCGGTAAGGGTTCATGGCTGCGTGCCGCGATCGAGCACGACGTGCTTTCGAGCGTGATTCTGTACGGGCCTGCCGGTACGGGCAAGACGACGCTGGCCCACATTATCGCCAACCATACCAAGAGCGAGTTTGTCGAGGTCAGCGCCGTCACGGGTACCGTGAAGGACCTGCGTCGTGTGATTGATGAGGCCAAGACGCGCCTGAATACGTACGACCGCCGCACCATTCTATTCATCGATGAGATTCACCGCTTCTCTAAGTCGCAGCAGGATGCCTTGCTGCATGCAGTTGAGAACCGTACCGTCATTATGATTGGCGCTACGACAGAGAACCCGTACTTCGAGGTCAACTCGGCACTGCTCTCACGTGGTCGCGTCGTGGAGCTTGAGCATCTGAAGGATGAGGATATCGCCACGCTTATTGAACGTGCGCTTGAGGCACCGCAGGGTTTGAACGGTAAGTTCTCGGCCGATGAGGATACGGTCAAGACCATTTGCACGCTGGCAGCGGGTGACGCTCGCTCGGCGCTCACGACGCTTGAGCTTGCGAGCGAGATTGCCGTCACGCGTCCCGATACCGAGGGAACGCCAGCGCCTGCGGCGGGGGAGCGCTATCCCATCACCGTGGATGACGTGAAGATCGCCAACCCGCGTCGCGGCTTTACGTATGACAAAAACGGCGACATGCACTACGACATCATCAGTGCGTTTATTAAGTCTATGCGCGGTAGCGACCCCGATGCCACGATCTATTGGCTCGCGCGCATGATCGATGCTGGGGAGGATCCTAAGTTTATCGCTCGCCGCATTATGATTCACGCTTCTGAGGATGTTGGCAACGCCGACCCGCAGGCGCTTTTGGTGGCGCATGCTGCCTTTAAATCTGCTGAAGTTATTGGCTATCCTGAATGTCGCATTAACCTTGCACAAGCTGCGCTCTATGTGTGCTTGGCGCCCAAGTCCAATGCGTGCGAGGCCTCGATCGATGCGGCGCTAGCCGATATCCACAGCAGTGGTCTTCGCGAGGTGCCCAGCTACCTGCGCGATCGCCATCGCCCGGGCAGCGATGAATACGGTGTGTATAAGTATCCGCACGATTATCCCGAAGGCTGGGTCGATCAGCGCTATTTGCCCGAAGGCTTGGAACGCGGTGCATTTTGGCAGCCTGCCGGCCGCGGTTGGGAAGAATGGCGCGTAGAGCAAAGTGAACGCGACCGCAGCGGGAATGCACCGAAGTAGCTGCTGATAATTTTGTCCCACGTTGCTGCTCATGGCATGTTCGGTCCCCTTTGGGGTACCATGAAAAGCGTCTGTATTTCGATTCTTCCGGGAGGCTTGTATGAGTCCCATTCAAATCGCCCTGCTGCTGCTCGCCGTTGCCGGCGTGTGGGCCATCGCTGAGCTCGCGCTTACCCTGCGCAAGACCCGCAATGTTGTCGACTCGCTCGATAAGACCGTGAACGACCTCAACAACACCATCGCCGAGGCTCAGCCTGTGGTGGCAAAGCTCGATGGCGCTGTCGATGAGCTTACGCCGGCGCTTGCCCAGATGGAGCCGCTGCTTAAGTCGAGCAAGACGGCAGTTGATGCCCTTACCTCCAATCTCGTAGAGGTCGAAGCCGTGGTTCGCGACATTTCCGAGGTTACGGGCAGCATGGCCGAGGCCAGCAATGCTGTGTCGAGCGTGACCGACTCTGCCGCCGGCGCTGTGCAGAAGCTCTTCAATAAGGTGAAGGCTCCTGCAGCCGACGCCGATCGCAAGCTCGCCGCTGCCGCTGCGGAGGCCGAGCAGCCTACCGAGCGCGTCCTAATTGGCGAGGACGAGGCCGCCGCGGGCGACGATGATGGTCAGAAGTCTGTATCCAAGCCGGCTCAGTATTACACCTATACGCCCGCCGAGACCTCTGAGGAGTCCTGCGATGAGTAGCGAAGCAACCTGCCCTATCACGCTGACCGTTGCCGGTGACCCGCGTCTCGCTCGCCTTGTGCGCATGACGGCAGCCAACGTTGGTGCCCTGTGCTCTATGTCTGTCGATCGCATCGAGGACATCCGCATGGCTGCCGAGGAGGCTTTCATCTTTGGTTGCACCGCGGTCGACTGCGATGACATCACCATCAAATTCGATGTCGATGAGACCCACGTTGGCATGACTATTACCTTTGGCGACCAGGCTACGGTCGATGAAGACGACCAGGCTGCGGTGTATGCCGAGCTCATCCTCGCGAGCGTGTGCGACTCCTACGAAAAGACTACGGCGCCCCTGACGCTTTCCCTCGACCTCAAGGCGGATATCTAATATGACCGAACGTTCCCGGAGTGGCAAGACCGCTTGGGACAAGGAGAAAACCCGCGAGCTGTTTCGTCGTTACAAGGAGACCGGTGATCCGGACGCCCGTGAGCAGCTCGTCATGTCCCATATGAACCTGGTAAGGTTTCTTGCCAACAAATTTAAGAATCGCGGCGAGCCGCTCGACGACCTCATGCAGGTCGGCTATCTGGGCTTGCTCAAGGCTATCGACCGTTTTGATCCCGAGCGCGGACTCGAGTTCACGACGTTTGCGACACCCACTATCCTGGGCGAGATCAAACGCCATTTTCGCGACAAGGGCTGGAGTGTGCGCGTACCGCGTCGTCTGCAGGAGCTCTCGGCCAAGGTCAACCAAGCTACTGACAAACTTACCAACGAGCTGCAGCGTTCGCCCAAGGTTGAGGAGATCGCTGAGTATCTAGATGTGACTGTCGATGAGGTCCTCGAGGCTATGGAATCGTCTTCGGCCTATACCTCGGTGCCCATCGAGGCTCCTGGTGCGTCCGATTCCGACGATGCCCCCTCGATTCTCGACCGTTACGCCGACGACGACAACGAGCTCGACTTTACCGATGACCGCCTAGTGATCGAGGAAGCCATTCGTGATTTCTCGCCGCGCGAGCGCGAGGTGATCGAGCTGCGCTTTGTGAAGGGCATGACCCAGATCGAGATCGCCAAGAAGCTGGGTATTTCTCAGGTGCAGGTTTCGCGTCTGCTGCGCCGCACGCTTAAGAAGATTCAGGACAAGATCGACCCCGACGGAGTGATGATTCGTTCATGAGTGAGCACCCCCAACAAACCGATCGCGTGCTGCGCGACACCCGCATTCTGACGCTGCGCATTTGGGCTGTTGTCGGCTGCATTGTCATCGCCGCTGTCATCTTTAACCTTATGGGCATCCTGGCGCCGGTTATTGAGTTTCTTGCCGTCGGCTCCATCATTGCTTTTGTGATGTCTCCGATCACCAACTGGCTCGAGCACCATGGCGTGAATCGCGGCATCGGTTCGCTTATCGCGCTTATTGTTGTTGTTGCCGTGCTCGTCGGTGTCGTTTGTATCTTGTCGCCGATTCTCTTTTGTCAGATCATGGAAGTCCTGAGCCGCCTGCCCGAGCAGCTTCGTGTTGCGGGCGGTGATCTCAACGAGATGATCTCGCATGCCAAGACGCTCAACAACACGCCGCTCAAGGAGTATTTGGACGATAATCTTTCGTCGCTGGTTGCCGTGGCATCGAGGTATGTGTCTCAGGTTGCCGCCGAGCTTGGTCGTGGTGTGTTCCCACTCATCACCAATACGGCCTCGCAGCTGTTCGTTATCTTCCTTGGCCTGGTGCTTGCCTACTGGATGGCCTGCGACTACCCTCGCATGCACCACGAGATTTGCACCATCATCGGTCAGGAGAAGGAGACCTCGTACCGCTTTATGGTCGCCATCCTTTCTCGCTCTGTCGGCGGCTACATGCGCGGTATGGTCGTGACGTCCATCTGCGGTGGTTTCCTCGCCTTTATCGGTTTTATGATCATCGGCCATCCGTATGCGGCGCTCATGGCTATCTTTACCGGCATCATGCATTTGGTTCCGGTCGTCGGTCCCTGGGTGAGCGCAGCAATCGCCACGGTGCTCGGTTTCATGTTCAGCCCCATGTTGGCGTTATGGACGCTCATCGTGACGATGGTCGCGCAAAACGTCACCGATAACGTCATTTCGCCCAAGGTCATGCAGAGCTCGGTGCAGGTGCATCCCATCATGAGCCTCACGGCGCTCGTTATTGGCTCGGCACTCATGGGCCCCATCGGCATGATTATTGCCATCCCGCTTTGTGCGGCCCTCAAGGGTATCTTCGTGTACTACTTCGAGAATGAGACCGGCCGACAGCTTGTGGCCTATGACGGCGCCGTGTTTAAGGGCACGCCGTACCGCGATGCCGATGGCAACCCGGTCGCCGCCTA
>CAUBTS010000004.1 GCA_958438955.1 uncultured Collinsella sp.
CTTTGCGTGCGGAACTCGCGACAAACTTAAACAGCGGGCCGCCCGGACCGGGAATCCGACGTGCTTGTCGGGGCAACGTTCCCTTCCAAATAGGGACAGGTTTATTTTGGTCGGTTTTATCTGGGGAAACGTCGCGCTCCAGCGGTGATCTGCTCTCATCTGTCGCATGGAAATCGGCGGCGTTTCCATTTAACGCAAAAGAGGCCGCTTCCCCTAGTAGGAAGCGACCCCAAATCTTACGAATAGACGATGGTAAAGGGCTCTTTCGTTTCGGTCTCCCCTGTTGATGTATACCTCACAATTTCAAGGGTTACCGAGACAACTTGATCGACATCAATCAACTTCGTTGGCACCCAGATGTTCTCTCCGCTATTGCGCCCATAAGAAAAATATAAGTTGAACACCCCTGCGTCGTCATCTTCGATAATCTGCTCCGATCCATCCTTGTAGCTGACGGTCAGCTTATTATCAACTGCTTCATAGCCCAAATCATCGATGTGCGTCTGGATGGAAAACGGGCTAATCTCAAGAGGCGAGTCACCGGAGCGGAGTTCCTTTGTATCGACGTACGCTCCAATATTGAACTCGGGTGTCGACGCCTCAAACCGCCTCGCACTCTCACCTTCACCCTCGGTCCAATGGATATTCCAGGTGACAGCATGTTGCAAATCTCGCTCGCGATCCATAGCGGCAAAGTACATCGTGCCATTAATGACAGTATCGCTTGATGTGTCCTTATCAATGGTGCTGCGTGTGTCAGGCCATTCCTCGCCGAACTTCATATCGGGCGTGCCGATGCCCTGCTCTTCTTCACCATAGAGAACAAGTTCGCCAATCTCTGCTGCTGGCTTGTAGTAGTTAACTCCATTTGGATTGGACAACGTAAACGTCACGGCTCCGCAGCCGTTTTGGTCGATTGCCATCTCATGGATATCAAGCGTATAGCCGTTGCCCTCGACGGACAGATTAACCTCCTGGACTGCGCCTTCCAGGCTTTGGGGCGCGATGCCATCGCCAAACTCTCTGGTGTAGGTATATTTAGTTCCCGATGAGCCGCCGTTGGTCCAGGTAATGGAATCCCCGTTGCCGTGGTTTCCCCAGGCAGAGGCAAAATAGCTGGAATTGACGAAGGCGTAGGCGACCCCTCCGGTCGCCAGCACTCCGGCAAGGCATCCGATCACGGCAACATACAGAGGCTTCGCGTGACCCTTTCGGCGAAGCGGCTCACCAGCAGCGGCATAAAGAACACGGTCAGCAAGATCGCTATCGGCTTGGACGGACTCGAAGGCCTGCTTGATTTGATTGGATTTCACGGTCGCCCTCCTCTAGGATGAACTTGAGCTTCGATCTGCCGCGAGCCAAACGCGTTCGAACAGTCGCGGCTGGCACATGCAATAACTCGGCAATCTCTGAGGTCGAAAAGCCCAGATAGTAATAGAGCATGATGGGAACACGGAATCGTTCCGGAAGTCGCATAACGTCTGACAGGACCGCCTTGGTCTCCTCCTGCGCCGTCGAAAGCGAATCGGCCAGGTTCTCAATATCCTCCACACGCCTCCATGGCTTTCGAAAGAGAGATTTGCATTCATTGATCGTGACCCGGATAAGCCATCGACGAAGATGTTCCCAGCTTTCAAATTGGGCATCGCTTTTGAGTAACTTCAGAAAGACGTCTTGAGCGACATCGTCGGCATCGGCACGATCGCGCAGATACGTCAATGCGATTCGAAACACGACATCACGGTGATCCTCGACCGCCTGTCTAAATGCTTGTTCTTCCATAATCACCTCCCGGTGATGCTGATGTTTCTTGCTGAGGCCCTCACCATAGATACGCTTTGACCGAACAGAATGTTTCAAATTCAAGCAGGAAAAACCTACCAAAATAAACCTGTCCCTTTTTGGCAAAAGGAATCCCCTTCTGTGCGCGGGGGCAGATTCCCAGAACGGGCCGCCCGCTGTTTAAGTTTGCTGCTCTACAGTCCTGCGCAAGACGGAAAGCACATTAAGTGCTTTCCTTTGCGTGCGGAACTCGCGACAAACTTAAACAGCGGGCGGCCCGTTCCGGGAATCCGACGTGCTCGTCGGGGCAACGTTCCTCATCAAAAAAGACCCGCTCCCCTGTTGGGAAGCGGGTCTTTGGAAGGACGGTTAACGCACTAGGAAATTACTCCTCGTCGTTGTCCTTGGCCTCTTCGGCGTCGTCGGTGTCCACGAGCTGGTTGAGCAGCTCGTCGAGGGAAGCCATGTCCTCGTTGATCGCGCCGTTGGCGGGAGCCTTCTTGTCGTCGATCGGGGCGCCCAGGAGCTCCTCGTCGGCGTCGGCGTGATGCGTCGGAGCGGAGGTACCCAGCAGGATATCGTCCGGACCGTCGGGGCTAAAGACCATCTGCAGCAGCTGCGAGAGGTCTTCCTCGTCGGCAACGTCGTCGTTGTTCTCGAGGATGTAAAGCAGGTCGTGGGCCTCGAGGCCGTCACGGAGCTCCTCGATCGCCTTGGTACCGATGCCATCGATGCGCAGCAGATCCTCCTCGGACTTGCCGACCAGGTCGCCAACCGTCTCGATGCCAACCTCGCTGAACTTGTTGGTCCAGCGCTGCGACACGCCCAGGTCGTCGAACAGGTACAGACGAGCCTTCTCGGCGGAGATGGTGTGGCCGTTGCGGGTGAACGAACCGTCAGCACCACCGAACTCGTCGTAGCCGGCCCAGTCGAGCTGCTGCGGGAGCTGCTCGTCCAGGTCCTTGAGCTCCACAGGAGCCCACTCGGGCAGCGACTTGGCGTTGGGCGAAGCCGGGCCGTCGATGTCCACGTAGCCGTCGGCCGTGCGATACGTCAGCTTGGCGTTGGCGTACGGCTTGAGGCCGGTACCAGCCGGGATCTTCTTACCGACGATGACGTTGGACTTAAGGTCGAGCAGGTGGTCGACCTTGCCCTCGATGGCAGCCTCGGTAAGGACGCCGGCGGTACGGATGAACGAAGCGCTCGACAGCCAGGAGTCGATGTTGGACGCGACCTTGAGCGTACCCAGGATGACGGGCTCGGCCACAGGAGCCTGACCGCCCAGACGGGCAACGCGCTCGACCTCGTCGGCGAACTCGTAGCGGTCGACGTACTGACCAAGCAGGTACTTGGAGTCACCGGGGTTGGTGATCTGAACGCGACGCAGCATCTGACGTGCGAGCACCTCGATGTGCTTGTCGTTCAGGTCGACGCCCTGGCTGGTGTAGACGTCCTTGACGCTCTCGACGAAGGTGTGCATCGTCGACTCGATGTCGGTCAGCTTGCGCAGGTTGCGGAAGTTGACGAAGCCCTTGGTGATCTGATCGCCGGCGCGAACCTCGCAGCCGTCCTCGATCTCGGGCATAAAGCGCACCGAAGCGGGGACGCGACGCTCGTCGAGGACACGGGTGTGATCCTCGGAGTCGGTGAGCGTCAGCACGTACTCGGACTTCTCGGGCTTAATCGAGAGGTGGCCGGAGTACGGAGCCAGCTCGGCCTCGCGACCCAGAATCTTCTCGTTGACGTTGCCGACGATATCGAACATACGGCTGACCGTAGGCAGACCCTGCGTAATATCGTCGACGCCAGCGACGCCGCCGGAGTGAATGGTACGCATCGTAAGCTGCGTACCGGGCTCGCCGATGGACTGGGCGGCAATAATGCCGACCGCGGTACCGATAGCGACCGGACGACGGGTGGAAAGATCCCAGCCGTAGCACTTCTGGCACACGCCGTACTTGGAGCGGCAGGTGAGCAGCGCGCGGAGCTTGACCTTCTTGAGACCGGCATCGACCATCTTCTGGATGTCGGCGACCTTCTCGATGTAGCCGTCCTGCTCAAAGAGCACGGTGCCATCGGGAGCCACGACGTCCTCGATGAAGCAACGGCCGACGAGGTCGGTGTTGAGGTCGGTGGTGCCGGGGATGATGAGGTTGTAGGTAACGCCCTCGTGCGTACCGCAGTCCTCCTCGCGGACGATGACGTCCTGGGCCACGTCGACCAGACGGCGGGTCAGGTAACCAGAGTCCGAGGTGTGGGATGCGGTATCGACCAGGCCCTTACGGGCGCCGTAGGTCGAAATGAAGTACTCGAGCGGCAGCAGGCCCTCGCGGAAGTTCGCCTTAATGGGAAGGTCGATCGTCTCGCCGGACATGTCTGCCATCAGGCCACGCATGCCACCGAGCTGACGCAGCTGGGTCTTAGAACCACGGGCGCCGGAGTCGGCCATCATGTAGAGCGGGTTCTCCTCGTCGAACATGTCGAGCATGAGCGCTGCAACCTTATCGGTACAAGCGGTCCACTCGTTAACGACTTCGATGTGGCGCTCCGTCTCGTTGATGAAGCCCTCCTCGAAGTACTCGTTGATCTGGTCGACATTGGCCTGGGCGTGGTCGAGCAGCTCCTGCTTCTCGGCAGGGATGAGAGCGTCCCACACCGAGATGGTGAGGCCGGCGCGGGTAGCGTAGTGGAAGCCGGAGTACTTGATGGCGTCGAGGATCGGGCCGACCTTGGCCTCGGGGTAACGATCGCAGCAGTCGGCAACCAGCTTGGCCACGTCGCCCTTGACCATCTTGTAGTTCATGAACTCATAGTCTGCGGGCAGGCACTGGCGGTTGAAGATGATGCGACCGATAGAGGTCTCGAAGCGCGCGGTCTTGTTACCGGTGACGTCATAGTCGACAAACTCGTTCTTGCCGTTCTTGACGCGGAAGATACGGGTGCCGTCCTCGTTGATGACGTTGGCGTCGGCAGCGGACACGCGGACCTGAATCTTAGCCTGCATGTCGACCTCGGAGCGGCAGTCATAGGCGTGCAGCGCGTCGTCGAAGCTGGCGAACACGTGGTTCTCGCCCGGCAGACCCTCGCGAACCTGGGTGAGGTAGTACACACCGATGATCATGTCCTGCGAAGGAATGTTGACCGGCTTGCCGGATGCCGGCGAGCGCAGGTTGTTCGCAGAGAGCATGAGCACGCGGGCCTCGGCCTGAGCCTGGCTGGACAGCGGCACGTGGACAGACATCTGGTCGCCGTCGAAGTCGGCGTTGAAGGGCGAGCAGACCAGCGGATGCAGGTGGATAGCCTTGCCCTCGACCAGCACCGGCTCAAAGGCCTGGATGGACAGACGGTGCAGGGTCGGTGCACGGTTGAGCAGCACGACGCGGCCGTCGATGACCTCTTCGAGAATATCCCACACAAAGGTGGCACCGCGGTCGATAGCGCGCTTGGCGCCCTTGATGTTCTCGACCTTGCCAAGCTCGACCAGGCGCTTCATGACGAAGGGCTTGAAGAGCTCCAGCGCCATGGTCTTGGGCAGACCGCACTGGTGCAGCAGCAGCTTGGGGTCGGTAACGATGACCGAACGGCCGGAGTAGTCGACACGCTTGCCCAGCAGGTTCTGACGGAAACGACCCTGCTTGCCCTTGAGGGCCTCGGCGAGCGACTTGAGCGGGCGACCGCCACGGCCAGAGACCGGGCGACCACGACGGCCGTTGTCGAACAGGGCGTCCACGGACTCCTGGAGCATGCGCTTCTCGTTGTTCACGATGATCGCAGGGGCGTCCAGGTCGAGCAGGCGCTTGAGTCGGTTGTTACGGTTGATCACGCGGCGATACAGGTCGTTGAGGTCGGACGCGGCGAAGCGGCCGCCGTCGAGCTGAACCATCGGGCGCAGATCGGGCGGAATGACCGGGATGACGTCCAGGATCATGTTCGCGGGGTCGTTGCCGCCCTTCAGGAAGGCGTCAACGACCTCAAGGCGCTTGACGGCCTTCTCGCGCTTCTGCTTCTGGGAATCCTCGTCGGCAATGATGGCCTTGAGCTTCTCGGCCTCGGAGGGGAGGTCGATGGCAGCGAGCAGGTCGCGGACGGCCTCGGCACCCATGCCACCCTTGAAGTACATCGAGTAGTAGCGGGTCATCTCGCGGAACAGCGGCTCATCGGAAATGAGGTCGCGCTCGGTGAGCTTCATGAAGGCGTTGAAGGCGTCCGTGCGGAGCTGCTTATCGTCCTTGCACTCTTCCTCGATGTCGACGATGCCAGAGGCGATCTCCTCGGGGGTCAGCGGCTCCTCGTCGGAGAACTCGTCAAAGTTCTCGGGGTTGCCCTGCTCTTTGAGGGACTCGATCTGGCGGGCGCACTCGGCATCGATCTCTTCCAGATCGGCGGCGAGCTCCTCGCGCAGGTCGTCAGCGTCGGCCTCGCGAGCCTCGTAGTCGACCTCGGTGATGATGTAGCTGGCAAAGTACAGAACCTTCTCGAGGTCCTTGGACTTGATGTCGAGCATACGGCTCATCGGGAAGCTCGTGGGGCTCTTGAAGTACCAGATGTGGGACACGGGAGCGGCGAGCTCGATGTGACCCATGCGCTCGCGACGAACCTTGGCCGAGGTGACCTCGACGCCGCAGCGCTCGCAGACGATGTCCTTAAAGCGGATGCCCTTGTACTTGCCGCAGGAGCACTCCCAGTCCTTGGCGGGACCGAAGATCTTCTCGCAGAACAGGCCGTCCTTCTCGGGCTTGAGGGTACGGTAATTGATGGTCTCCGGCTTCTTGACCTCACCGTGCGACCAGGAACGGATCTGGTCGGCGGAGGCAAGGGAGATCTTTACCGAGTCAAAATCAGTAGCTTCGAAATCTGCCACAGTCAACTACTCCTTATCAGTGGTCGTGGCGGCGACAGCCTCGGGTGCCTCGGCGGTCTCGACATCCTGGGCCTCGACGTCGGCGTCAACGCCGGCGAGCGCAGCCAGGTCATCGAGGGCAGAGGTCTCCTCGGCGGTCACAGGGGCGGAGGCGTCCTCGTCGGCATCGTGCATGGGCTCGATGTCCAGCGCGAGGGAACGAATCTCCTTGACGAGAACCTTGAAGGACTCGGGGATACCCGGAACCGGGACGTTCTCGCCCTTGACGATGGACTCGTAGGTCTTGACGCGGCCCACGGTATCGTCGGACTTGACGGTCAGGATCTCCTGCAGGACGTTGGAAGCACCGTATGCGTACAGTGCCCAAACTTCCATCTCGCCGAAGCGCTGGCCGCCGAACTGAGCCTTGCCGCCCAGCGGCTGCTGGGTAACCAGGCTGTAAGGGCCGGTCGAACGGGCATGGATCTTGTCGTCGACCATGTGGCCGAGCTTGAGGATGTAGGACGTACCCACGGTAATGGGCTCGCGGAACTCCTCGCCGGTGCGGCCGTCGAACAGACGGGTCTTGCCGCGCTCGTCAAGCTGGGTGACAAACTCGGGGCGCATGTGATCGCCAAAGGCAGCGGTGGCCTTGTTGAGCATGTTCTTGTTGGCGCGACGGATGACCTCGGCGATCTCGTCCTCCTTGGCGCCGTCGAAAACGGGCGTCGAGACGAAGAACGGACCGGGGACATACTTGTCGGAGTCGGCATCCTCGGTATCCCAACCGCAGGCAGCAGCCCAGCCAAGGTGGCACTCGAGCAGCTGGCCGACGTTCATACGCGAAGGAACGCCCAGCGGGTTGAGGATAACGTCGATCGGGGTACCGTCAGCCATGTAGGGCATGTCCTCGACCGGCAGAACGTTACAGATAACACCCTTGTTGCCGTGGCGGCCGGCGATCTTATCGCCCTGCTGGATCTTACGACGCTGGGCGACGTAGACGCGCACCTGCTCGTTGACGCCGGGGGCCAGGTCGTCGCCGTTCTCGCGGCTAAAGCGGACGACGTCGATAACGCGGCCGTAAGCGCCGTGAGGCATCTTAAGGGAGGTGTCGCGAACGTCGTGAGCCTTGGCACCGAAGATGGCGCGCAGCAGGCGCTCCTCGGCGGTCAAAGCGCTCTCGCCCTTAGGCGTGACCTTGCCGACCAGGATGTCGCCAGGGCCGACCTCGGCGCCGATGCGGATGATGCCGTCCTCGTCGAGGTTGGCAAGCATGTCCTCGGAGAGGTTCGGGATCTCGCGGGTGATCTCCTCGGGGCCGAGCTTGGTGTCGCGGGCGTCGATCTCGTGACGGGTGATATTGATGGTCGTCAGCAGGTCCTCGGCCACCAGGCGCTCGGACACGACGATACCGTCCTCGTAGTTGAAGCCTTCCCACGGCATGTAGGCCACGGTGAGGTTCTGGCCCAGTGCGAGCTCGCCATGATCGGTCGAAGGACCGTCGGCCAGAGGCTCGCCCTGCTCAACGGTGTCACCGACGCGCACGAGCGGACGGTGGTTGATGCAGGTGGACTGGTTGGAGCGCTGGTACTTGGCCAGGTGATACTCGTCCATGCCGCCGGCATGCTTGACGATAATCTTGGAGGCGTCGGCAAAGATGACCTCGCCGGCGTTCTTGGCCAGGGTGACCTCGCCGGAGTCCAGGGCGGCGCGACGCTCCATGCCGGTACCGACATAGGGAGCGGCGGGGTGAACCAGCGGCACGGCCTGACGCTGCATGTTAGCGCCCATGAGCGTACGCTTAGCGTCGTCGTGCTCAAGGAACGGAATCAGCGTGGCTGCGACGGAGAGCATCTGACGCGGCGAGACATCCATGTAGTCGACGTCCTCGACGGGCACGTCGGCGGGAGCGCCGAAGGAGCCGTCGAAGTCGCGGGTACGGGCAATCACGGTGTGCGGACGGACGATCTTGCCCTCGGCATCGGTCGTGATGAACTCGTTGGTCTTGGGATCGAGCGGCGTGTTGGCCGGCGCGATGACGTGCTTCTCTTCCTCGTCAGCGGTCATCCAGTCGATCTGGTCGGTGGCAACGCCGTTCTCGACGCGACGGAACGGGGCCTCGATGAAGCCATACTCGTTGACGCGGGCGTAGAGGGCGAGCGAGCCGATCAGGCCGATGTTGGGGCCTTCGGGGGTCTCGATCGGGCACATGCGGCTGTAGTGCGAGTTGTGAACGTCGCGGACGGCCGTCGGCACGTTGGTGCGGCGGCTGGAGCCCGACTTGTGGCCGGCAAGACCGCCAGGGCCGAGTGCGGACAGACGGCGCTTGTGGGTCAGACCGGTCAGGGGGTTCGCCTGGTCCATGAACTGCGAGAGCTGCGAGGAACCGAAGAACTCCTTGATGGAGGCCACGATCGGACGGATGTTGATGAGCGACTGCGGGGTGATCTCGTCGATGTCCTGGGAGCTCATGCGCTCACGGACGACGCGCTCCATACGGCTCATGCCGATACGGAACTGGTTGGCGACGAGCTCGCCGACGGTACGGATGCGGCGGTTGCCAAAGTGGTCGATGTCGTCGACCTTGAAGCCCTGCTCGCCGGCAGCGAGGGACAGCAGGTAGCGCAGCGTCGCGACGATATCCTCGTCGGTGAGCACCGTGACCTCTTCCTCGGTGGTGAGGTTGAGCTTCTTGTTGACCTTGTAACGACCGACGCGGGCCAGATCGTAGCGCTGCGGGTTAAAGAGCAGGCCCTCGAGCAGGCTGCGGGAAGCGTCCACGGTGGGAGGCTCGCCCGGGCGCAGGCGACGGTAGATCTCGATGAGGGCGTCCTCGCGAGTGAGGGCGGTGTCGCGCTCCAGGGTGCGCTTGATCACATCGGAGTTGCCGAGCAGCTCGATGATGTCGTCATTGGTGACGGCGATGCCAAGGGCGCGCAGGAACATCGTGGCGCTCTGCTTACGCTTACGGTCGATGGAGACCATGAGCTGGTCGCGCTTGTCGACCTCAAACTCGAGCCAGGCACCGCGGGACGGGATGATCTGGGCCTTGTAGATCTGCTTGCCCGAATCCATCTCGGAGCTGTAGTACACGCCCGGGGAACGGACGAGCTGCGAGACGACGATACGCTCGGTACCGTTGATGATGAAGGTGCCCTGATCGGTCATCATGGGGAAGTCGCCCATGAAGACGAGCTGCTCCTTGATCTCGCCGGTCTCTTTGTTGGTGAGACGGACGTCGGTCAGAAGCGGAGCCTGATAGGTCATATCCTTCTCGCGGCACTCCTCGACGGTGTGCGCGGGGTCGCCGAACTGATGCTCGCCGAAGGTAACCTCGAGAACATGGTTCTGGCTCTGGATGGGGCTGGATTCCTTGAACGCCTCACGAAGGCCCTCGTCCTTAAAACGCTCAAAGGATTCCCTTTGAACAGAGATAAGGTTGGGGAGCTCCATGGCCTCCGGGATTTTCCCGAAGCTGACGCGCTTGCGCTCAGTGGCAGTGTATGCGTAGGTCACCAGGTTTTTCCTCCTTCACGGAAATGCTCGGTGGGTTGGCGAGGCATAGCTTCGCCAGTTATCGCAACCTAATAGTTTATCAGGTACCGACCGTTGGGCAAGAAAAGCCTTGACGCGATTGAGTTTTTGGAGTAGCAAAGTTTTTCGGCAGAAAACACGCAGGTAGATGTATGTGTATCGAACATCTGTTCATATATTTTCTGTGAACAGAGAGCCGGCAATCGCAGCTCTTATAAAAAACGGGTGCAGACCGAAGTCCGCACCCGTAAATGTCGATGCCCGAAGGCTTATTTGCGCATCAAGCCGCCGCGCTCGTCGATGGCGTCCCAGAAGGCGCTGGCAAAGCGAGGATCGCTTGCGGCCATGAGGGCGTTGGTGGCCATCCAGCCAGACGGGGTGCCGGTGTCGTAGCCCGAGAGCGGGTCGATGACGACAGCGTACATGGCCTCGCGATCGAGCGAGCGGGCCATGGCGTCGGTGAGCTGGATCTCGCCGCCCTTGCCGGCCTGCTGATCGGCGAGCAGGTCCATGACCAGCGGGCTCAGCAGATAACGGCCGACAATGTACAGGTTGGACGGAGCCGCCTCGGGAGCGGGCTTCTCGACCAGACCGCCGATGCGCCAGACAGCGCCCGGCTCTGCATCGGCAACGTCCTCGGCGCCCTCGAGCGAACCGACGCGCTCGCCGGCGATAACGCCGTAGCGGCTGACTTCCTCGGGCGAGCAAGCAGCGACGGCGATAACCGAAGCTCCACCGTGCTCCTTGGAAACGGCGAGCATCTTGTCGCAGATGTCGCGATTAGGCACAACGTAGTCGCCCAGAAGAACCAGGAAGTTCTCCCCTGCCACGGCGTCGGCAGCAGAGCGGATAGCATGACCGAGGCCCTTGGGCTCGTACTGATAACGGAAGTCAACCGGCATACCGCCCGCATGGGCGACAGCGTCGGCGTAGGCGTCCTTACCGCGCTCGCGCAGCAGGTTCTCGAGCGAACGGTCGGGCTGGAAGTAGTTCAGCAGCTCGGGCTTGCCGGGCGAGGTAACGATGATGGCGTCGTCGACCTCCTCGGGGTCGAGTGCCTCCTCGACGACATACTGGATGACCGGCTTATCGAGAACCGGCAGCATCTCTTTGGGCGTGCACTTGGTGCCAGGCAGAAAACGCGTGCCAAGACCGGCGGCGGGGATGATTGCCTTCATATTATTCAAGGATCCTTTCGCAGGCGCAGGATGCGCCCTGTGCGTGCGACACGGCGGCCGCAGACCAAATTGCGATACCGGGTTATCTTACCGCCGTTAATTAACGTTAATGCAGGCAAGCGCTATTCTTCAGCAGGTCAACGCAAATAATTGTTCGAATGGTGCAATTTTATCGCCCAACGGTAGCGACCCCAAAGCACCGCAAACGGCGGCAATTTGCATGCCGAGCCAGCAAAATAGAGGGGTCATAACAAAAAAGGCGGGGCTCGCAATGCGAACCCCGTCTTTAAAGAAATCTGGCGAGAAAGCCTGATTACTTGAGGGTGACAGCAGCGCCAGCAGCCTCGAGCTTCTCCTTGGCAGCCTCGGCGTCCTCCTTCTTGGCACCCTCGAGAACAGCCTTGGGAGCGCCCTCGACGACCTCCTTGGCCTCCTTCAGGCCAAGGTTGGTGAGCTCACGGACGGCCTTGATGACCTGGATCTTGTTGTCGCCGAAGCCCTCGAGCACGACGTCAAACTCGGTCTTCTCCTCGGCCTCAGCAGCGCCAGCAGCGGGAGCGGCGACAACAGCGGCAGGAGCAGCGGCGGAAACGCCGAAGGTGTCCTCGATAGCCTTGACGAGCTCGGAAGCCTCGAGAAGGGTCATTTCCTTAAGAGCATCGATGATCTCATCGGTGGTAAGCTTAGCCATTTCTAAGTCCTTTCGGTTTCCGTGTCTGTGCACGGAGATCAGTTAAAACACGGCGCGAATGCGCCAGGGGTGCGGCGTTGCCGCCGCGGGTGAAAACAGCGACTAGGCTGCCTTCTGCTCGGAGACCTGCTGGATCGAACGAGCGAGACCAGAGGAAACGCCGTTGACGCAGACAGCGATGTCGCGAGCGAAACCGGAGATGAGACCGGCGATCTGGCCGAGAAGCTGATCCTTGGTGGGCAGCTCGGCGATAGCCTTAACATCATCAGCGGAAACGGCCTTGCCGTCGGAGATACCGCCCTTGATCTCAAGGACGCCCTTGGACTGAGCGGAGAAGTCCTTAAGGGCCTTAGCGGCCTCAACCGGCTCGGACTCGTAGAACACATAAGCGACGGGGCCGGCGAGAATCTCGTCGAGCTCGGGCTGCTCCTGGTTCTTGAGGGCGATCTTGACCAGGTTGTTCTTGTAGACCTTCATCTCGGCGCCGCACTCGCGAAGCTGATGACGCAGCTCCTGAGCCTGCTTAACCGTCAGACCGTTGTAGTTGACGACGAACAGACCGGCGTTCTCGGCGATACGGGACTCGATCTCTGCAACCTTGTCGATTTTGTACTGCTGGGGCATGAATTACACCTCCTCGAATTCTTTCCGGGCACGGTCCGCCACAAGGACGTGACGGGGGCATGTCCAAAAAGAAAGCCCCCGCGCTGCATGAGCGACGGGGGCGAGAAGACATATCTACTCGACCACCTCGGCTGGCGGGATATCCCATTAAGCTCGCGGGCGATGCCCGTTTGCACCGGCTGTCTCTGGCAGCGGATTCGTGCGTGAACCGAAAGTATTATGGCGGGGACCCCGGCGTCGGTCAACGGAAAACCGGGCTGCACACAATTCCACCATCCGGCACGCTCCGCCGAAGGCCAGGCGCAAGGTTTTCGCTCGGTCAAGTCCTGGCTCGCACGAAGAGCACATTAAGTGCTCTTCGGCTCGTGCGGAATCTACGAAAACCTTGCGCCTGGCCTTCGGCGGCGCGTGCCTGCGTTGACTTTGGGGCAGCCCGGGTTTTCGTTGGCTGACGCCCCCACTCATAATGCTTGGGTCGGTGGGCTGATGTATTGCGTCCCGTTGGGCTATAAGGTTGAAATGAAGGTGGACAGGCGATTTAGGCCTTCGTCCAGATTTTTGTCGGAGACGCAGTAGCTTAAGCGGATGTGGCCTTCGGTTCCGAAGCAGTCTCCCGGGACTAGGGCTACGTTGGCTTCTTTGATGGCTTTGATGCAGAAGTCTTCGCTTGTTAGGCCGAATTGTTTGATGCTGGGGAAGGCGTAGAAGGCGCCGGCTGGTTCCACTACGTCGAGGCCCATGGCGTTTAAGGCTTCGAGTACGCGCTCGCGGCGGGCTCGGTAGACTTTGAGCATGGGGGTTGGGTCGACGGTCAGGGCTCGGGCTGCGGCGTCCATTTCGAAGGAGACGGCACTCGATACTAAGTATTGGTGAGCCTTGGCGATCTCGGCGATGACGGGTGCCGCTGCCGCGAGCCAGCCCAGGCGCCAGCCGGTCATGGACCAGGGCTTGGAGAAGCTCTCGATGATGACCGTCTGTTCACGCAGCTCCGGGTGACGCTGGGCAAAGCGCTCGTAGCCATCCACATAAACCAGGCGGTTGTATACGTCGTCGCAGACCACGTAGATGCCCGCCTGCTCTGCCACGCGCGCCACGGCGTCGAGCGAAGCCGCGTTGAGGATGCAACCCGTAGGATTGTTGGGCGTGCAGATGACGATGGCCTTGGTCGCCGGCGTCACGCAGGCACGAAGCGCCTCCTCATCAATCTGAAATTGCGCAGGCTCCGTATCCAAAAAGACCGCTTTGGCGTGATTGGCCACGACGATGCTCTCGTACAGGCCAAAGGCCGGCGTGGGGATGATGACCTCGTCGCCGGGGTTGAGCATAGCCATGAATGTTGCCGACAGGGCCCCGGTCGCGCCGTCGGTTAGGATGACCTCGTCGGCCGAAAACGTAAGGCCCGCGTCCCCCATGTAGGCAGATAACGCCTCACGCAAGGCGGGGCGACCGTTGTTGGGCGGATAGTGCGTGTCACCGCGGTCCAGTGCGGCGATCACCTCGGCACTAATCACATCGGGCGTGGGAAAATCGGGCTCGCCAAGCGCAAGCGCGATGCACCCCGGGTGCTGGGCGGCGAGCGCGTTAATCCGGCGGATACCGGAGGGCTTGAGCATGGCAAGCGAGGTATTCATGGGCAGACGCATGGCGTTCCTTTCGTAAGGGTTGCACTAGGATAGCGCGGCGGGGCGCCACCAGACGGTGTAACCTAAACGGAAACGAGCCGGAAAGGAGATGGCGTGGAGACAATCGCGCGTGGCGACGTACCAAAAACACTACAAACCATTGCGTATATCAGTATTCCCAAGAGCGCCGATCTTGAGTTTTTGCTCTGGGACTTGCAGGATGCCATCGCCGCCTATGCTCAGCTTTCTGGCACCGCGCTCCCCCGCCCAGTCGACTTGAAGGCAAATGACGCCGGCAGCGTTGCCGATGGCATCGTGCTGGCCATTGAAGATGTGGCTGACGATGAGACGTTGACAGCTATCGAGCAGGCGCTTGAGCGCTTTGGCAGTACGGGAGCGCGTGTCTATGCCGTGATTCGAGCCGCACAACGGGGCGCTGAGCAGGCGCGTGGGACCGCCGTTCGCCTGCACAAGGCATGTGAGCGCCATGACCAATTATGGTGTGGCGGCGTTGCCATCTGCGCCGGCAGCGGCATCGCAGCGCTTCGCCATTCCCCACGCATGGGCCTCTTGCGCCGACCATTTTCGGAAGCGATAGATAAGCTTGTGGGCGCTGTGCGCATGGGCTGCTCCGTCGAGCATGCACAGCGACTTGGCGGCGGCAATGCCGCCAACGTCGACGCCGACGGCATGGTTTGCGCCGAGCCAGCCGTGCCCGCGCCGATCTGGCGAGGCGTTCTGAAACGTCTGGGCGCCCACGCTCAAACAAAAATCTAAATTAAATAACAGCCCAGTCAACGGCTTCGTGCCAACGCTCGACAAGACGCTCCAGGCGCCAGGCGGCATTGGCAGGACTTGTCGAGGGCAGGACGACGGCGGGCAACCCCGTCCGATCTTGCAAGTAGCGTTTGTAGAGTCGCCCTGCCGTACCGCCGTTACAGACAACGAGCTCGATCGACGCGGCATCGGTAATGCGCTCGATATGTGCCGGCACAACGTTGCGGATGCTCGCGTCGCTCGAGCCCTTAATGTCGCAGCTCTCGATTGCATCCCACAGGGCCACGCCGCCGTTCAGCAGCATGGCCCGCTTGGCGGCAATGGAGGCATCGAGCGTCGCGGGCTCACCGCTTGCCAAAGGATCGCCCTCGTTGGGCGGCACAGGCATACCGAGGCACGTGGCCATCACACGCCAAAAGCGATTCTGAGGGTTGCCGTAATAAAAGGCATTAGCGCGCGACAGCACCGAGGGAAACGATCCGAGCACCAAAACGCGCGAGTGCTGGTCGAACACGGGCTCAAACCCATGCTCAATATGTTGATAGCCCTCGTCAGACGCTGCCATGGCCTAGGCCCTCAACAGATAGCGCACCTCGTAGGGCGCAAGCTCAAGGGAGCCCGCCAGCTCGACCGTGGGCACGCCGTCGGCAAGCAAATCGACAAAGGAGCCGTTGAGCTCGCCGGCGCCAAAGGTGTAAGGCTCGTCCACGGCGTTCACCGCCACGAGCACCGTCGCGTCGTCGCAGGCGCGCTCGAACAGCAGCTGCTTGTTCTGGATCACCACATTGCGATAGGCACCGTAGTTGAGGGCACGGGCCGCCGCGTCGTTTGCCGAGCGTAGGTGCGCAAGCTGCTCGATGAAGGCCGTCAGCTCGTTGGGCGCAGGCTCATCGAGCGCAGGGCGCAGCGCCCAGTCGCCATCGGGGCCGCCCTTTTCGCCAGCAATTCCCCACTCGCTGCCATAGTAGACGCACGGGATGCCTGGCATGCCAAAGAGCATGCCGTAGGCGGGACGCAGACAGGACTTGTCGGTGAGGATGCTCGCCAGGCGCGGCACATCGTGGTTGTCGACAAACGACAGCAGATGTTTGCCGCGGTAGATGCACCAAGGGTCGCCGCCAAACTGACGGTGCAGCGAATGGGCGATCTCGAACATGTTGACCGAGTTAAAGCTGGAGTACAGGCCCTTGTAGCACTCGTAGTTGGTGCAGGAGTCGAGCATCTCGTCGTTGACGATTTGGTTGTAGTCGCCGTGGAGCGTCTCGCCGATCAGCACAAAGTCGGGCTTGAGCTCACGGGTAAAAGCGTGCAGGCGGCGCATGAAGTCGCGGTCGAGCATATAGGCAACGTCCAAGCGCAGGCCGTCGACGCCAAAGACCTCGGCCCAGCGACGCACGGACTCGAGCAGGTAATTGACCACGGCGGGGTTTTGCAGGTTGAGCTTCACAAGCTCAAAATGGCCCTCCCAGCCCTCATACCAAAAGCCGTCGCCGTAGCACGAGTCACCGTCAAAGCTGATGTGGAACCAATCCTTGTACGGCGAATCCCACTTGCGCTCCTGCACATCGCGGAAGGCCCAAAAACCGCGGCCGACGTGGTTGAAGACGGCATCGAGCACCACGCGGATGCCATGGGCATGCAGTGTGTCGCACACGGCGGCAAAGTCGACATCCCCACCCAGGCGGCGGTCGATATGGCGCAGGCTGCGCGTATCGTAGCCGTGGCTATCGGACTCGAGCGGCGGGTTGATGAGCACAGTGCCAACGCCGAGTTCCTGCAGGTAGTCGGCCCATTGGGCAATCTTCATGATGGGGGCATCGGGGCTGGGTGCAGTGCCGGCAGCTTGAGAGAGTTCGTCCTCGGCAACGGGTGCGGCATTCTCACGCGGAGCTCCGCAAAAGCCCAGCGGATAAATCTGGTAGAACGTCGTCTCGTATGCCCACATAGCAACCTCCCGGTAAGCTCAACATAACGACATCCATTGTATGTCCAGCTTGTATCCTCTCCCCCAAAATAAGTTGCGGTGGAATAGTTCCTGCCTGGGCCTTCAGAGGCCTTAAACAGGAACTATTCCACCGCAACTGATGAGGGGACGTGATTAGGCGACGGGCTTTGCGCGGCGTATGGCTGGGAACATCACCGTGATGGCGAGGATGACGCCCACGACGGCAATCGCCCCGCCCGCGAAGCCGATCCAAGCGATACCGGGACCCGAAACCACGGCACCGCCGATTGCGGTGCCCGTGCCAATACCGAGGTTAAACAGGCCCGAGAAGATCGACATGGCGACGGCCGACGAATCTGCCGGCGTGTGCTTGATGAGCTCGGCTTGGAACGCCACGTTAAAGGCCGTGGCGCAGCAGCCCCACAGCGCGCAGACGGCAAGCACTGCCACGAGCGACGATGCGGCCGGACCCATGAGCAGCAGAGCCACCGGCACGCCGGAGAGCGTAATCGCGAGGAACGGGAAGCGGTGCCCATCGAACAGTCGGCCGAATAGCCAGCTTCCGAGCAGACCAGAGCAGCCGAACGCCGTCAGCGTCATAGTGATGGCGCTTGCGTCGACATGCGCGACCTGAGCCAGGAAAGGCTCGATATAGCTATAGCCCGTGTAATAGCCAGTTGCCATGAACACCGTGACCGCATAGAGCGCGATGAGGAGCGGGTTCTTGAGCAGCTCGGGCAGCTGTTTGACGGTAAAGCGCTCACCCGCCGGCATGGCCGGGAACACCGCTGCCTGGTAGACGACCGCGATGGCTGAGAGGCCCCCGACCACGGCAAACGTCATACGCCAGCCCACGGCCAGGCCAATGGCGCGGCCGAGCGGCAGGCCGAAGATCTGTGCGATGGAAGAGCCCGTGGCGATCATGCTGATGGCGAGCGCCCCGTGGCGTGTGTCAACCAGGCGCGACGCCATAATCGAGGCGACCGACCAGAACACGGCATGTGCGCAAGCGACCACCAGGCGCGCGCAGACCAGGATGGGATAAGTCGGCGCCACAGCGGACAGAAACTGGCCGAGCGAGAACACGGCGAGCACGCCCAGCAGCATCCGCTTGAACTCGAAACGCGAAGCGAACACCATGAGCGGCAACGACAGCAGCATGACGCCCCAGGCATAGACCGAGATCATGATGCCCGCCTGGGCCTCGGTGAGCGAGAACGACGCGGCGATATCAGTCAAAAGGCCAATGGGCATAAACTCCGACGTGTTGAACACGAACGCACAGCAGGTGAGCCCGACGAGTGGGAGCCACTGCTTGAGCGTGATGCCGTCTTGCCTTGTCTGAGTCATATATAACGTCTCCAATCGTTTTGAGCGGAGGCGATTATATAGCAACGGCCCCGCATCCGTCAGTACAGATGCGGGGCCGAAAACAATTCGATACACAGAGGTTGCGCCGTCAATTCATAACTAAGCCAACCCCAGCAATATGCCCGCCGAATGCACGACAAACGCCACGATCCAGGCAACGGCGACCTGAAACGCGAACACGGCAACGGCGTAGCGCGCGCCCAGCTCGCTCTTGACGGCGCCGATGGCAGCCACGCAGGGCGGGTACAGCAGCGTAAAGACCAGGAACACGTAGGCGGTAAACGGCGAAAACATGGTCGACAGCGCCGCGGGCGACGTTGCGCCCAAAAGCACCGTGAGCGTCGAGATGACGCTCTCCTTGGCAATGAGTCCGGTGACGAGCGCCGTGGATGCGCGCCAGTCGCCAAAACCGAGCGGGGCCAACACCGGCGCGATGATGCTACCCAGACCGGCAAGCAGGCTTTGTGACTGGTCGGCGACCACGTTAAAGCGGATATCGAACGTCTGCAGGAACCAGATGACCACCGTAGCGGCAAAGATAATGGTAAAGGCCTTGGTAATAAAGTCCTTGGCCTTATCCCATGCCAGCATCACCGTCGTCTTGACGCTCGGCAGGCGGTAATTGGGGAGCTCCATGATAAACGGCACCGGGTCGCCCTTAAATGCCGTGCGGTTGAGCACCAGGGCGGCAATGCAGCCGACCACGATGCCGATCAGATAGAGCGAAACCATGGCGGGAACTGTCGCCTGCGGGAAAAACGCCCCGCACAGCAGACCGTAGACCGGCAACTTGGCCGAACAGCTCATGAACGGCGTGAGCATGACCGTCATCTTGCGGTCGTGCTCGGATGGGAGCGTACGGGTCGACATGATAGCCGGCACGGTGCAGCCAAAACCGACGAGCATAGGCACGAAGCTGCGGCCTGACAGGCCAAAGCGGCGCAGCACTTTATCCATGACAAAGGCCACGCGCGCCATGTAGCCGGAGTCTTCCAGAATGGAGAGGAACAAGAAGAGCACGACGATAATCGGCAGGAAGGTCAGCACGCTGCCCACGCCCGTAAGCACGCCGTCGACAGCCAGCGAGCGCACCACGTCGTTGGTTCCGAATGCCTTGAGGCCCGCATCGGCCGAGGCGATGATGGCAGCAATACCGTCCTCCATGAGTCCCTGCAACGCCGCGCCGATCACGCCAAACGTCAGCCAAAAGACGAGGCCCATGATCAACAGAAACGCCGGAATGGCCGTATAGCGACCCGTCAGAATGCGGTCGATTTTGACAGAGCGCACGTGTTCGCGACTTTCGTGCGGCTTGACGACGCAGCGCCCGCACACGTCGCCGATAAAGCTAAAACGCATATCGGCCAACGCAGATAGGCGGTCGGTGCCGGCCTCGCCCTCCATCTGGGTAATGATGTGCTCGATAGCGTCGAGCTCATTGCGATCCAGGTGAAGCGCCTCGGTTACCAGCTCATCGCCCTCGACCAGCTTGGTCGCCGCAAAGCGCACCGGGATGTGCGCCGTCACGGCATGGTCCTCGATCAGGTTGGCAATGCCGTGGATGCAGCGATGCAGCGCACCGCCGTCCGGACCGTCGGGCGCGCAAAAGTCCAGGCGACCAGGGCGCTCGCGGAACCGCGCCACGTGCAGGGCGTGGTCCACCAACTCGCCGATACCCTCGTTGCGGGCAGCGCTAATGGGAACAACGGGCACGCCCAACAGGCTCTCGAGCAGGTTGACGTCCACGGCGCCGCCGTTGGCGGTCACCTCGTCCATCATGTTGAGCGCGATGACCATGGGGCGGTCGAGCTCCATAAGCTGTAGCGTCAGGTACAGGTTGCGTTCGATATTGGTGGCGTCGATGATGTCGATGATGGCGTCGGGGTTTTCGTCAAGGATGAATTGACGGCTCACGATCTCTTCGCCCGTGTACGGCGACAGCGAATAGATGCCAGGCAGGTCGGTAACGCTTGCCTCGGGGTGGTTGCGGATGGTGCCATCTTTGCGGTCGACCGTCACGCCGGGAAAGTTACCGACGTGCTGGTTGGAGCCCGTCAGCTGGTTGAATAACGTGGTCTTGCCGCAGTTTTGGTTGCCGGCGAGGGCAAAGTGCAGCGGCGCGCCCTCGGGCACGGCCGTCTTTGCCGCACGGGGCGAATACGTCCCCTCGCCCAGGGCCGGATGCTCCGTCGTGCCGATTGCGGCGTTAGCGCGCGGACCCGTATCGGTGTCGTGAATACCCACGAGCTCGATGCGAGCGGCATCGTCCTTGCGCAGTGTCAACTCGTAGCCACGCAGGCGGATCTCGAGCGGATCGCCCATGGGGGCGTACTTCATCATGGTAACTTCGGTGCCCGGCGTTAGACCCATGTCCAAAATATGCTGTCGGAGTGCCTGATCGTCCGATGCCACCGATGCGACAACGGCGTCCTTTCCAATCTCGAGTGTATCGAGCCTCACGTCCGCGTTCCTCCCCCGGCGCCCACAGGGCGTTGTATTTATGTTCACCATGGCTAACCGTTTGCCATGGCTAACCAATTTTAAGCTTACATGATAGCGTGAACACACAACGACGTTCAATCAGCAGATTGGCGCAATGGGGACAGGCAGGAGAGTTCAGAGCCATAGTTTCCCGATGAGGCCTCTCGGGGAAACTACATCCCAGAATTCTGGCTCGAAACGGGATATGGTTTCCCAAACAGGCCTCTTACGGAAAATGCATCCCGGAATCCCCACTCGAAACGGGACGCACTTTCCCAGTCGAGGCCCTATGGGAAACTGCGTCCCACCTTGAAAGGCAAAACTGGGACGCAGTTTCCGGGCGGGGCATCAAAAACGAAGTTGCGGTGGAATAGTTCCTGGATGGACTGGCTGATGCCCCAGATAGGAACTATTTCACCGCAAGTTATTGAAGGGCTGGGATGCCGAGACTCTTACAGATGGCGCTCCAGGAAGCGGAAGGCTAGGCGAATCCAAGGGCGGACTGCCACCTGCTTGTCCTCGTTGTCGACCGCGGTGTTGGCGTTGCCGAGCGAAAGGCCGTGACCACCCTGGTCGAAGACGTGCATCTCGCATGCAACGCCCTCCTCGGCCATGCGCTGCGCAAACGGGTATACCTGCGCGATCGGCGCCGTCTTGTCGTCGGACACGCCCCACACAAAGGTCGGTGGCATCTGACGCGAAACATGCGTGGTGGGGCAGATGTCGGCCAGATGCTCGTCAGTTGCCTCGCCGCCCGTCACCATCGACAGGTAGTCGTTGAGCAAATCGCGCCCCGTCTTGCCGCCCGTCTTGGGCACACGCAAGTCAATGCGCGGATCGCGCGTCTGCATGTCACGCACATAGGCAAAGTCGAGCAATGGATAGCCCAGCACCACGGCATCGGGACGAATGTCGTCCGGACGCGCCCCGGCAAGTGCCGCGAAGGGGCCGGTCTTCCACTGTGTTGCCAGCGAGGCGCAAATCATGCCGCCAGCAGAAAAGCCCACGACGCACACGCGCTTGGGATCGACATGCCACTCGTCAGCGTTGGCGCGCACCGTGGCGACCATCTTGGCAAGATCTGCCTGCGGGTGCGGAAAACTTACGTCACCCGTGCCGCTCGTCACATAGTTGAGCACAAAGGCCTGGTAGCCGTGATCCAAAAACGCAAACGCCACGGGATCCTGCTCATGCGGAGCGATATGCGTAAACGCACCTCCGCCGCAGATAATCACGGCAGGGCGGCGGCCATTCGGTTTATCGGGCAGCGGCTCGGCACCCAAATACGTAAAGGTCGCCGGATATTCCTCGGTCGGCTCCTCGCCCCACAGCGCATGGTTCTCGACAATCATATGTGCTCCCTTCGCGCAAATTAAGCGCCCTTGTTTTTTGCCTTCAAGCGTACCCCACTTGAACCCGTGGCGCAGAAACACTCCGACAATAAGTTTCCCTTCAACTGATATATCACATAATCCCAGTTCAGAGGTATCTTTGAGCAGCGTAGAATAGGGGCGTTGACCAAGCCGCGAAACACATATGAAACGTTTCCGGCAAACCAAACGCGCGATATGCGCCTATTTAAGTTGGAGGCAACTATGGGTCTGCTCGATTCGCTTAAGTCCACCTTCACCTCGACCGGCGAGGCGTCCGTTCCGCCCGCAGCAAGCTTCGCTACCCGCGAAGGCGTCATCTATGCCCCCGTCAACGGCGTGCTCGTCAACCTGAACGAGGTTCCCGACGAGACGATCGCCTCGGGCATGCTTGGCCAGGGCTATGGCATCGAGCCCATTACCGGCACCATCTATGCGCCCGCCAACGGCCGCATCGGTGCCACCACTGTCACCAACCACTCCATCGGCATGATTACCGAGGACGGCCTGCGCGTGTTCATCCATGTTGGCCTGGGCACCGTGGAAATGAACGGCAAGGGTTTTGCCCGCTTTGTCGAGATGGGCGATGTGGTCAAGGCAGGCCAGCCGCTCATCAGCTTCGACCGCGAGGCCATCAAGGCCGCCGGTCACGAGGACATCGTGACCGTCATCGTCTCCGAGCTCGATCGTCTTAAGAGCATCGACCATGTCGGCGAGTCCGGCACGCTTATCGGCGGCAACCCGCTCGTTAAGCTTGGCGACCCGCTGCTGGTAGCCAAGACCAAGTAGCCAGGCCCCTCGCCACACAGCCAAAAAGCACCTCGTCAAGCGCCCGCGACCATTTGGCCGCGGGCGCTTTTCGTTTGAAAAACCATCCCGCCAATGCCTTATCTGTATAGCCCAAATGAGCCGAGCTGCTAGAATATCGAACTGTATGGATAACTATCATTCAACCGTTATGGGAGGATACGTGAACCGCACCAAAATCGCGCAGCTCTATGCCGATGCCGAGTCGCTCGGCGGCCAGACTGTCACCGTCGCCGGCTGGGTCAAGTCCGTCCGCGACATGAAGAACTTTGGCTTTGTTACGCTCAACGACGGCAGCTGCTTCCGCGACCTGCAGGTCGTCATGAACCGCGAGGCACTCGACAACTACGACGAGATCGCCCATCAAAACGTCTCGGCCGCACTCATTTGCACCGGCACCGTCAAGCTGACCCCCGATGCGCCCCAGCCTTTCGAGCTTTCTGCCACCTCCATCGAGGTCGAGGGCGTCAGCGCCCCGGATTACCCGCTGCAGAAGAAGCGCGCAACCGTCGAGTTCCTGCGCACCCAGCAGCACCTGCGCCCGCGCACCAACCTGTTCCGCGCCGTGTTCCGCATCCGCTCTGTCGCGGCTGCCGCCATCCACCGCTTCTTCCAGGAGCAGGGCTTTGTCTACGTCAACACCCCCATCATCACCACGAGTGACTGCGAGGGCGCCGGCGAGATGTTCCGCGTGACCACGCTCGACCCCAAAAATCCGCCCCTCACCGAGTCCGGCGAGATCGACTGGAGCCAGGACTTCTTTGGCAAGCATGCAAGCCTCACCGTGTCCGGCCAGCTCAATGCCGAGAACTTTGCCATGGCCTTTGGCGACGTGTACACCTTTGGCCCCACCTTCCGCGCCGAAAACTCCAACACCACGCGCCACGCCGCCGAGTTTTGGATGATCGAGCCCGAGATGGCCTTTGCCGATCTGAACGACTACATGGACAACGCCGAGGCCATGCTCAAGTACGTCCTTAAGGACGTTATGGCCACCTGCCCCGACGAGCTCAATATGCTCAACAAGTTTGTGGACAAGGGTCTGCTCGAGCGCCTGGACCATGTCGCCAACTCCGACTTTGCCCGCGTCACCTATACCGAGGCCGTCGAAATCCTGGAGCAGGCAGTCGCCGCTGGCCACCAGTTTGATTACCCCGTCAGCTGGGGCATCGACCTGCAGACCGAGCACGAGCGCTTCCTGACCGAGGAGCACTTTAAGCGCCCGACCTTCGTGACCGACTATCCGGCTGAGATCAAGGCGTTCTACATGCGCATGAACGAAGACGGCAAGACCGTCGCCGCCGCCGACTGCCTGGTTCCCGGTATCGGCGAGATTATCGGCGGCTCCCAGCGCGAGGAGCGCCTGGATCTGCTCGAGGCCCGCATCAAGGACCTGGGCATGAATCCCGAGCAGTACAAGTACTACCTTGACCTGCGCCGCTACGGTTCCTGCAAGCACGCCGGCTACGGTCTGGGCTTCGAGCGCTTGGTCATGTATCTGACCGGCGTGGGCAACATCCGCGACGTCCTGCCGCACCCGCGCACCGTGGGCAACGCCGACTTCTAATCGTCGGACGCTAGCTCGCGTCGCCACACGCCAACGCTCATCGCATAAGCGTCTCTCGACATCGGTCGAGAGACGCTTTTTTCAACAGCATCCGTCAAGCTTTTGGCAAGTTTTTGGTCAGTTGAGCAGGGCTGTTGAAAACTCGACCCGCCGTTTGCCGACGACTACCGACCGCCCAGAGCGCCCTGCGCCCCTGGGAAAACCCCGCGTCCTAGGCTCCATACCGTTGCCACCCAAAACGGAAAGGACGTGGGCACCATGACCGAAGCCGCTGTTGAAACCTACGACACCACGACTAGAGGCGCCGCCTCGATGGCAGCCTATCGCGCCGTTCGCATCCTGCAACTCTTAAGCGAAAACACCGGCGAGGACAAGGCCATGCTTTCCGATGAGTTGATCCGGCGCCTCGCCCATCCCGACGACCCCGCCCGCATGCCCATCTCGGCGGCGCGGCGCAGCATCTACACCGCCATCTCCGCGCTTCGCCATGCCGGATACGAAATTGAGTACAAACGCGGCGTGGGCTACAAACTTCTTACCCGCCCGCTCACCGATGAAGAGATCATCCGGCTCCACGGTATGGTCATGCGCAACCGCTCCACGCCTATCGCTATCCGCAAGAGTATGGCGCAGCACTTAGTTGCCATGGCGAGCGCCGACGTTCGCGGCTACCTCGATACACCCGAACCCGCTCCAAGCGCAGGCAGCAAGGCTACCAAGGCAACACGCACGCCCATCAAGCGCATCGACACGTGCGAGCTCGTCGAGCAGGCCATCGACCACGGAACCACGGTGAGTTTTGATATTTCGAGCGTCACGACGCGTGGCGAAACCGAAGCAGCACGGATGACACTCCGTCCCTTTGCCATCAGGCAGCGCGATGGCATCTCGTATCTGCTGGGAACGGTCTACGACGCCCGAGGCACCGACGATACGCTGCGCACCGTCGAGATCGCCCGTATGAGAAACGTCAGCACGCGCCTGCTCGACGGCAAGAAGCTCTTCGCCGCCCTGGACGAGGATGACGCCTCCTCCGCCGCATAAGACCCTCCGCCGCCCATTCGACTACCCGTACCGCCCATCCGATTCTGTATTAAAAAACCCGCCAGGCTGTTGTAAAAATGGACATCAGCGCTACTATAGTTCCACTTGCACTTTGTCCCAGTGCAGTGTTTCCAGCCATTTTTATACTGGGGGTAATGATATGAAGGACATCACCATCAGCCGCAGGAGCCTTCTGGTCTCCGCCGGCCTGCTCGCGCTCGCCCCGCTCGCCGGATGCGGCGGCAACTCTGGTTCCGGCTCTGCTGCCGCCGGTTCCGACTACACCATCGGCGTTCTGCAGCTCACCGAGCACTCCGCACTCGATGCCGCCAACGACGGCTTTGTCAAGGCCATCAAGGAGAGCGGCCTTAAGGTCAAGATCGACCAGAAGAACGCCCAGAACGACCAGTCCACGTGTAAGTCCATTGCCGACAAGTTTGTGGGCGACAACGTCAACCTGATTTATGCCATCGCCACGCCCGCCGCGCAGGCTGCCGCCGGCGCCACGGCCGATATCCCCATCGTGGGCTGCGCCATCACCGACTACGCCGCCTCCGGCCTGGTCCAGGACAACGACAAGCCCGGCACCAACGTCACGGGCGCTTCCGACCTCACCCCGGTCGCCGAGCAGCTCGAGATGATGCAGAAGGTCCTGCCCGACGTTAAAAAGGTCGGCCTGCTCTACTGCACCGCCGAGTCCAACTCCGACGTCCAGATCAAGGCCGCCAAGAAGGAGCTCGACAAGCTGGGCCTCGAGTACACCGATTTCACCGTCTCGAGCTCCAACGAGATTCAGTCCGTCGTCGAGTCTGCCGTGGGCAAGGTCGACGCGCTGTACTCCCCCACCGACAACACCATCGCCGCGGGCGCCTCGCAGGTGGGCCAGATCTGCAAGGAGAACAAGCTTCCCTTCGTGACTGGCGAGGAGGGCATGTGCATGGCCGGCGGCCTGTTCACCCTCTCCATCAATTACGAGGATCTGGGCTACGCCGCGGGCGAGATGGCCGTCAAGATTCTGAAGGGCGAGGCCAAGCCCGAAGACATGCCTATCAAGCACCTCTCGAGCAAGGACCTGGTCGTCGTCAAGAACGACGAGATGGCCGAGGCCCTGGGCATCGACCTTTCCGCTCTGGACGCGTAATGCTATACGCGGCATGCGTCTAGAGCCCGTGCTCGCGCTTTAGCTGCGTTATTCAATATCTGAGCCACAGGGGCGGGCGCTGTAGACCGGCGTCCGCCCTGCTTGTTTCAGGTAAAACAAAACGTCTGTCCGCAGCTCTTCTATGCATTGTTACCGCTATTATGGTGAATCACGTGTCCACCCTATCCTAGGAGGTATGAAGCATGCTCATTGCATTGCAGGGCGCCGTTTCGCAGGGCGTCCTCTGGGGCATTATGGTGCTTGGCGTGTTTATCACGTTCCGCCTGCTCGACATTCCCGATATGACCTGCGACGGCAGCTTTGCCCTCGGCGGCTGCGTCTGCGCTGTGCTCATCGTCAATAACAACGTCGACCCGCTGCTCGCCGTGCTGGCCGGTATGTGCGCCGGCGCCATCGCGGGTGCCGTCACGGGCATTTTGACCACCGTCTTCGAGATTCCCGCGATCCTCGCCGGAATCCTCACCCAGATCAGCCTGTGGTCCATCAACCTGCGCATCATGGGCAAGTCCAATACGCCAATTCTTGCCAAGGGCACCGTGTTCTCGGCCGTCAGCAATATGACCGGTCTGCCGCAGTCCACTGTTGCCATTATCCTAGGCATTGTGCTGGCCGTGGCCATCGTCGCCATCCTGTACTGGTTCTTTGGCACCGAGATCGGCTCGGCGCTGCGTGCCACCGGCAACAACGAGTACATGATCCGCGCCCTGGGCGTTAACACCAACACCACCAAAATGATCGCCCTCGTGCTCTCCAACGCCCTCATTGGCCTTTCGGGTGCGCTCATCTGCCAGAGCCAGAAGTATGCCGACATTGGCATGGGCACCGGCGCCATCGTTATCGGTCTTGCCGCCATCGTCATCGGCGAGGTGCTCGGTCGCCTGCTGCCCGGCGGCCTCACGCAGTTTAGCGTCCGTCTTGCCTCCGCCGTCTTTGGCTCCGTGGTGTACTTCCTTATCCGCGCCATCGTGCTGCAGCTGGGCATGGACGCCAACGACATGAAGCTGCTCTCCGCCGTGATTGTCGCCGTGGCCCTGTGCGTGCCCGTGGTTTGGGAGCGCTATAAGCTCCGCAGCTCCTACACGAAGGGAGATGAGGCAGATGCTTAAGCTCTCGCACGTCAAGAAGACCTTTAACAAGGGCACCGTCACCGAAAAGCGCGCGCTCACCGGCGTCGACCTCACCCTGAATGACGGCGACTTTGTAACCGTGATTGGCGGCAACGGCGCCGGCAAGTCCACGCTGCTCAACATGATCGCCGGCGTGTATCCACTCGATTCGGGTGTTATTGAGCTCGACGGCACCGACATCTCGCGTCTGAGCGAGTCGCAGCGCGCCAAGTACCTGGGCCGCGTGTTCCAGGACCCCATGCGCGGCACCGCTGCCGATATGCAGATCGCCGAGAACCTGGCCCTCGCCAAGCGCCGTGGCCAGCGTCGCGACCTTTCGTGGGGCGTCACCAAGGCAGAGAAGGACGAGTACGTTGAGCTGCTCAAGCGTCTGGACCTCGGTCTGGATACGCGCCTCAACGCTAAGGTCGGCCTGCTCTCGGGCGGCCAGCGCCAAGCACTCACCCTGCTGATGGCCACGCTCACCAAGCCGCGCCTGCTGCTGCTCGACGAGCACACGGCGGCCCTCGACCCCAAGACGGCCTCTAAGGTGCTCAACCTGACCGAGGAGATTGTCGACGAAAACCATCTGACCACGCTCATGGTTACGCACAACATGAATGACGCTATCCGTCTTGGCAACCGTCTGATCATGATGCACGAGGGCCATGTGATCTACGACGTGGCCGGCGACGAGAAGAAGTCGCTCACCGTAGCCGACCTGCTGCAGAAGTTCGAGGAGGTCTCGGGCGGCGAGCTCGCCAACGACCGCATGCTGCTGAGCTAAACCTACCAAAAAGGGACAGGTTTATTTTGGCAGGTTTTATCTGCGCAAACGTCAAAACCGCCGCAAAGGGACAGACGCCCTTGCGGCGGTTTTCGCATATTATGTCGATAATCCGATATTCAACCAGACTTTCTGGCTAAGGACTAAGGAAACTGCCATGAAAAGACTCCCCCGCCTTGCGATAGCCGCCGCGTTGTTTGCCGGCTCGCTCGCAGGCATCCCAAGCCTCGCTTTCGCGGGGAACCTGCCCGCCGCTATTGACGGCTCCGTGGCCGTCATGCACACCAACGATATCCACGGCAGCTACAAGTACAGCTACAACGCAAGCAAGGGCACCGGCACTGTGGGCTTTGACGGACTGGCGGTTCTCTATAGCGCCCAAAGCAGCGCCCCCGATCTTTTGCTCGATGCGGGCGATACCTTCCACGGGCAGTCCTTTGCCACCATGAGCGAGGGCAAGAGCATCGCCGAGCTCATGGACACCTTCTATGCAGACGGCTACGACGCGACCACGCCGGGCAACCACGACTGGAGCTACGGCGCGGACAAGCTCCGCACCATGACCGGCTACAGCCCCACCGGCACGCCCTTCGCCATGCTCTGCGCGAACGCGAAGTCTACGAGCGGCGTATGGAGCTCGAGTATCACCAAGACGCTCGATCGCACCTGGGAGGATAGCGAAGATCACTCCACATTCGACTACAAAATCAAGGTCGGCGTCGTGGGTGCCATGGATGAGTCGCTGGAATCCTCGCTGCGCGCGGACCTGGTCGCGGGTACGTCGTTCTCGAGTGCCGCGAACGCCATCAATGCCGAGACAGAGCAGCTGCGCAAGGAGGGCTGCGATGTTGTTGTGTGTATCGCGCACACGCTCGACGCCAAGACCTTTGCCACGCGACTCCGTGGCGTCGATGCCCTTATCGCAGGCCACGAGCACATCAACCTTAACGAGAAGGTGACGGGAGCCGACGGCAAGACAATCCACGTTGTCGAGGCGGGCAGTGCCTTTGCCGAGGTGGGACTGCTTTCCATTCCGTACAAATACGACACGAATGGCACCGAGACGACCGACGATGACACGGTCACGGTCCCTGCAGACGGCAGCGACGAGAAGCTCTACACCGCCAAGAACGTCAACGACCTTTTGGCAGACCCCGACAAGGGCTCCGACTACCAAAGCCGCCTTGAAGACGTCCGCAACAAGATCAAGCCGCTCGACGAGGACTTTGAAAACGAATCGAACAAGGTGCTCGGCACATCCACCACCAACTATTTCTACGGCGAGGACGCCGCAGGCACGCATGGTTGGGAAATGGTGCGCACCACCGATTTCCGCCCCAGTAAGGAGGGCGACACCACCAAGGCCCAGACCATCGGCCACGTGATTTGCGGCTCTTATCTTGCCCTGACGGGCGCGGACCTCGCTATCGAAAACGCTGGCGGCATCCGCGGCGGCATCGCGGCGGGCAACGTGACCGCCGGCAGCGTCATCGCCATCTCGCCCTACGGCAACACCGTGGAGACCTGGACCATGACCGGCGCGGACTTCCTCGCAGCGCTCGAGCACTCGCTGCAGATCAGCGACGATTGCAACGACAGCTACGAGCTTCAGCAGGCTTATGTGGCGGCCGGTCACACCGAGCAGGAGGCGCAAGACAAGTACAAGTGGCGCGATGACTCTGGCAGCGTTCTCTCCTTTGGCGGCATCAACGTGACGATTGATTGGACACAGCCCGAGGGCAAGCGCATTGTGAGTGCCACACTCACCAAAGACGGCAGCACGCTCGACCCCGCCAAGACCTATACCGTCGCCACCAACAACTACATCATCACCAACACGACCGACTTTCCCACCTTTGCACACGCCACCAAGTACACCGAGTGGGGTACCTGCGAGTCAGCGCTAAGGGCGCTGATCGGGCAGAACGGCTGGGAGAGCAAGATGGCCGGGCTCGCCGGCACCATCGGCTTCGGCTCCGCAGCCGTGGACCCCACGCCCTCACCGGCCCCGACGCCTAAGCCCTCGTCTAAGACGGACACGGCGACCACGAAGGTCATCACCAAGAAGACGACCGGTAAGCTTGCCGCAACGGGAGACCGCACGCTGGCAGTAGTTGGCGCGTGCCTTATCGGCGGCATCATCGTCATCATGCTCGGCATTATCTGGAAGCGTCGACGCTAAGCTACACCGCCGGGCCTTACAGCCCCGCCGCGTAAACCTTATATCGAACACAGAAGCCCGTCCGAATTTGATCGGACGGGCTTCTTGGTGGGTATCATGGTTGGACGATCATTAGGAGGTTTTCCCTACATGGAATTGTTTGAGCCGATTCTTCATTTCTTTGAGCAACGGTGGGTCCACAACATCATCTGGGCCGTCATCTTGGCGATAGGCACCGCCGTCGCCGCCGAGGTCGTATCCAAGACCCTGAACCATCTGCTTAACCGTGACGATAACCCGCTTCCGGCATCAAGTATCTTCATCAACATCGCGCGCGCCGTCATCTGGATGATTGGCGGCAGCTTTATCCTCGACAACTGCTTTGGCATTAACGCAAACGCGCTCGTCGCCGCTCTTGGCGTCGGCGGCATCGCCATCTCGCTCGGCTTTCAGGACACGCTGTCAAACCTTATCGGCGGCATGCAAGTGACCTTTATGGGCATCATCAAACCCGGCGACAATATCGAGGTCGGCGGCGTATCCGGCGTGGTCCAAGACATCACTTGGCGTCATACAACGATTGAGGATGCCTGTGGACAGACCATCATTGTGCCCAACTCCAACATCTCCAAGAACACGCTCGTGCATTTGATGCCCTTTGGACGCGTGGCCGTGCCCGTTGCCGTAAAGGACACGTCTAAGTGGGCTTCCCTTGACGTGCTGGCAGACGAGCTCACGAGCGCAACCAAAACGGCCGTCTCGCCCATCTCGGGCTTTGACAAAGAGCCCTACGTGCTCTTTAGCGAAATCGGCGACTTTGGCATCAAAGGAAAGATCATCTTTATCGTCAGCGACGACAGCACCACTTTCACCGCTGCCGACGCCTGCATCCGCGCCATCGCCCCCATCATCGCCTAAACCACCGCAAAGGGGTCAGGCATCTTTGTAGTGGTTTTCATTCGTGGTACCATGGTTCATATAGTTGTTTAAACGACTAAGGGAGCAACATTATGGAAGAGGCCTATCGTCAAGCACGCAAGCGCGGCGAGCAAGGACGTCGACGCGCCATTAGCCAAAGCGAGCATCCATACCTTACGGACCTCGATAGCTTGGTTGCTCAGCTCCCCTTAGGTCAGCGAGAGAATGTCGGCCTGCGGGATATTCCGCTCGAAATGGTCGTCGGCACGGTCACCAAGGGCCGTCAGTCCGCCTTTTCGTGTAACTTTATGCCCCTGCTTCCGTTTAGCACCGAGTTCGCCCGCAAGTGGTCCAACCTCTACGACATCCAGGTGACCGAGGGCTATCGCGACCCCGTCATCGTCACCGAGTTCATGCATCGGTTCTATGTCCAAGAAGGCAACAAACGCGTCAGTGTCCTCAAATTCCTAGACGCCCCGACGGTTTCGGCCAAGGTCACCCGTCTCTACCCCGGCACATGGGATTCCGTCGAAAGCCGCCTGTACGGCGAGTTCTGCGCGTTTTGGCGCGTCTGCCCCCTATACGAGATCGAGTTCTCGCGTGAGGGAAGCTACGAAACGCTCGCGAAGATGCTCGGTCAGAACCTTATCGAAAAATGGCCGCAGAAAAAGGTCGACTACCTGCGCCACACTTTCCTGCTCTTTAAGCGTGCCTACCTTCGCGCAGGCGGCGATCACCTGGACATTACGCCCGCCGACGCCATGCTCGTCTACCTCAATGTGTACAACCAGGACCGCCTGCTGGATACGCCAACGGATATCGTCGTAAACCGCCTGTGCAAGATCTGGCGCGAGCTGGTCATTGCCGGCAAAAATGACGAGGACAAGGTCGATCTTGTCGAAGCACCGAGCGTCGACGAGGAGGAGACGCCCGCCAAGTCCACCTCTGGCGTGCTCAACTTCTTTATGGGCAAGACCGTCTACTCGACGGCCAACCCCCTGCGCATCGCCTTTATCCATGAGTTCCCCTGTGCGACGTCGAGCTGGGACAGCCTGCACGACCAAGGGCGTCAGTATCTCGATGAGCACTTTGGCGGTATCGTGCGCACCGAGGCGTTCGAGGACTGTCACGATCCGGATGTGTTCTACGCCGCCGTGGAAGCGGCTGTCAAACATGGAGCAAACGTCATCTTCTCGACCTCGCACCGCCTGATGGAATACACGCTCAGGGCTGCCGTTGAGTATCCCCGGGTTCGGTTCCTCAACTGCTCTATCGGCCTTCCCCATCAAAGCGTCCGTTCGTACTTTGGCAAGATGTACGAGGCCAAATTCCTCCTGGGCGCCCTTGCGGCCAGCATGGCGGATAACCACCGCATCGGTTACCACGCGTCGGTCTTCGCCTCGGGCGCACTCAGCGAGATCAACGCCTTTGCGATTGGCGCCTCGCTGCTCGACCCCCGCGCGCAAATTATCCTGACCTGGGGCGATGTGCCCGCCGGCGGTCTTGCTGAGGCCATGTGCCGCGAAGGCGTAAGCGTCATGACCGGCGCTGACATGTCAAAGTCGCTCGAAGACCCAACGGCCTACGGGCTTCACCGCTTGGTCGACGGCAAAGTCACCGGCATCGCCATGCCCGTATGGAACTGGGGCCGTTACTACGAGCTCATCGTTCGCAGCCTTCTTCACGGCACGTGGGACGAGACCAGCGACGACAACCAAGTGCGCGCTGTCAACTACTGGTATGGCATGAGCTCCGGCGTTATCGACATCCGTTACGCTCCGGGCCTACCCTACCAAACGCGCAAACTCGTGCAGTTGCTCCGCAACGGCATTGTTGTGGGATCCATCAACCCCTTTGGCGGCGAGCTCCACAGCCAGAACGGCGTGGTACAGATCGAAGGCTTCCCTCCGCTGCCGAGCACGCAGATTGTCGAGATGAATTGGCTGGCGGACAACGTGGTAGGCACCATTCCGCAGCTCAACGATGAGCCGAAAGTCCCTGCCCTATGAAAATCCTTGCCATAGCCGATACCGAAGAACGATGCCTTTGGGAGTGCTTTCGCAAGGAACGCTTTGAGGGAGTCGACCTGATTTTGTCCGCCGGCGATCTGGACCCGGACTATCTTGAGTTTTTGGTTACGGTCATCAACAAACCGCTCATCTACGTGCGCGGCAATCACGATGACCGCTACGCACGTCATGCACCGGGTGGATGTATCTGCGTAGAGGACAGCGTGTACACGTACCGAGGGATTCGCATTGCGGGCCTTGGCGGGTCCATGCGTTATCGCGACGGCGCCAACATGTACACCGAACGCGAGATGTCCAAGCGCATGCGTAAGCTGTCGCGTAAGGTTAGGATGGTCGGCGGGTGCGACATTCTGCTTACCCATGCACCCGCCGCCGGTATGGGTGATCTGGACGATCTGCCGCATCGAGGATTCGAGTGTTTTAACACAGCACTCGAATCCTGGAATCCCGACTACATGGTGCACGGGCATGTGCACCAAAGCTACGGTTGCGATTTTCAGCGCGAGCGTCAGCATGTGTGTGGAACGACGATCATCAACGCCTGCGGCTATACGCAGTTTGAGCTCGACCAGACGCACTACCCCATCCGCGGCTGGCAAGCAGCTTGGCTCAACTCACAAACCATGCGCCGCGAGCTCAAACGCCACGAAGCCATCGAGTCTTCAACAGCCAGAACACCCTGGTAACCACCATAAAGGGGACACTGTCCCCTTTATGGTGCTTTTGACGCGATAGCAAGAAACCCGGTCCTGCACAAGGCAGAACCGGGTTTCTTTAGCAATGCTTGCTGTACTCAGGCAGTAACTAGCAGTTACTCAGCCAGGAAGTCACGCTGGACAGCGGGATCGACCTTGACGCCAGGGCCCATGGTGGAAGACACGGAGATGGACTTGACGTACTTGCCCTTAGCAGAAGAGGGCTTGACGCGCAGAATCTCGGTGTACAGGGCAGCGTAGTTCTCGACGAGCTGCTGCTCAGAGAAGGACTTCTTGCCCAGGGGCACGTGGCAGATGCCGTAGCGGTCGGCGCGGTACTCAACGCGGCCAGCCTTGAGCTCGGAGACCATCTTGGCGACGTCCATGGTCACGGTGCCGAGCTTGGGGTTCGGCATGAGGCCACGGGGACCAAGGATCTTACCGATGCGGCCAACCTTGGCCATCATGTTCGGCGTAGCGATAGCGGCGTCGAAGTTGATCTCGCCCTTCTGGATCTGGGCGACGAGCTCGTCGGAACCGATGATGTCGGCGCCGGCAGCCTCAGCCTCGCGGGCCTTCTCGCCCTCGGCGAAGACGGCAACACGAACGGTCTTGCCGGTGCCGTGGGGCAGGGAGATGGAACCACGGATGTTCTGGTCAGCCTTACGAGTATCGATGCCCAGACGGAAGTGGGCCTCGACGGTCTCGTCGAACTTGGCGGTGTCGAGCTCCTTGATGAGCTTGGCAGCCTGAAGGGGGGTGTAGAGCGTGGCGCGGTCGATCTTCTCGGCAGCGGCGTTATAGCTCTTACCATGCTTAGCCATGTGCATTACCTCCTGTGGTTAAACGGGCGTGAGCCCTCCCACATCGTATCGTGTGCCCTATTGCACACATTTAACGGGCGCCCCGCTCGGAGCACCCGTCGTTACCATAAGAAATCGCTACTCAGCGATGGTGACGCCCATGGAACGGGCGGTACCGGCGATGATCTTCTTGGCGGCGTTAATGTCGTTGGCATTGAGGTCCGGCATCTTGATCTCGGCGATCTTGGTGAGCTGCTCCTGGGAGAGCTGACCAACCTTGTCGGCCTGGGGCTTAGCGGAACCAGACTTGAGGTTCAGCTCCTTCTTGATGAGGTGAGCCGCCGGCGGGGTCTTGGTGATGAAGGAGAAGGACTTATCCTCGTAGACAGAGATCTCAACGGGGATGATGTCGCCCTTCTTGTCCTGCGTCTCGGCGTTAAAGGCCTGGCAGAACTGCATGATGTTCACGCCAGCAGCGCCCAGGGCGGGGCCGACGGGAGGAGCGGGGTTAGCTGCACCAGCAGGAATCTGGAGCTTAATGACGTTGGCAACCTTCTTCTCAGCCATGGTCATTCCTTTCGAATCACGAGTGTGAAGTACTTGCTATATCGTAAGCACGCACGTGTTAGAAGCACTCCTGAGATGAGCAGTCACAGAAGAAGCACGCTCGCGCGAACGGACGAAAACTTAAGCGATGACAGCGACCTGGTTAAAGTCCAACTCGACCGGCGTCTCGCGGCCAAAGATCATCAGCGTGACCTTGAGCTTGCCAGCCTCGGTGTTAACCTCGGAGACCTTGCCATCAAAGTCGGTAAGCGGGCCATCGGTGACGCGGACGGACGTGCCGACCTGAATATCAACCGAGGTGCGCTTGGGCGAATCGCCCTTACCGGGACGACGAGTCATCTTATTGTACTCATCGCGGGAAAGCGGTGCGGGCTTACCGTTGCCGCCCAGGAAACCGGTGACGCCGGGCGTGTTGCGAACACACGTCCAAGCATCATCATCCATCTCCATGCGGACCAGGACATAACCCGGGAAAATCTTGGAATCCTTGGTCTCGCGCTTGCCACCCTCTTTGATCTCGGTGACGCGCTCCATAGGAATCTCGATATCAAAGATACGGTCCTGCATGCCCATGGTCTCGATACGATGCTCGAGATCGGACTTTACGCGGTTCTCGTATCCAGAGTAAGTGTGAACGACGTACCAACGCTTAGACATGGTTTAGCCCCTCAATCCAGAGAACAGAGCAAGAGCCTCGCCAAAGCCAGCATCGAGCAGAGCGATGACGACGCCGACGACGATCAGAGAAGCGCAAACGACGACCGAGTAGTTCACGAGCTCCTTCTTATCGGGCCACGTGACACGCTTCATCTCGGACTTGACCGAAGCGAAATACTTCTTGGTGCGGGCGAAGAAACCAGGCTTCTCGTTCTTCTTGGACTTCGCAGCCTTCTCGTTCTTCTTGGCAACGGCCTTCTTGGCCTCAACCTTGGAGTTGGCGGCAGCTTTGTTGGCAGGTGCCGGCTGCTGAGCCTTCTTCTTGTTCTTCTTGTTGGCCATTTGGGTTACCTCCGCGCAATGCGCTTATACATGAGTAAACCGTAAGCCCCCAAGTGGGAGCTTACGGAATAATGACTGGCACGCCAGGAAGGACTCGAACCCTCAACACTCGGTTTTGGAGACCGATGCTCTACCAATTGAACTACTGGCGTATGTGACTAGAGACTAGCGAGTCTCTTTGTGCAGCGTGTGGTGACGGCACCAGGGGCAATACTTCTTGATCTCCATACGATCAGGCATGGTCGACTTGTTCTTGGTGGTCGTATAGTTGCGGCGCTTGCACTCAGTGCACGCAAGAGTAACTAGAGTACGCATGTATCCTGAACCTTTCATTTCCGCCCCGTACGGGCACGAGTTGTTACTTTATCAGCTCCATGTAAGTGCTGTCAATGAAAACCTCGAGTCAATTGGTTCTCGGTGGATCCATTCATATTTGGAACACATCAATGAAGCCATCGAGAGCTAATCGACGGTGCATCCAGGACCATTATCGATCCTCTCGACACCAGCAACGGCTCAATATCCATTGCAGAAAAGAACCCGGCACCCATATAAGTGCCGGGTTCTCTAAGTCAGCTATATCAAAGAGCTAATTTACTCAATGATCGTGGAGACGATGCCCGAACCGACGGTGTGGCCACCCTCGCGGATAGCGAAGCGCAGGCCCTCCTCCATGGCGATCGGGTGGATGAGGTCGCCCTCGATGGTGATGTGGTCACCAGGCATAGCCATCTCGGTGCCCTCGGGGAGCTTGACCGTACCGGTAACGTCGGTGGTACGGAAGTAGAACTGAGGACGATAACCATCGAAGAACGGGGTGTGACGGCCGCCCTCCTCCTTGGTCAGAACGTAGATCTCGCCGGTGAACTTGGTGTGCGGGGTAACCGAACCGGGCTTGCAGAGAACCTGGCCGCGCTCGATGTCCTCACGCTTGATGCCGCGGAGCAGCAGACCGACGTTGTCGCCAGCCTCGCAGAAGTCCATGGACTTACGGAACATCTCGATACCGGTAACGACGGTGTTCTGGGTATCCTTGATGCCGACGATCTCGACGGGCTCGTTGAGCTTGAGCTCACCGCGCTCGACACGGCCAGTAGCAACGGTACCACGGCCGGAGATGGTCATAACGTCCTCAACGGCCATCAGGAACGGGAGGTCGTTGTTACGAGCAGGCGTCGGGATGTACTCGTCGACGGCCTTCATGAGCTCGCGAATGGCGTCCATCCACTTGGCGTCGCCCTCGAGAGCGCCCAGAGCGGAGCCACGGATGACGGGGATGTCGTCGCCGGGGAAATCGTACTCGGAGAGGAGCTCACGGGTCTCCATCTCGACGAGGTCGATGAGCTCGTCATCGTCGACCATGTCGCACTTGTTCAGGAAGACGACGATGTAGGGAACGCCGACCTGACGGGCGAGCAGGATGTGCTCGCGGGTCTGAGCCATGGGGCCGTCGGTAGCGGCGATGACCAGGATAGCGCCGTCCATCTGAGCAGCACCGGAGATCATGTTCTTGACGTAGTCAGCGTGGCCCGGGCAGTCAACGTGAGCGTAGTGACGGGCAGCGGTCTCGTACTCAACGTGGGAGACGGAGATCGTGATGCCGCGCTCGCGCTCCTCGGGAGCCTTGTCGATGTTCTCGAACGCAGTGAAGTCAGCCTTGCAGCCCTCGGTCTCGGAGAGAACCTTGGTGATGGCAGCGGTCAGCGTGGTCTTGCCGTGGTCGACGTGACCAATGGTGCCGATGTTAACATGCGGCTTAGTGCGCTCAAACTTCTCTTTGGCCATAAAGCCCTCCTCTAAACAGGTCGTCCCCGGACGGGACTTTGCCTTTATACCATAGTGGCCTCTCAACATACTATTGAGAAGCCACCGTGTTACCTATGGTAGCGGTGACTGGATTCGAACCAGTGACGCCACGGGTATGAACCGTGTGCTCTAACCAACTGAGCTACACCGCCGGATGGAGCCTGCAACCAGACTTGAACTGGTGACCTCTTCGTTACCAACGAAGTGCTCTACCGACTGAGCTATACAGGCACTTGACGGGTGGGAGCTATAGGATTCGAACCTATGTAGGCAGAGCCAACGGGTTTACAGCCCGTCCCCATTAACCACTCGGGCAAACTCCCAATCGTTCAAGTATCCGCAGGTCCTTTGGTCTTTTGGACCGCCGCCCCCGCGAACGAAAAAGATAATACGATGCAACCTTGGGGGCTGTCAACGAAAACCTCTAGATACACGGTGCCGGGCGTATCTATATAGCTGTGACCTGCGGTTTTGTTGAGTTTGGATATGAAGGACGGTGGTTTTGGATACTGAGGTGACGTTTCCCGAGGTAACACTTTGGTGTAGTGGAGTACACCTTCAGGATCGAACTTCGATAACGGCTTATTTGCACCTATATATAGGTCGAGATCGGGCTTCCGCGGCAGATTCGAGCGTGGATTTTCTTCCGTTTGAAATCGAGCGTGGATAATCTCCCACTTTGCCGCGTCATCGAATCCAAAGTGGCAGATTATCCACGCTCATTCACTAAGCGGGAGATTTTCCACGCTCGTACGTCCGATAATCCACGCCCAAGGTGAACGGCTGGGTTCGTTCCCGCCTTTGTCTCATTCTGTAACATTTAGAGAACATTTTCTCCCCTATCTGTTACAGATCGAGATGTTTCGCAGAGACCCCAGCTTACGTCTCAATCTGTAACAGTAAGAACGGTTTTCCGCCCCTTCGTGTTACAGATCGAGACAAACCTGAAGCTAGGTTGCGCCAAACCCGCTGACTTATCGACAAAAAAGAAACGGGCCCTGTCCCACAAGGGAACAGAGCCCAAAACTCTCATGGAGCCAGTGACAGGAATCGAACCTGCAACCCACTGATTACATCGCTTTCCATTCTGGTTAATAGCGTCCATCTGCGACTATAGCGACCGTAACCTCGCCTTTTTCTTTCGTTTTCCGCTTATAGTCTCACTTGAGACGTCTCCGAAACAGTCAAATTGCACACTCATTGCACACGCGATTGCACACGGAGGGACAATGGAAGAGAAATACACCACCTCGTCTATTTATAAGTTTAAGGACGATCGCTGGCGCGCACAGTTCCCCTATTTGGAGAACGGCATCTGGCATAAGAAGACTCAGCTCTTGGAACATCGAGGGCGCGATAAAGGCAGAAGCCATAAGCATCGCGATGCCGCCATGCTCGAGGCCGAATCCATCCGCGCATCTCTCAATGAGAAGGCCACCGCAGAAGCAGCTAAACCCAAGGGGCTTGGTATCACCGTTTCAAAGCTCGTGACATGCTATATCGATATCGAGTGCGCGGACGTCGCGCGCTCCACGGCGACCGGATACCACGGCATGCTCCGCCGGAATATCGAACCGTATCTCGGTGATGTCCCATTGGAAGACCTTACGGAAGAGGATGTTCAGGAATGGATAACGGCGATCGCCTCAACCCACGCACGGTCCACCGCCTGCAATTCCCTACGGTTGTTACGAGGCTCGCTCAAATATGGAATGCGAAAGAAATGGATTGACGAAAACGTGGCCTCTTGGGCAAAAGTCCCCAAAAACGAAGACGCGAACTACGGTCTACCGAATTCGCTTACAACCAAAGAGCGAACCAGGGTCTTGAACACTCTGAACGCCTCCATAGATATCCCAGCGATGCTTGCAGCCAAGATAGCGCTCTACACGGGATTGCGGCGCGGCGAGCTCTGCGCCCTGAAATGGAAAAACGTGGACTTTAAATCCTCAACGATCCGAGTCGAGGCCGCGATTGGGCACACAGATAACGAGTTCTATATCAAGGGCCCCAAGAGCATTAGCAGCCGGCGCGCTACCCCCAACTGCCCGAAAGACCTCATGAAAGACCTTGCGAAGCGCGAGGCCGACATGAAGTCCGAATGCGCGAATCTGGGCGTTGAGTTCAGCGACGAACTGTTTGTCCTCGGCTTTCCGGACGGCTCCTTCTTGAAACCGCCCAGGATCAACGACGCTTGGCGGGCCCTGGCAAAGGCCTTGAAGCTCCATGGTGTCTTGAACAAGAACACCGTCACCTTCCACGACCTCAGGCACAGTTTTGCAACGTACGCCGTTTCCAACGGAATCGACCCGAGGACTCTCGCAAGCCTCATGGGGCACTCGAAGGCGTCGATGACACTCGACAGATACGCCAGTGCCGACCCAGCAGCCACCGCATCGGCTATGAGAACTCTTGGACGCTTATATAAAGAGTGATTTGCTTCGTCGCAAGCAAAGAAGTCAACAGTGGCTCGGAGGCCCGGCTTTAACCGGGCCTTTTCTTGTTGCCTCGACCCTTCAACGTCTTTTTTGTCCATAGCGTCCGCCCTGCCCGTACTTTGACGAATGCCGGCGGCGGCGTGTCAGACTGCGAAATAAGAGAAATCGGCAAATTCCAGAAAGGAGACCGAAATGAAATTCAAAGAAAAGCGTATCGGAGTCGACGACTTCCGCAGTATGCCGGATATCGTCGATCCGCTGCCGGTCGCGTACCTGCTCGGCATCAGCGACCGCTCTGTCTACCGCCTCTGCCAGAACGGGACGTTCAAAGCCGTGAAGTGCGGCAAGTTATGGCGAATCAACCGCGATAGCGTTCTCAAGTATATCGGCGCATCAAATTAACCAAAGGTTACGGGAAACCAACCAATACAAAGCCCTGGAGGATTATATGTTTGAATTCGATAAAGCCAACGGCGTCATTGAACGCGGCGAGCTGCTGTACTCCGTCCCGCATGACTCCGAAATCGTTCTTGATACCGGCGTTCCCGCCTACTCGGGCCCGGCACTTCTGAAGTTCAAATATCCGGTGAAGCATGCACCGAGCGCACTTATCGTTACTCAGACCGTTGCTGAGAAACTGAACGAAAAACGTGCGTCGATCGTAGTTGAAATCATTAGGCGTTGGAAGGACATCCCCAAGGCCGACCTCGCACGCATCATTTTGGGAGCGGGTGCTTATTCCGGCGGTTTCAGCCTCAGTCCCATTGAGAAAATCGAGGAATCAATTGACCTCGACAGTCTTGAACTCTCTAACAAACTTATCGCTTATATGCCATTACCAGCTGATAAGGCACCAGAGAACTATCCGATCACCTTCACAGTATCTTGCTAAAAACGGGGGCCATTTGGCCCCCGTTTGTTAAGGAGTCTAGATGACAAAAACTAAAACCGTCAGCGTGAAACTCGACTCAAAGCTCTACACCGCCCTCAAGACGCGGGCCGAACTCAGCAACTCCAACATCAGCGACGAGATCCGCTCGCTCCTGCGCTCGGCGCTCGCCGCGGAGGGGCTCGACCTCTACGGCAACGAGGTCGCGGGCTTCATCCGCGGCGTCGTCGACGCGCGCATGGACGTCGCCGCGCTCGACATCGAGCGCAAGCTCGACGCCACCGAGGACCGCATCGCCGCGGTCCTCTCGCGCCCCATGACCGCCGCCATCATGGCCGGCCTCATGTCGGCCGACGTCCTCAAGGCCTCCTACGCCTCGCTCGACGACGTCCCCGTCGCGGACATCTGGAAGAACTACCTCGCGCAGGCCGGCGAGCTCAGCCGCGCGGGCCTCGGCCGCATCGACGAGGTGAAGCTCCACGCGCGCGAGCGCGCCGATGGCTAGCCCGCCCGTCATCGTCAACCACTCCGTCGTCCGCGCGGCGGCGTCCGCGAGGGCGACCGCCGCGGGCCTGGCGGCATACGCCGGCACCCGCCGCGGCGTCGTCATCGAGGTAAGCGAGGCGGACGGCAGGAGGCTCGGCGTGGACGGCCTGGCCGCCTACGCCGCGAACAGGACCGGCTCGACGGGCGGCCTCTGGGGCGCGGACGGCCCGGTCGCCGTGGCGGAGGCGAGGCGCGCCATCGCCCAAAACGGCGGCGCCGTGCTCACCACCGTCGTCACGGTCCCGAACGAAATGGCCCCAGGTGCCGGACTCGACCGCCTGGACGCCTGGCAGGCGCTGGTGCGCTCCGAGTGGCCGAGGCTCTTCTCCGAGATGACCGGTGTGCCCGAGAGCCGCGTGGAGTTCTACGCGGCGATGCATGTCAACGGCACGAGCCACCACGTCCACATCCTCACGGTCGACCACGCGGGCGAGTGGGACGCGCTGCTCCCCAAGCGGAAGATGGAGGCGGCGCGGCTCGAGATCTCCTCGAAGGCCATGGCGCCGCTGCTGCGGGAGGCCTACATCGAGCGCGACCTCGCGAGGGAGGCCGCGCTGGACGCCGTCTCCCGCATCGACCGGAACCGTTTCGATATCGAGCTGCCGCCGGACGGAAGGATTGAGGCCGCCCACCTCAGGCGGTTCCACCCGGAGACGTCCGCCGCGCTGAGGGAGGCCCTCGACCGGGCGGCATCCGGCTCCCCCGAGCTCGCCGGCGCGCTGGACCGCCACGGGAAGGCGGTCGAGAGGTGCGCCGGCCTCAAGTGCCTGACCGGGGAGGCCCGAGACGCCTATGTTCGCAGGGTCGCCGCCGACCTCGGCCTCCGGTGCGAGAACGCGGCCCTGCGCGTCCTGGTACCCGACAGGACGCCGACTCGTGAGGAGATGCCGACGCGACGCGCCGCGCCCAGAACCGGCCCGGCGGTGGAGAGGCGGCGGGAGGCCGGCCTCGCCACCGAGGCCCGGGCCTGTATCCCGAAAAGGCGCCTTGAGGCAATCGGCCGAAAGGTCGCCCGCGGCCAGTCGATCGAACGCAACGACTTAAAGGGGTGCCCCACGGCGGAGCGGATCTTCCGGCAGGTGCCGTCGGCCGGCCCGGCCCTCGGACGCGCGGCCGCGATGACGGCCTTCATCGCAAGGGAGGCCACGCGGGACGCCGGTGGCCGCGACATGGGGGACGAGGCCGGAGAGAGGGTCCTGCGGCTCATCGCCTCGGCCCTGCGGATCCTGGCATCCGGCGGCACCGGGCCGTCGAGTGCCCCGACCGTGAAGATTGCGAACAGGATAGAAAGGACAATGAGAAGATGAAACCCAAATCCTTCAACCGCAACATGAGGAGGGAGCTCGCCGACACGCTGGCGGCCCACGGTATAGTCGCCGTCGTCGCCGCCATCGCGACCGTCAGCGCGTGGGACTACGCGAGCTGGTGGATGGCATCGCTCGCCTCCGACCTCTCCACCCTGTTGCACTTGCAGGTTGGCGACCCGGGGGCCGAGCCCGACACCGTCCTCCGCAACCCGTTGGATACGCTCGCCGACACGTTGGCAACCGGGAAAGTGGGCGGGCTGCTGGCCGCGGTCGCAGCCGTCGCAGTCACCATCATGGTCCTCGGCCTCGTCTCGTGGGCACGTTCGTGGCTGAGACTCCACGACGGGACGTTCGCCGGCGACCGCGCGCCCACGCGCACGCACGGGGACGCCTGGCTCGAGTCGAGGCCGTCCAGGGTCGCGAGGCGCTGCCCTCCCTGGGACGGGAAGGCCGCCGCGGAGGGGCTCGTGGCGGCCGGCTGCATCGGTGGCGGGATCGCGATGGTCCCCGCCGTCCACTGCCTCATAAGGGCGGGCAGCGGCGCAGGCAAGACGAGAAGGTCTCTTGCCGTCAGCGTGGCCGCCGCGATCGACCGCAACGCCCACGGGATCCCGACCTCCGTCATCGTCCACGACCCGAAGTCCGAGATCCGCGCATGGACCGAGCCGCTCGCCAGGAGGGCCGGGATGGAGGTCGTCGCCGTCCGGCTCGACGAGCCCGTCAAGTCGGCGAGGTTCAACCCCCTCGACCGCGCTATCGCGGCACTCGGGACCGAGGGCGTCGCCGGTGCCGTGGCCGAGCTCCGCGAGCTGTCGTCCGCCATCGTGCCCGATGCCTTCTCCTCTGGCCAGAGGTTCTTCACGGACGCCAGCCGCAACCTGCTGACCGGCCTCTGCCTGCTCGCGATAGCGGACGAGCGGATCCCCGACGGCGCGCGGAACCTCTCGACCGTGCTCGCGCTCCTGGAACCCCGCGACGGGAAGAGCGCCGTGAAGTCGCTGGAGGAGCTCGCCGCGGACCTGCCGGCGGGAAACCCGGCGCGCCAGTTCCTCCTCGTCGCCTCGTCGAACGGCGGCGGAGGGGAGGCCCTCGTCTCCACCGCGCGCAACTACCTCATGTCCTTCTGCGACGACGACGTCAGCCGAATGCTCTGGGACGGCGAGGTCGACCTCGCATCGGTCGGGCGCAAGCCCACCATCCTCTACATCGCCAGCGCGACGGACCGAGGGGACCGCGGCGCGCTCGTCTCGTGCATCTTCTCCCAGGCGCTGTCGGCGCTGCGCGAGACCGCGCGCCTGTCGGGCGGCAGGCTGCCGGCCGAGACCCTGCTCGCCATCGACGAGGGGTCCGGGATCCCCAAGATCCCCCGCCTCCTCGGCGATCTCGCGGAGGTCCGCAGCATCGGCCTGCACGTCGTCTTCGTGCTCCAGAACACCCGCCTGCTCGAGGCCCGGTGCGGCTACTCGAGGGCCGAGTCGGACGCGCTGCTGGCGCTGCTCGGCACCCAGGTCGTCCTCTCGGTAGAGTCCGTCGGCGAGGCGGAGGAGATCAGCAAGCGACTCGGCGACTACAGTGTCAAGACGACCGGGCAGAGCTCCACCAAGGGGACGCAGAGCTCCTCGTCCGGCAAGTCGTTCTCCGTGGCGCGCCGTCCGCTGATCACCCCGTCGGAGCTCATGGCCTGGAGCGCGCGCGAGAACGGCGCGCTCGTGATCGACGCGGAGGGACCGATGGCGCTCGCCAGCCGCGACATCACGGAGACGTTCTTGGGGCCGCTGCTGGGCATGACGTCGCCGGAGGCCGAGGGCGCGCTGCTCGCGCGGGCGCTCGAGGGGGAGGCCCGCAACGACGCCCCGGCACCGGTCTGGCGTATCCCGGAGAAGCCGAAAAAGCCCAAGGGGTCGCCGTCCGGCGGCAGGAAGCGCAAGGTGTCCGCGGCGCCCGACGGGTTCTGACGCGTCATACGGCCCTGCCCGCGCAAACGGCCCTCCGTCATACGGCGCTCGGGGCGCGTATGACGGAGGGCCGCCGTCGCCTTTCCGGCTTGACCGGCAACGCTACCAGCGAAAACGAACTCGGCCCGCCGAGTTGCGCCGCAAAATCCAGGGCGCCCGTAGTGCGCCCTTATCCTGCTCCCACCGTCCAAGGCACTTGGGCGGCGGGAGTTCCGCATCCCCGGGAAAAGAAAAGCGCGGCCCATCCGGACCGCGCTTGCGCTCTCCTCCTATTTCACCCCGCGACGTAGACCGTCCGGCCCGTCTCACAGTCGATGGTCTCGGCGTCCCCGAAACCGACCCGGACGGCCGCCCATCCGCCGGCGGCCGCCAACGCGTCGGCCTCGGACCTCGCGGCGGCGATGAGGCGCTCGAGCTCGGCCGAGCCCGCCGGCGCGGTCCCCGCCTCGAACGCGCCGCCGTCGCCGCCTGACTCGTACTCGACGACGACCGTCGAGCCGAGCGCCTCCTCGAGGGTCTCGGTCAGGCCGCCCATGCCGTCGAGGGCGTGCCCGGCGACCGTGGCCAGCGGGTAGCGGGCCATCCCGGACGCAGCCGAGCGGCCGGCCATCCGGAGTATGCCGGCGGCCACGAGTGCCTTGAGGAGTGCCGCGGGGACCGCGGCGCCGATGGCGATGTTGCCGTGCCCGCGGCACCACTCGGCCGCAGCCGGCACGTTCGCCGTGAGCACGCCCCACTCGGCCATGTAGCCGTCGGAGCGCGGGTCCGTGGCGTCGAGGAGGAGGACGGCGAGGCCGCCGCCCACGTACTCCCCGGCCACGAGGGCGAGGCGGACCGCCTCGCCCATGGAGTCGAACTCGACCGTGACCATGCGGCTACCTCCTCCTGACGGCGCTGAGCGGCTTCGGGGAGAAGTGCTCGTCGCGCTCGACGGCGGCGAACCCCATCTGGCGGTTCAGCTCCTCCATCTCCTTGATGCTGAAGTAGCCGAGCTCGTCGTCGTAGCCCTCGACGAGGCC
>CAUBTS010000005.1 GCA_958438955.1 uncultured Collinsella sp.
CTATTCCCACTCGATGGTCGCGGGCGGCTTGGACGTGATGTCGTAGCACACGCGGTTGGCACCGGGGACCTCGGCAACGATGCGGCCGGAGATGCGGGCCAGCACGTCGTAGGGCAGCTTGGCCCAGTCGGCGGTCATGGCATCGCTGGACTCGACGGCACGCAGGATGATCGGGCGCTGATAAGTGCGCTCGTCGCCCATAACGCCGACGGACTTAATGTCGGGCAGGACCGCGAAATACTGCCAGCAGCTGTGCTCGGAGTTGCGCTCGCCGGTCTGCTCAAACAGACGCTGGTTGTAGGCGTCGAGCTCCTCGCGCACGATGGCGTCGGCGTTCTTGAGGATCTCGAGCTTCTCCTTGTCGACCGCACCGATGATGCGGATGGCAAGACCCGGGCCCGGGAAGGGCTGACGGAACACGATGTGACCCGGCAGGCCGAGCGCCAGACCAAGCGCGCGGACCTCGTCCTTAAAGAAGTGGTCGAGCGGCTCGATGAGGTCGAAATGCACGCCCTCGGGGAACGGGATCAGGTTGTGATGGCTCTTGATGGTGGCCGTCTTGCCGCCCGTCTTGCGAGCGCCAGACTCGATGATGTCGGGGTAGATGGTGCCCTGAGCCAGGTACTTGACCGGCTTGCCATCGGTCTCGAGCTGCTGAGCAACCGCGAAGAACTCTTTCCAGAACTGCGTACCGATGATGCGGCGCTTCTCCTCGGGCTCGGTCACGCCGGCCAGAAGCTCGGCATAGCGGTCCTCGGCGTGGACGTGGATAAAGTCGACGTCAAACTGCTTGGTGAAGACCTCCTCCACCTGCTCGGGCTCGCCCTTGCGCAGCAGACCGTGGTTGATGAACACGCAGGTCATCTGCTTGCCCACGGCGCGAGCGCCCAGCGCGGCCACGACGGAGGAGTCAACGCCACCGGACAGGGCCAGAATCACGCGGTCGTTGCCGACCTTCTCGCGGAACTCGGCCGTCATGGTCTCGACCAGGTTGTCCATGCTCCAGTTGGGCTCCAGGCCGCAGATCTCAAACAGGAAGTTGCTCAGCAGCTGCTGACCGTACTCGGAGTGCTTGACCTCGGGGTGGAACTGCGTGGTGAAGATCTTGCGCTCGGGGCACTCCATGGCGGCAACCGGGCACACGTCGGTGCTGGCGGTAACGGTAAAGCCCTCGGGCACCTCGGAAACGGCGTCGCGGTGGCTCATCCACACGGTCTGCTCCATAGGCGTGGAGTTAAAGAGCTTGGCGCCGGCCGTGCGCGTGATGGTGGCGCGGCCGTACTCGCCCACCTCGGAGTGACCGACCTTGCCGCCGAGCGTCACAGCCGTGATCTGATGGCCGTAGCAAAAGCCCAGGACGGGAAGGCCCAGGTCAAAGATGGCGGGATCGATAGACGGAGCGTCCTCGGCATACACGGAAGCCGGGCCGCCGGAAAGGATGAGCGCAGAGGCGTTCATCTCGCGAATCTCGTCGGCCGAGATGTCGCAGGGGACGATCTCGGAATACACGTTGAGGTCGCGGACGCGACGGGCAATGAGCTGACCGTACTGCGCACCAAAGTCGAGTACGAGGACCTTTGCGGAAGCCTTTTGATCCATGGTTCCCCCTCTTGTTGGCGGGGAGCCGGTGCCCACCCGCGTGAATGAACGAAAATAACCTCCATAGTGTACACGTTATATGGGGTTTCTCGTCCCTCGCAGCCATCAGCGCACGGCAAACGCACGACCTGGGCCCCTATTTGACGGCAATTGAAGTGTTACCAAACGTTACAGATGATGTAAAACGTTTGAACATTGGACGCCCTGTGCCACAATACTGCCGAACGACTCCGCCTCTGGGGCGGCAAACACGATAGGAATACCAGCATGAAGCGCATCCTTCTCATCGCCACGGGCGGCACCATCGCATCGACCGAGGACGGCAACGGCCTCTCCCCCGCCCTGACCGGTGAGGAGCTCGCCCAGAGCGTCCCCGAGATCTCGGGCCTCTGCGAGCTCGACGTCGTGCAGCCCATGAACATCGACAGCACCAATATGCGACCCAGCGACTGGATGCGCATCCGCGACGTCATCGTCGAGGGTTATGCCGACCACGACGGCTTCGTGATTCTGCACGGCACCGACACCATGAGCTACACCGCGGCGGCGCTTTCCTATCTGATTCAGGACAGCCCCAAGCCCATCGTGCTCACAGGCTCGCAAAAGCCCATGGGCAACCCCTTTACCGACGCCAAGCTCAATCTGTACCAGAGCCTGCTCTATGCGCTCGACGAGCATTCGCACGATGTGTCGATTGTGTTTGGTGGCGTCGCCATTGCCGGCACGCGCGCCCGCAAGCAGCGCACCATGAGCTTTAACGCGTTCATTAGCGTCAACTATCCGCCCATCGCCTATATCCGCAACGACCGCATCGTGCGCAACGGGCTTCACGGCACTCGTCAGGGCGAAAACCCGGTGCGTTTCTACGACAGCATCGATCCGCGCGTATTTGTACTTAAGCTTACGCCCGGCGTAAACCCGGGCATCCTCGACGCCCTTGCCGATAGCTACGATGCTGTAATCCTGGAGACCTTTGGCATTGGCGGTATTCCCGAGTTTGGCGAGTCCGGCGAGTCATTCCAGGAGGCGATTTTCCGCTGGGTCGATTCGGGTCGCACCGTCGTTATGACCACGCAGGTCCCCGAAGAGGGCCTTGACCTTGGTGTTTATGAGGTCGGCCGTGCCTACGCCGATCACCCGGGTATTTTGCGCGGCGACGATATGACCACCGAGACACTCGTGGCCAAAACCATGTGGGCGCTCGGCCAGTCACGTGATGCGTCAGAAATTCAGCGCCTGTTCTACAGCCAAGTCAACCACGACCGCATCCCGATGGCGTAATTCGGTTGTCGACGGGTATCCCCTATTCGATACCCTCGAGAAGTTCTGACACCGTCATGCCGAGTGCGGGCGCGATCTTAAATAGAACCCTGAGCGTGAAATTTGCCGTCCCACCTTCGATTCGGTCGAGGTAGGGTCGGCTGATTCCTGTCGCCACACAAAAATCAACCTTGGAGATACCAAGGTCCCTGCGTGTCTCTTCGACCCGCCTGCCAAGAATCTGTTTCGCACGTTCGTCCATGCAGCGAGTTTGAAATGGAGCCGAACATAAACGTAAACTATAGTTTACGTTTTGCCGAATACACAGGAGTTTTCTATGTCGGGTTCTTCGGTCCGCATGTACCGAGCCACGCTTCGCACAAACAGCGCGCCGCCCAAGCTCGTCGTCGTTGAAGCAGAATGCCTTTCGCCCGATGAGCGCACAGCATTTGCATTGCTATCAAGTCGCGTTGCCGCCGTTCTGGTCCCTTGCCCGGCGCAAGGTGAACTTGCCATCCAATGCCAAGCGCACAGCTGCTCGCTCAATCAGGCTGCCGTAATCGCAACCAGCCAACACGGTCTGCCCCTTCTCCTGGAAGCCGGTATCGCACTTGCCCTTCGCGGCGCCGGATACGAAAACGAGGCCGCCGCCGACATGGTCTTTAAACCACGATCGAGCGGCGGCCTCGCAGCAGCCATTGAATATGCGTGCAGGCTCGTTGCCTAAAAGGACAAGCTAGAAACCAAAGCCAAAGCCCGTTCCAGTAATCGCCGAATACATAAAGTAGACGTTGATTACGTTGAGGAACACGCCCGTGATGCAGCCGTTGCGCAGGTAGCGCTCGCACGCAAGACGTGCCATCACAGCGGAGTCCTCGTTGTTCTTTGCCTGGCGTCCCGCCGTAAAGTACGTCGCCACGCTCAGCAGCAGGTTGAGCACCGGCAGTGCCAGCAGCTCGTAGCTCTTACCCCAGCGCGTCACCTCGCCGGCTGCGTTAAACTTCGTTGCCACCTCGGGGCCAATGTTGGGGATAACACACGCTGCAACCACCAGCGGAATCACCGCAAGTACGAGCAGCGCAATACCCATGTAGCCAGCTTTTTTGCCATATTTAAACATATGCGTCGTCCTTACACGTTAAAGCGGAAGTGCACGACGTCGCCATCGGCCATGACATAGTCCTTGCCCTCAATACGCAGCTTGCCGGCGGCCTTGGCGCCCTGCTCGCCGCCGAGCTCGATGTAGTCGTCATAGCCAATAACCTCGGCCTTAATAAAGCCGCGCTCAAAGTCGGTGTGGATAACGCCGGCGGCCTGCGGGGCGGTCGCGCCCTGACGAACCGTCCAGGCCTTGACCTCCATCTCGCCAGCCGTAAAGAACGACTGCAGGCCGAGCAGCTTATAGGCCGCCTGCGCGAGCACGTCCAGGCCGGGCTGCTCCAGGCCCAGGCTCTCCAGGTAGTCGACAGCGTCCTCGGGATCGAGCTCGGAGAGCTCGGCCTCAATCTTGGCGCAGATCGGCAGCGGCTTGACGCCATCGATGGGCGCCAGGTCCTCGTTGAGCATATCCTCGTCCACGTTGGCCACATACAGGATGGGCTTCATAGTGAGCAGGAACAGGCCCTTGGCGGCGGCACGCTCCTCGTCGGTCATCTCCATGGACGCGGCGCGCTTGCCTTCGTTGAGCCAGGCAAGCAGGCGCTTGGCGACCTCAAACTTGGGCATGAGCTCCTTGTCGCGCTTGGCCTCCTTCTCGAGCTTAGGCAGCTGCTTCTCGAGCGTGCCCATATCGGCCAGGATGAGCTCGGTCATGATGGTGTCGGCATCGCCGGCGGGATCGACGAACTCGCCCGTGCGGCCCACCTCACGCATGACGTTGGGGTCCTTAAAGTAGCGCACGACCTCGCAGATGGCATCGGTCTCGCGAATGTTGGCCAAGAACTGGTTGCCCAGGCCCTCGCCCTCGTTGGCACCCTTCACCAGGCCAGCGATGTCGACAAACTCGACCGTAGCCGGCACAATGCGGCCCGGGTTGACGATGTCGGCAAGCTTTTGCAGGCGGCTATCGGGCACATCGACGATACCCACGTTGGGGTCGATCGTGGCAAACGGGTAGTTGGCGGCAAGGCCGGTCTTTTTGGTAAGCGCGGTGAACAGCGTCGACTTGCCCACGTTGGGCAGGCCCACGATACCGATGGAAAGGGACACGACAGCTCCTTTTGATACAGGTACTTCAAACTGTATAAGTATAGCGCCGCCGCAGCATCCGGGCGAATCCGGACACCGCGGCGGCGCAAATGAAGCAGAGATGCGTGAGAGTTCGAGACGGCAGTCCTTACTTAAGCTCGGGCCAGAAATCCTTGTTGGCCTCGATGAGCTCGTCCAGGATCTGCTTGGCAACGCTCGCCGAAGGAATGGTCTTGGAGAGCGTGAGTGCCTGCCAGAGCTTCTGGTAGCTGCCCTCGACCCAAGCCTGGACAACGAGCTTCTCGACGGAAACCTGCTGCTCCATCAGGCCCTTCTGGAACTGCGGAATCGGGCCCTGGCAGATCTTCTCAAAGCCGTTGGAACCGACGATGCAAGGCACCTCGACCATGGCCGTCGGGTCGAAGTTGGGCACAGCGCCATCGTTGGGGACGATCAGCAGGAAGCGCTCGAGCGTGTTCTCGGCCAGCGCGCAGGCAAGGTCGACGATGTAGTTGGCGTGTACGTCGGGCTCAAAGCCGCCGTCCTTGGCAGTACCCTTGGCGATGATGTCGCGGCAAGCGCCAAAGACCTTCTTCTCGCGGCCGTCCATAACCTCATTGGCGCGAGTGTAGTTGGGGTCAGACGTCTCGACAACATAGTCCGGGTACAGGTAGTACTTGAGGTAGGTGTTGGGAATCGTCTCGGGATCGACAGCATAGACATCCTTGGCCTTGCCGAAGGTGTGAATCCAGCTCTCCTCGACGTGCTGCTCCTTACCGGCCTCGTGCTCAATGCCGTCCAAGTAGCCGTTCTTTGCCATGTGCTCCTTGATCTGCGGCATGAGGTCGTTACCCTCCTTGTCGTAGATCTTGCTCCACCAACCAAAGTGGTTGAGGCCGTAGTAGCTATACTGCAGCTCGCGACGATCCTTGATGCCGCACATACGGCTCATCTTATCCATGAGGTCGATCGGCATGTCGCAGATGTTGATGATGCGGCTGTTGGGGCGCAGCACACGGCAGGCCTCGGCAACAATAGCTGCGGGGTTGGAGTAGTTGAGCATCCAAGCGTTGGGGCTGTACTTCTCCATGTAGTCGAGAATCTCGATGACGCCGCCGATGGAGCGCATGCCGTAGGCGATACCGCCGGCACCGCAGGTCTCCTGGCCAACGCAGCCGTACTTGAGAGGAATCTTCTCGTCGAGCTCGCGCATAGCGTACAGGCCAACGCGGATGTGAGCGAGGACGAAGTCAGTACCGGTAAAAGCGGTCTCGGGGTCGGTGGTATAGTTGAACTCAACCTCGGGAGCGTTCTCGTGGAAGTAGATCTCGCAGGCCTTTGCCACGATCTCCTGGCGCTCGGCGTTGTTGTCGTAGAAGGTCACCTTGTTGACCGGGAAGCGGTCGCGCTCCTCAAGCAGCATCAGAGCGATGCCCGGAGTGAAGGTAGAGCCACCGCCGGCAATGGTCACGGCATAGTTTTTCTTGGACATGATGTCCTCCTCATTCTGGCCGCTTGCTCAATCCATCCCCGCACGCGGCCTGTACGGTTTGGAATTGTTACCTAGAAGTGGAGTTTTTTATCTCTAGAATCGGCCTTGCGGTGCATACCGGCTCTGCAAGGCCGATTGTTTCGATGGACGATGGTTTACAGAAGACTCTCGAACTTCAGAAGACTCTCGAACTTCTCGCGAACCTGCGGGACGGTAAGGCCGATGATGACCTGGATTGACTGACCTTGGACCACCAAGCCATGCGTACCGATCGCCTTGAAGGAAGCCTCGGGTGCAACGACGCTCTTGTCCTTGACGTTAACGCGCAGACGGGTAGCGCAGTTAGTTACATCGATGATGTTATCCGCGCCACCGAGTAGATCAAGGATGTTCTCGGCAAGCACCAAGCGCTCATCATCTTTACTCTGGGCGACCGATTTGCCAGCAGCACCGCCCTGCTTTTGCTTGTAGTCGGCCTTGGACTTGAGCTCGACCTCAACATCGTCATCCTCGCGACCGGGGGTCTTAAAGTCGAACTTGACGATCAGGAAACGGAAGACCACGACCCAAAGAGCGGTAAAGCACAGACCGACAAGGATGGAGATGGCGTACTGCAGACCATGTGCGGCCCAAAGGGGCAGCCAGTCCCACGAGAGCATCGAGATGATGCCGCCGTCGAAGATACCCACGACGCCAAGGAGGTTTTGAGCCATGCAGCCAAGCGCTCCGAGCACGCAGTGGACGACGAACAGGCCAGGCGCGATGAACAGGAAGGTGAAGTCAAGCGGCTCGGTGATACCGCAAAGCATAGCGGTAAGGGTGACCGGGATCAGCAGAGCCTTGACGCGCTGCTTGCGCTCGGGTTTGGCGGTCATATAAAACGCAATGGCGACGCCAAGCGAGCCGAAGACCTTAGTCCAACCAGGGCAGGTATAGGCAGCCCAGGGTGCGGCATCCTTAAGAGCAATGCTCGGATCGGCAGCCAGTTGGGGCAGGATGTTAGCCCAAGCGGCAAAGATGCCGCCATTGACCGCCGCGTTGTCGTAATAGAACGGCGTATAGATAAAGTGGTGAAGGCCTGTAGGAATCAGCACGCGCTCGAAGAAAGCAAAGACGCCAACGCCGAACGTACCGGCGGAAAGGATGAATCCCTGGAAGGCGGAGATAGCAGCCTGAACATGCGGCCACACCAGGCAGGCGATAAGAGCGACCGGAACCATAACGAAGAAACCGATCATATAGATGAACACGGAGCCCGAGAACACGCCCAGCCACTCAGGGAGTTCGGTGTCGAAGTACTTGTTGTGAAGCATCGTGGCGATACCAGAAATGATAAGCGCGCCCATGATGCCCATATCAAGCGTTTTGATGCTTGCGATAGTGGCAAGACCAGTACCGCTGCCCGCCTCGACAGAGTAGTCGACCCCAAAGACAGGGCCCCACTGCCCCAAGATTGTGCTTACAAAGTAGTTGAAGGTAAGGTAGATGGCCAAAGCCTCCATGCAGCAGCGAGCGTTCTGCTTGTTCGCGAGCGAGATTGGCAACGCTACGCAAAACAGCAACGGCATCTGGTTAAAGAGCGTCCAACCACCCTGGAGCAGCACATTCCAGCAATCAAACCAAAGATGACCCGCTGTGGCCATCTCGCCAAAGATCGCCTCGGTGGTAAACAACGTACCCAGGCCGACAACGATTCCGGAAAATGCGAAAAGAATTGCAGGCGTGTACATTGCACCGCCGAAACGTTGTATCTTTTGCATCATGACGGGGAATCCCCCTCTCTTCATTCGGAGCGGCTGCGGTTTTGGCTTCACTCGAGACCGCAGACGCGCCGTTTGCGTGTACCTCGTGCAATAGGACGGGTGGGCCCGCTTCCCTGACTTCTTGCGCTTCCATTTTTATCATATCACTTATCTAGACAAGTTAGTATAAATACTATGGTCGGTAAACGGTTGATTATTTGCCGTAAACGGTATATGTCCAGTATTTCGCCTGCTAAATCTGACATAGCTGATGGCTGCATTATAAATTTCTTTTCTACTTGTCTAGATGTGCTTGTCTATATCTATAGACATACCTATACTTCATTACAACATTAACCGCTACGTTAAGGAGTCACCATGAAAAGCGCGGTCTTCTATGGAAAGCACGACCTCAGAGTCGAGGAATCGGCAAAGCCGGCCGTGGGCAGGCGCGACGTTCTGATCAACGTCAAAGCTTGCGGCGTCTGCGGCACCGACGTGCATATCTATGAAGGCGACAAGGGTGCGGCCGACGTTACCCCGCCCACGATCCTTGGTCATGAGTTTGCGGGCGTTGTCGAGGCCGTGGGCAGCGATGTCACCGGCTTTAAACCGGGCGATCGCGTGTGCATCGACCCAAACCATCCCTGCGGCTGCTGCGAACCCTGCCGCGACGGAATCAACCACTACTGCGAGCATATGACCGGTTACGGCACCACCGTTAACGGCGGCTTTGCCGAGTACTGCTCCGTCGATATGCAGCAAGTCTACAAGTTGGGCGATCACACCAGCTTCGAGCAGGGCGCCATGACCGAGCCCGTCGCCTGCTGCCTGCACGGCATCGATATGTGCAACATCAAGCCCGGCAGCACAGTTGTCGTTATCGGCGGTGGCATGATCGGTCTGCTCATGATGCAGCTTGCTAAAAACGCCGGCGCCACCAAGGTTGTCTTGCTCGAGCCTGTCGAAGGCAAGCGCGAGGTTGCGCTCAAACTCGGCGCCGACCTGGCAATTGATTCCATCCACGAGGACGTCCCAGCCCGCCTGAAGCAGGAGGGCGTCGGCAACGTCGATGTCGTTATCGAGTGTGTTGGCAAGCCCGTCACCATCGAGCAGGCCATCCAGATCGCCGGCCACAAGGCTACGGTCATGATGTTCGGCCTCACCAAGCCCGATGAGACAATCACCGTCAAGCCCTTCGAGGTCTTCCAGAAGGAGCTTGTGCTTACCTCGTCCTACATCAACCCTTATACGCAGCGTCGCGCGCTCGAGCTCATCGACTCTGGCAGGCTCGACGTATCCTCGATGGTCGCCAAGGTGGCTTCCCTCGACGAACTCGGCGCCATCCTGTCAGACCCAGCTCTGCGTGCCATGGGTAAATATATAATCGACCCCAGCAAGTAAATCGATTGGCACCTGCGCGAGCGGTCCTCATCCACCGCTCGCGCACTCAGCTCTAGGAGACCGTCATGGCGCGAGCCATCTTCCAAACTATTTATGACAACGTGAAGCAGTCGATTGACGACGGCACATACGCCTATCAGAGTTATCTGCCTTCGGAGACTGAGCTCACACAGCTGTTTGACTGTTCGCGCATGACGGTCCGTCGCGCCATCTCGATGCTTGCGGCAGATGGTTACGTGCTCCCCCAGCAAGGCAAAGGCATGCGCGTCATTCGCAACATCAATGACGAGAAGAGTCGTGGTGGCGGCGGACTCGAGACCTTTAAGGAAATCGCGGTCAACCGAGGCTTTGAGCTCAAGACTGTCACCACCGTCTTTGAGCTCCTCATCTGTAGCAAGGCGCTCTCCAAGATTACCGGGTTTCCCGAAGGCTGTGAGCTCACACGCGCCAAACGCATCCGTTATGCAGACGGACAAGCCGTGTGCTCCGACGACTCCTATTACCTAAGCTCACAAGTACCGGGGCTGACACCCGAGATTGTCAACGACTCGATCTATCGTTACCTCGAAGAAGATCTTGGCATTAAGATTGCCACGGGCAAACGCGATGTAACGATTGAGCACCCCACGCCCGAGGATACGCGCGTGCTCGATCTCGACGACTTTAACGCACTCGCCGTTATACGCGGGCAGACCTACAACGCCGACGGCATCCTTATGGAATACACCGAGACCAAACAGGTCCCCGGGTTCTTTTTGCTCCATGAAACCGTGACGCGCAACGGCACCGGTCGAACCGGCCACCAAAGCAGCATGAACTAACCATCTATTAGTTGCGGTGGAATAGCTCCTAGAATGGCCCGCTTAAGGGCAAAACAGGAACTATTCCACCGCAACTTTTTTGGCCGGTGGGGCAGTACCTGTCTCACCGGCCATCATTTACGCTCTTTTGGCTAGTCCGCGAGCTTCTCCACCTGGTCGAGCATCTTGTCGAACTTGGCCTTCGCCTCGGCCTTGACTTTCTCAGCTTCTTCGTGAGCCTTGGCCTTCTGAGCGGCCTTTTCCTCGGCCTCGGGATCGACGACGATCAGGTTGGACGCGTCGTGCTCAACCAACTTGAGTGCATGCTCGGGACACACCTTGACACAGGCGCCGCAGCCCAAACAATACGTGGACTCCAACGCAAAGCGGCCGCTTCCCACCAGATCACAGGCAAACGTGGGGCACACGTTGACGCACACGCCGCACGACGTGCACTTGTCAAAATCGCACTCCGGCGTGCTCACCTGCATGTTCTGGGCAAGCTCGGGGTGGTTTTGCAATGTCGAGAGCACCAGCTGCCGCCCATGGGTGAGCGAACGGCGACGCTTGGTCGTCGTGGTGCCGCACATGGTGTTGAGCGTGCGCTCCAGCTGGGTAATCTGATGGCGATGGGCCTTGAGCTTTTGCGTCACCGAGGCCAGCGCCGCCGTCGCTGGATTGAGCTTGGTCACGGTTAGACCCGTGGTACGGGCAATCTTATCCATGTACTCCTTGCGCTCGTACTCGCGACGCTTATGGCATTTGAGGCTCTTGGAGTCGACCTCCAAGCCCATACCCGTGTCAGACCACTCTTCGGCCTTCGCAATCGCCTCGCCCAGAATGTCCTCACCGCCGGTGTTGCGGCATTTATCGCACACGCCCAACGGCAGGTACACACTCACGTTGGGATAGTCTGCCAGTACCGAGAACCAGGTCTCGGCCGTAATATCGCCCACGCAGGCAACGACGACTTCGTTCTCGCGCGGCATGCGCTTAAGGGCACGCGTGCAGGTGACGTAGGCGGTCTCGTGGCTCGTAGCCGCCGAGACAATGTCGTCGTAGACGTTTTTGGGCGCCAGGCGCGGCGAGATGATCGCCTCGGTCGGACAGGCAGCGGCGCACAGGCCGCACTTGCGACAGGAGTCGAGGATCTCGATGGCGTCTTCCTCGACCTCGATAGCGTTGACCGGGCACACGTCCATGCACGCGGTGCAGCCGCTCTTTTCGTTTTTGCAGGTCAGGCACGGAATGGTGTTGCCGCGCGGGCGCTCCTTGTAGTCAGCAGGATCCCATTGAGGCGCCGACGGATCGAGTGCATCGGTCACACCGCCAAGCGGGTTTTTAAGAAAGTCGAAACCCTTGCTGATCTCGATAATGTCATCAAACAGATCGTGTTCCTGCGCCATGCGCGGCCCCTCCCTGAGCAGTGCAAACAAGCAAGAGATAATGATACGCCATCGGCCCACGCCTCGGGCAAATTACACGCGGAGCATCTTTGCGGCAAATAGCCCATGGCCTATCGCCGTCTCGATTGCACAAGATCAATCAAGCGCCAAACTATGCCTCGCACATGAGCTGCACGAGTTTTTGTTTGGTCACCTTGACCTGTTCGTTAGCCATATTGCGCTCGTTTCTAAAGACCGCATTTGCAACACCCTGCAAATCGGCATCGGAAATCTCGCTGCACGGACCGTCCATCGATGCCGCCGTGGGGCATACGCACAACGGCAACTCGGCATAAAACGCAACGGCCTTGGCGATATCGAGCATTTTGCCGCCGCCAATACCCACTACCATGTCGCAATACTCGGCCTGGGCTTCCTTAGCCATTTCGACAACGGCCTCTTCCGTACACGGACCGTCATAAATCTTAAAGAACGGCTCGCTTAGATCTTCGTCCAGAAATCCATCGACGTTCTGCCTGCACAGCCGATCCTCGGTGCCCTGGTCAAACAAGACATAGGCAGCGCAGCCCAACCATGACAAATACCTGCCTTGACGCGACAGTTCGCCCGGCCCCTGAACATACCGGCCGGGACCGCCGTAAACCATAGGAAGCGCCATACGAGAATCCGCCCTTCATCAAACAACGATTGGTGCAAAGTAACCTGGCCCCTTTGCACCAACTTGGTGCGAAGGAGCCAGGTTACTTTGCACCATAGCAAAAAGGGGCAAAGTCATCTGTTAGCTTTGCCCCTTCCTTAGCTTGATTTACTCATCCATGAGATAGTAGTGGCCCAGCGCGTCGGCACCCAGGATGGCGTTTGCGACCATCTCGGGCGTCACCTCAAAGGGCATGTTGCACATGGTGTCATCGGGTGCGCAGGCGGCCTCGGCAACAATCATGGCCTGCTCGCGCGTAAGCTCGGCAACGCCAAGTTCCTTCATCGTGACCGGCAGGCCAAGCTCAATGCAGAAGCCCAAGACTTCCTCGAGCTTCTCGGTCGGGGCATCCTCGAGTACCAGCTGGACGATAGTGCCGAAGGCGACCTTCTCGCCGTGATACATGCCGTGGCACTCGGGCAGCATCGTCAGACCATTGTGGATGGCATGAGCAGCGGCAAGGCCCGAGCTCTCAAAGCCAATGCCCGAAAGCAGCGTATTGGCCTCGATGATGTGCTCGACGGCAGGCGTGAGCGCGCCCTTCTCCAGCGCGACCTTGGCCTTGACGCCATCGGCCATAAGCGTCTCGTAGCAGAGCTTGGCGAGCGCCAGACCGGCCATTCCGCCCTTGCCGCCGGCGCAGGTGCCGCCGTCGGCATCGTGCGTCGCCTGAGCCTCGAAATAGGTTGCGAGCGCATCGCCCATACCGGAAACCGTCAGGCGCACCGGGCTCGCCGCGATAACCGTCGTATCCATCAGGACGATATTGGGGTTTGCCTTAAGGAAGAGGTACTTATCAAACTGGCCGTCATCGGTGTAAAGCACCGAAAGTGCCGAGCACGGTGCATCGGTCGAGGCAATGGTGGGGCAAATGATAACCGGGGACTCCAGGTAATAGGCGACGGCCTTCGCGGTGTCGAGGATCTTGCCGCCACCGACGCCGACGATGATGTCGCAACCGTTGTCGCGAGCGAGCGCAACCAGGCGATCGACCTCGCCCTTGGAGCACTCGCCGTTAAAGTCCTCAAACAGCAGCTCGGCCTTGGCCTCGGCAAAGCCGCCCTCGATCTTGGCACCGACGCGCTTCTTGCCCGAAGGCGTCACGATGACGAGGGCCTTAGCGCCGAGCGGCTCGACATAGGAGCCGAGCTTGGCCAGCTCGTCCGGACCCTGGATGTACTTGCTGGGGCTATTGAAAATTGCAGCCATAACTATCCCATTCTCTAAAAAAGAAAGGGGCTCCGTACGGATACGTGCGGAGCCCCTCGTTACGATAACAAGAGTCGATTAGAAATCGATGTCGGTGTCGTAGTAGCAGGCCTTGAGGATCTTCTCGAAGTCGGCAGCCTTGGTCTCACGCGGGTTCTCGGGCGTGCAGGCGTCCTGCTCGGCGTTCGCGGCGATCTCGGGCAGCTTGGCGAGGAACTCCTCCTCGGAAACCATCTGCGGGTTCTCGGCGTCGACCTTCACGCCACCATTCGCGTAATCCTTGATGGACTGCGGAATGTTGAGCTGGTCGTTGAGGTCGCGGATCTTCTGGACGAGCGCAGCGATGAGCTCCTCGTTGGTCTCGCCGGGAAGGTGTAGGATCTCCTTGGCCACGTAAGCGTAACGCTCGGCAGCACGGGGATCCTTGGAGTTCCACTGGATGACCTTGCCCAGGTACATGGCGTTAGCGGCACCGTGGATGATGTGGCCGTTCTCGAAGGCAGCACCGGTCTTGTGAGCCATGGAGTGAACGATGCCGAGCAGGCCCGAGGAGAAGGCGATACCGGCGATGCACTGAGCCTCGTGCATGTGCTGACGGGCCTCATGGTCGCCAGCATAGGACTTGGGCAGCCACTCGACGATCTCGCGGATGCCGTGCAGGGCGTTGGCGTCGGTGAACATAGAGGCGCAGGTGGAAACGTAGGCCTCCATGCAGTGGGTCAGAGCATCCATGCCGGTGTGAGCGCACAGCTTGGCGGGCATGGTGTAGGTGAGCTCGGGGTCGACGATGGCGACATCAGGGGTGATGTTGAAGTCGGCCAGCGGGTACTTGATGCCCTTGGCGTAGTCGGTAATGACGGAGAACGCGGTGACCTCGGTAGCGGTGCCGGAGGTAGAGGAGATGGCGCAGAAATGAGCCTTCTGACGCAGCTCAGGGAAGCTGAACGGCTGGATGATGTTGTCGAAGGACTCCTCGGGATACTCGTAGAAGACCCACATGGCCTTAGCGGCATCGATGGGCGAGCCGCCACCGATGGCGATAATCCAGTCGGGCTCGAACTCGCGCATGGCCTCGGCGCCCTTCATGACCGTCTCGATGGACGGGTCGGACTCGACGCCCTCGAACAGCTTGACCTCCATGCCGGCCTCTTTGAGGTCGGCCTCAACGTCCTGCAGGAACCCGCCGCGGCGCATAGAGCTGCCGCCAGAAACGATGATGGCCTTCTTACCCTTGAGGTTCTTCACCTCGTGGCGAGCGCCCTCACCAAAGTACAGATCGCGAGGATTGGTAAAACGTCCCATACTGTGCCTCCTAAACAAGCCCCTCTTAGACTTGCGTATATAACGGAGCACCCAATTGGCTCCGTTAGGACCGGTTTGCGCGTTGCCGGCGATGACAATGCGCGATGTCTAAACGTCTCAACGCTCAGACAAACACTATTTTACCGTTCTGGTTGGTCAGTTATTCACCTAAAGCCGCCAATGATGAAACGTTTTTTCTATCCCTGAAGACCCTTGTGCGGCATTCATACTCCCAAGCTGGGCAAACGTTTTATCAAGGTTGACTACATATCCCGGGCAGGACCGTGCCCCTCCAAAATATGCACCGTTCGCCGCCAAAAATCGACCGTTTGCGGCACCGTGATACCACTCGGTCGTCCAAGGTGCCGACATTTGTGCGACATCCGTCTTCGTGGTGCAAAGGTGCAAGTCCAAGTGCGGCACCCCCGGTGTGCCACATGCGGGTAAACTAGAACCTTATATAGAGACATTTGAACCCTAACCGCAGCAAAGGAGGCCCCATGGCATTCGATCCCATTCAAGAGGATTGCCATCGCCTCGTTCTTGAGGCCTTGCGCCGCGACAATATCCCGCTCACCGACGCTGCCGCCGTAGAGCGTCTGATGGAACAATTCACCCGCAACCCCGCACCACTCATCGTGCACGACCGTGACCGCGCCGGGCACCTCATTGCCAAGGTGGTCGAAGCCGTCGACTACCGCATTCCCTTTATCCCTGACGATGCCCAGGCAGAGCAGGAAGAGGCAGCTGCCGAGAACATGCTCCGCGAGGCTGCCGCACTCGATCCGGCCAACTGGGATGCCCAGCGCATGCTGACGGCCCTCACCGCAGAATCCAACGAGGAATACGTACAGTACCTGGTGTCCAAGTGCGATGAAGTCGAGCATGACCTGGCGCTCAAGATCGCCTCGGCTCAGGACCCCTACGAGCGCGAGGCCGCAGGCGACCTTATGCGCCGCCCCTATCTGCGCTGGCTTGCCGCCTTGGCATCGCGCGCCCTCATTAGCGGCCGCTATCGCATGTCGCTCGAAGCCGCAAATCGCAGCTTGGACTTTGCGCCCAACGACCCCGCCGGTGTCCGCCACACCGCGATGCTCGCCATGGCAAAGCTCGAATACCCCGCCGAGGAGCTCAAGCGCTTTCGCTCTGCCCACTCCGTCCCCTATCTCGCCAACACGCCGCTGCGCCGTCGTCCCAAGGATGCGGAGCGCGACTTGGACCCGTGGACGCTCATCGCGCTGATGAGCGCTGCCTGGCGCGAGCTGGACTACGAGGGCGCCGAGCACTACTTGCGCATCCTTGCGCGCTCGTGTCCGCACGCAGCCGAGGCACTCTACTTCCAAACCGAGTTTCCCGATGGCGTCTATGCCCGCGTCAACGTGGGTGCGGGCTCCACCGACGAGCTTGTCCTTGCGCTGTCCGAGGCGACGCCGGTACTGCAGGAGGGCCTGGGCGCCCCCGACAACGCCAGCTTTGCCGCCTGGGTCGCCACCAACGATATCGTGCGTTCCCAAATCGATGAGCGCATCCTGCAGGCGGCCGAGCAGGGTTTGCCGTTTAAGGGAGGAGACCTCTAATGGATCCGAGCGTCTACATCCCCGCCTACCTGGAGCGCACCTATCTGGCGTCGCACCCCGAGCTCACCGATGCAGCACGCGAGCTTGTCCATAACGACATTAGCGCGAATCCCCAAAAGTATGCGCAGTCCGAGCATGCCCAGGCGCTGCTGTCCTACGCCGGTGTTCATCGCCACCTGCTCGACGAGCTTCATCGCATCGAGGACATGGGCAGCGACGAGGAGTTCGAGCAGACGCGCAATCGTCTGTTCGACGACATGCGAGATGAGCTGCTCAAGATTGTCCGCGTCGATGCGTATGTCCTCGATGCCCAGCTGCTCGCCATCATTTTGGCGGACACGCCCGTTGACGCCTGCCTGGGCGACCTGATGAAGCTCGAGGCGACCACGGCCGATTACCTGCAGCAAAGTGTGCCCGGGTTCGATATGGAGGCCCCACACTACTGGGCCAACAATGTTTTGGCCGACGGTGTCACCGCAGCAGACCTTACCGTGAGCGAGCCGGCTCTAATCGGGTGGCTTCACACACTCGAGGCCATCTCGCAGCTGTGCATGGCGAGCGCTCGTTACCGTGCTGCCGCCAACTACGCCCGCCGTGTTCTTAAGGCAGAAGGCTATCCCACCCGAGCTGCAGGCACCGTGCTACTCGCCCTCGCTCGCTTGGAAGACGAGGACGGCTTTTTTGCCCTGGCCCACCAGCTCGAGGAAGAGATCGGGGCTGACGCGCTCGAGAACTCTCCTTGGTATCTGCTCGCCCGCACAATCCTCTTGTTCAAAACGAACAAGATGCGTCCGGCGGTGCGTGCGCTGCGTGAGTTCGCTAACCGCTGCGAGGGCGGCGCATTCTTCTTGCTGAATCCCATGTACCAGACACCGTACCTTCCCTGCCGACCCGAGCCGCGCGACCCCTGGGACCTCTCGCACCAGGCGGTTTGGGAAGCCGACGGCATTATCTCGGACACCCCCGACTTTGCCCCCTGGGCCAACGCCTGCGAAGATGTATCGCAGCTTGCCCAGGAATTTGCGCGCCGCTACGGATTTTAGTGACGCACTCGACCCGACCATGTCGTTTACGTTAGGAACGGTTTCATGAATCTCCGCTCATCTCTTGCCTGCACCTCGAGCGATATCGCTCGCTGGGGACTGCGCTCTGTCCTCAAACGGCAGGGCGGCGTACTCCCCGGCCGCATCGCCATGAAGATCGATCCCGAGTTGCTGAGCGACCTCGCTGGCCTTGTCGACCGCAGCGTGGTGATTACGGGTACTAATGGCAAGACCACCACCTCCAACCTCATCGCCGACGCCGTTGCCGCCAGCGGCGCCACCGTGGTATGCAACCGCGCCGGCAACAACATGGAGCCGGGCGTGGTGGGCGCACTGCTCGAAGCGCGCAGCGACCTCAAGCGAGCCGGTGGCGGCAAGCGCGTGGGCGTTTTTGAGTGCGATGAGCTTTACACCGTACGCGTCCTGCCCAAGCTCAAGCCGACGTACTTCGTGCTGCTCAACCTGTTCCGCGACCAGCTGGATCGCTATGGCGAGATCGATCACACCCAGGAGGTCATCGCCCATGCGTTGGAGCTCTCGCCGACAACAACGCTTATCTACAACGCCGACGACCCGCTGTGCGCCTCGATTGCCGCGCGCGTTCCCAACGCGAGCATTGCCTTTGGCATCGACGGCGCCACCAACACCGAGTCTGACCGCATTAGCGACTCGCGCTTTTGCTCGCAGTGCAACGCCCCGTTGGAGTACGACTATGTGCAGTATGGTCAACTCGGCGCCTACCATTGCCCCTCGTGCGGTTGGGCACGCCCCGCACTGGTCCGTCGCGTGACGGGCGTGGAGCTCGGCTGCGACGGCTACGGCTTTGACCTGGTCTTTGGATCTGCGTCCGACGCGGCTGCCGTACACATCGCCACGCGCTACAACGGCCTGTACATGGTCTACAACGTTGCCGCTGCATTCTTTGCCGCACGCGAGTTGGGCGTGGACACGGCGCTTCTACAGCCCACGCTCGATGCCTACGTCCCCGCCGGCGGACGTATGGGCCGCTGGGAGATCGCCGGCCGTACCGTCGAGGCAAACCTGGCCAAAAATCCCGTGGGCTTCGATCGCCAGATCCAGTCCATTAAAACGGCAGGCGGCAGGCTCTGCGCCTTCTTCCTGAACGACAACGACGCCGACGGCCACGATGTCTCGTGGATCTACGACGTCGACTTCGAGCGCATCGCCGACACACCGGGTCTTGTCGCCTTTGCCGGAGGCACGCGTGCGCACGACATGCAGGTACGCCTCAAGTACGCCGGCATCGATGCCGCTATTATCTCGGACGTCGCGCAGGCAATTGGCGCCGTTGCGGATGAAGCCGCAGGCGACACTTTCTATGCCGTCGCCAACTACACGGCCTTCCCGCCGCTGGTCAAAGAACTCGATGGGCTGAAGGGTGCCGATGCAGCCACGGTTGCTGCCCGCGCTGCAACGTGTGCCGATGGCAGTGCCGTCCCCGTCGGCATCGCGCCAGTCGAGCTTTCGCGCCCGCTGCGCATCGTCTACCTGTACCCCGATGCCCTCAACCTCTACGGCGACGGCGGCAACGTTATCGCCCTCGAGCGTCGCTGCGCCTGGCGCGGCATCCCCGTTCGCGTGGACGAGGTCCGTATGGGCGAGTCACTCGATCTCACCGATGCCGATATCGTCATGATGGGTGGCGGCTCCGACCGCGACCAGCTAGCCGTGGCACACGAGCTGCTCGCCCAAAAAGACAAGGTCGCATCCTATGTTGAGGATGGCGGCTCGCTGCTCGCCATCTGTGGCAGCTATCAGCTGCTCGGCCGTTCGTACTATATGGGCGAGGATCGCATTGAGGGTCTGGGGGTCATTGCCGCCGAAACCGTACGCGGCTCCGACCGCCTGATCGGCAACGTAGCCGTCAAAACCGACCTGGCACCTGAGCCCTTTGTGGGATTCGAGAACCATGGCGGCCGCACGCTTTTGGACGCCGATGCCACGCCGCTCGGAACGTCCGTCGTCACGGGCACCGGCAACAACGGCGACGATGGCTTTGAGGGCCTGATCTACAAGGGCGTCATCGGCACGTACCTGCATGGCCCGGCGCTGCCCAAGAACCCCGAGCTCGCCGACTGGTTGATCGCCCATGCCCTCGAGCGCCGTGGCGATGCACAGGCCGCCGCCCTGCTGCCGCTCAAGCCCCTCGACGACACCTACGAGCACGCCGCCCACGACGCCGCCATGAAGCTCCTCCCCTAGCACCTCACCACCACAAAGGGGACAGGCACCTTTGTGGTGGTTTTGACCCATCCCAGCGGTTTGTCTCAATCTGTAACATCTAGACCGTTAAAAGTCGTCTTACTGTTACAGAATGAGATGTTCGTCCCGACGCCTACCTTTTGTCTCGATCTGTAACAGATAGAGCCAATTTGCCCGCCCAGATGTTACAGATTGAGATATTTGAAAATCGGAATAGAAGCCTACTCCTTTGTGGTGGTTTTCCAGTTTGCCAACGATATACGCGCCGGCAAAAAAGTCTGCTATACTCTTTCCCGCTGTCCCCATCGTCTAGCGGCCAAGGACGCCACCCTTTCAAGGTGGATATCGCGGGTTCGAATCCCGCTGGGGGCACCATTTGAATTGAAGAGCCCGTTACCCTCGCGGTAGCGGGCTTTTTGCTACCCATGCGCCGGGATTCGAACCCGACAGGGTGCGAAGCTGAGGAAACGCGAAGCGTTTTCCAGCGCAGCACGCAAGGAGCGAAGCGACGCAGCGAAAGCGGGCGGCGCCAGCCGCACGCGGACATCCCGCTGGGGGCACCACAGAATCTGAGAAGCCCGTTACCAATTCGGTGGCGGGCTTTTTGCTACCCATGCACCGGGATTCGAACCCGACAGGGTGCGGATCCCGGCATCTTCCGATGGACCGTGGGCAAAAAATAGCAAATATGAGTACTGTTACCAATTTAGTAACAGCGATTTCATGCCATCAGAAGGCGATTTAGACGCCAGGGGTCCTACGGCGGAAGAATTGCAAGCGTTTATCAGCTAAGTACTTGGACATATGTTGCGTAACACTGCATATTTTGCAAAAAGATAATGCTACAGGACTTGTGACAGTACTCATATTTGACGTTTTTTGCCCACGACCCCTTATTGCGTGGGTGAATCAGTTGCAAAACGGGCTTCAAAGCGTCCTTCGCAAACAAAAAGCCGGGGCCCGCGCGATGCGGACCCCGGCTCAATACCGTGACGATATGTCAGTTACGTTCTACACGTAGAACAGGATGTCGTCGTAAGTCGGGACCGGCCAGTAGTCGGCGGCCACGATCTCCTCCATGGCATCCACGGCGGCGCGCAGCGTATCCATGGCGGGAACGACCTCGTGTGCATACACGTTGGCCTGCTCCTGGCCATCGAGGGCCTCGGCCTTCTGATGCACGGCGTCGAGCGCCTTGATGGAGTCGTTAATGGCGGTGATGCCGTTGCAGAGCTTGTTGAGCGTGTTCTGCTCGCACTGCATGGCGGCCTCGGCACCGGCGGCACGAATAGTCTCAAGGCCCTTCGCGACCTTGGTGGCGTAGGCGGTAATGACCGGGCGATAGGTACGACGCGCCTCGCGAACCATCGTGGTAGCCTCGATGTTCATGAGCTTGTTGTACTTCTCGAGCTTGCAGTCGTAGCGGCACTGAGCCTCGGCCTTGGTCAGGACGCCCGTCTCCTCAAAGAGCGCGATAGCCTTATCGGAAACAAAGGCGGGCAGGGCGTCGGCCGTGGTCTTGTTGTTGGCAAGGCCGCGCTTCTCGGCCTCGACGGGCCACTCGTCGGAGTAACCGTCGCCGGAGAACAGAATGCGCTGGTGATCGGTCAGCACCTTCTTGCAGTACTCGAGCGCGGCGTCCTGGAACTTATCCTCGGGCGTACCCTCGAGTGCGTCGGCGAAGGACTTGAGCGACTTGGCCACGGCGGCATCGAGCACCAGGTTGGAGTCGGAGACGTTCTGCTCGGAGCCGCAGGCACGGAACTCGAACTTGTTGCCGGTGAAGGCGAACGGGGAGGTGCGGTTGCGGTCGGTGTTGTCCTGCATCAGCTTGGGCAGGGTATCGGCGCCCAGGTCGAGCACGCCGCGCGTGGCATGGACGGAAGCCTTGCCATCGATAATCTTCTCGACGACCTCGGTAAGCTGGTCGCCCAGGAAGATGGACATAATCGCCGGAGGAGCCTCGTTGGCGCCCAGACGATGGTCGTTGCCGGCCGAGGCAACGGAGGCACGCAGGAGCTCCTGATAGTTATCGACGGCCTCGATCACCGCGGTGAGGAAGACGATGAACTGCAGGTTGTCGAGCGGGGTGTCGCCCGGATCGAGCAGGTTCTCGGACTCGGTGCCAAGCGACCAGTTGTTGTGCTTGCCCGAACCATTGATGCCCTCAAAGGGCTTCTCGTGCAGCAGGCAGACCAAGTCGTGGCGGGAGGCGATGAGCTTCATCTTCTCCATCATGACCAGATTCTGGTCGATGGCCTCGTTGACTTCGCCATAGACGGGGGCGAGCTCATGCTGGCAGGGAGCAACCTCGTTGTGCTTGGTCTTGGCGGGAATGCCAAGCGCCCACAGCTCATCGTCCAGATCCTTCATATAGGCCGAGACGGTGGGGCGGATAGCGCCAAAGTAGTGCTCCTCGAGCTCCTGGCCCTTGCAGGGAGCGGCGCCAAAGAGGGTGCGGCCGGTAATGACCAGGTCCTTGCGCTTGCGGTAGGCGTCCTTCTTGATCAGGAAGTACTCCTGCTCGTCGCCCACGGAAGGAACGACCTTCTTGGGGGTCTTACCGAACAGCGCCAAAACGCGCTTGGACTCACGCGAGAGCGCGGTCATGGAACGCAGCAGCGGGGTCTTCTTGTCCAGGGCCTCGCCCGTGTAGGAGCAGAAAGCCGTGGGGATGCACAGGACATCGTCCTTGATAAAGGCGGGGCTAGTGGGATCCCAAGCGGTGTAGCCACGGGCCTCGAAGGTGGCGCGCAGGCCGCCGTTGGGGAAGCTGGAGGCATCGGGCTCGCCCTGGATGAGGTTCTTGCCCGTAAACTTGGTAATGGCGGTGCCGTCGTGGTTGGGCTCCAGGAAGCTGTCGTGCTTCTCGGAAGTAATGCCCGAAAGCGGCTGGAACCAGTGCGCGTAGTGCGTCGCGCCCTTGGAGATGGCCCAGACCTTCATGGCATGGGCAACGGCGTTGGCCACATCCAGGTCGAGCGGCTCACCGCCCTCGAGGGTTGCAGCAAGGCGCTTCCAAATGTCCTTGGGGAGGTAGTCCTTCATGACTTCCTCAGAGAACACCATGGTCCCGAAGCGGTCAGTAAGATCGGCCATACGGAACTCCCTTCGTATCGGCACCGCGTGAGAAGCGGTGTTGATTACTAACGAACGAGTCATAGCTTAGACTCGCCGTGTTTCCGCGACATTACCGTTATGTTGCTGTCGCGAAACCAATCAATGAGGTTACCCTATCGAGGCGGCGTTGCCACCCTCAACAGCCAATCAACTGCATAAATTGCAGACCTCTCCCCATGGTTTAAGGGTAGTCAATTTGGGATGGAGCTCTATTAACTGGTATTTTGCATCAGATACCAGTCTTTATAGTCCGTGCCTAGATTAGCCGCTCTGTTATAGAGAAAGCCGATAGCAAGGCATCTTTGATTGGTATCCCCGAATAACGAGTGAAACTCCACCGTGACACAGTGGTGCTGTAGAATCCTTACAACACATCACACTATTACGTATCTAGAGGAGCACGATATGCGCGTCGACGAGGTTTTTAAGCAGGCAGCATCCCAGGGCACCGCGCCCGTTTCGTTTGAGATGTTCCCGCCCAAGGGCGAGCTCACCCTCGACACGGCTCGCGAAGTGGCAGGCAATCTGTGCAAGCTTTCGCCGAGCTTTGTCTCGGTCACCTGCTCGGCCGGCGGCTCGGGCAACGGTGCCACCACCGCCCCCATCGCGCATATGATTTCGAGCGAATTCGACACGCCCTCGGTGGCACACCTTACCTGCGTGGGCCGCTCGCATGCCGATATCGCCGCCAAGATCGACGAGTATCGTACCGCCGGCGTTGAAAACATCCTGGCCCTGCGTGGAGATCTCCCTGCCGGCGCGACCGAGGACGACAAGCCCGCCTCCGACTACGCCTACGCCCGCGACCTCATCCCCGAGCTCGTCGACGCCGGCTTTTGCGTGGGCGCCGCAGCCTACCCCGAGGGCCACATTGCCTGTGAGGATCTCAACCTCTCGGTCGAACACCTCAAGCAAAAACAGGACGCCGGCGCAAGCTTCTTTGTGACGCAGCTCTTCTTTGATAACGAGTGCTTCTACCGCTTCCGCGAGCTTGCCGACAAGGTCGGCATCACCGTGCCCATTACCGCGGGCATCATGCCGTTTATGGGCAAGTCCCAGATCAGCCGCATGGTCTTTATGTGCGGCGCGTCGCTGCCCTCCCCCGTCATCAAGATTCTCGCCAAGTACGAGAACGACCCCGAGAGCCTGCAGGCAGCCGGTGTAGATTATGCCGCCCGCCAACTTTGCGACCTCAAGGAGCACGGCGCCGACGGCCTGCACCTGTACACTATGAACCGTCCTGCGATCGCCGCGACCATTATGGAGCGCCTGGGGTAATGGAAAAACCGCACATCGATACAACCGCTGTCGAAGTGCCGGCCGACCTTGCGTCGCCGGCGCTTTACCGTGTCGATGCCGCGCACCATCCCCGTGTCGACCGTGCCGAGATGCTGCGGTATCTGGGTTACGGCGGCCAGCAGATTGAGCCCGAACTGTCACGACGTATTGAGCTTGTCGTTGAACGTCTGGAACTGGACATTGAGCCCCGTGGCGTGCGCCGCGTGTTTGCCGTCGATGCCACGGGCGTGGACGAACAAAGTGAGCCTTGCATTCGCTTGGTCGGCACCAACGTTGAGCTGCGGGGTCGCGATATCTATCGACATCTCAAAGATGCCCGCTTTGCCGCGCTCATGGCATGCACCCTCGGCATGGACGCCGAGCGTCGCCTGCGCACCACGGGAGCCCAACATCCCCTGGAGGGCGCCGTGCTCGACGCCGCGTGCTCCGCTTACGTAGAAGCCGCCGTTGAGCAAATGGACCAGCAGGTCAAGACGGACGCCGCCGTTCATGGGCTCGCCGGCAACTGGCGCTTTAGTCCCGGCTACGGCGACTGCCCGCTCTCGGCCCAGCGCTCGATCGTCAATGCGCTCAACGCCACGCGGCTCATCGGGCTTACCGTCACACCCACCAGCCTGCTCATGCCCACCAAAAGCGTGACCGCGGTGATCGGCCTATTCGACGGCGAAGTCCACGACGCCCAGAGCCGCCCCACCTGCAATATCTGCCGCATGCGCGAGCACTGCCGCTTCCGCGCCGCCCACACCACCTGCTATTCCAGCCATTAGGAGCCCTCGATGTTTACTCCGCTTATCACTCATGATTCTGACGGCACTGCATTGGCGGCACCCGTTGATGCCGCACGTCGCAACGGTGCCACGTACAAGACGCGCACGATCGACGATCTGCGCATTAAGGACGATCGCCTGCGTGCGTCCATCGAGGGCACGGGACACCTGCTGTTTGATGGCGGCATGGGCACCATGTTGCAGGCCGCTGGCATGAAGGCCGGCGCCCTGCCCGAGCTGCTCAACTTTGAGGAGCCCCAGGTTATCACTGATATCCAACGTCAATATGTCGAGGCCGGCTGCGACGTGATCACCGCCAACACCTTTGGCGCCAACGCCCACAAGCTCGACGGTGCCGCCACCGTGGCAGATGTCTTTGCCGCGGCCGTCACCTGCGCCCGCGAGGCCGGCGCCCGCTACGTCGCCGGCGATATCGGCCCCATCGGCGCGTTGCTTCGTCCCTTAGGCACCCTCAGCTTTGACGAGGCCTATGACCTCTTTGCCGAGGAAGTGCGCGCCGGCGTCGACGCGGGCGTGGACCTCTTTATTATCGAGACTATGACCGACCTGGCCGAGATCAAGGCGGCGGTCCTCGCCTGCCGCGAGAACTCCGACCTGCCCGTCTTTGCCACCATGACCTTTGAGGAGGACGGCCGCACCTTCCTGGGCACGAGTCCCGAGGTTGCCGCCATCACGCTCGATGCCATCGGCACCGACGTTTTGGGCATCAACTGCAGCCAAGGACCGGCCGAGCTCCGAGGACTCGCCGCACGTATGCTCACCGTTACCGACAAACCCGTTATGGTGCAGGCCAATGCGGGACTCCCCCATGTGGACGACGACGGCAACACCGTCTTTGATATCCAGGCGCCCGAGTACGCCGAGGCCGTCGCCGGCATGATTGCCGACGGCGTGAGCGTCGTGGGCGGCTGCTGCGGCACCACGCCGGCGCACATGGCAGCACTGCGCACGCTTATCGATAACCACACGCCCAGTCCGCGCCACCGCAAGCCCAGCATGTCGGTCACAAGCGCCCAGACCGTGGTGGACCTCCCCTGCGATGGCCACAAAATCGCCGTCATCGGCGAGCGCATCAACCCCACCGGCAAAAAGCGCCTGCAGCAGGCCCTGCGCGACGGCGATCTGGACTACGTGGTGAGCCAGGGCATCAGCCAGCAGGAGCAGGGCGCCGACATCCTGGACGTCAACGTGGGCCTGCCCGAGATCGACGAGGTCAAGATTATCCAACAGGCGACCGAACAGCTCCAGGGCTCCACGCTCCTGCCGCTGCAGATCGACTCCACCGATCCTGCAGCCGTCGAGGCCGCCGTGCGCCGCTACGCCGGCAAGCCCATCATCAACTCGGTCAATGGCAAGCAGCAGATCATGGATGAGATCTTTCCGTTGGTCGCCCACTACGGCACCAACGTTGTCGGCCTTACGCTCGACGAAGGCGGCATCCCCGATACCGCCGAGGCCCGCTTCGCCATCGCCGAGCGCATCGTGGCCGAGGCCGCCCGCTACGGCATCGGCCCGGACCGCATCCTCATCGACTGTCTGGTCATGACCGCCTCGACCAATCAACGCCAGGCCGAGCAGATCCTGCGCGCCATGTCCCTGTGCAAGGAGCGCCTGGGCGTCAAATGTGCGCTCGGCGTGTCGAACATCAGCTTTGGCCTACCTGCCCGCCCGCTGCTGGGCTCGGTCTTTTTGGCCGCCGCCTTTGGCGCAGGCCTGGACGCCCCCATCATGAACCCGGGTTCCAAGCGCTTTATGGACACCGTCTACAGCTATCGCGTCCTGAGCGTTGAAGACGAGGACTCGACCGGATACATCGAGCGCTATGCCGGCTGGACCGATCCGTACAAGATCGCCGCCAACCCGGCAGCGGCTCAGGCCGCATCGAGTGATGCCGCGCCTGCTGCTGGCACTGCCGGCACCGACGGCAACGACGATCCGATTCGTCGCATGGTCGTCTCGGGCCGCAAAGGCGAAATCGCGGCCGAGACCGAGCGCCTGCTGGCCGACCACGACGCCATGGACCTCATCAACAATCACTTTATCCCCGCCCTCGACGAAGTTGGCGTCCTCTTTGACCAGGGCAAGTTCTTCTTGCCGCAGCTCATGGCCTCGGCCGAGGCCGCGCGCGTGGGCTTCGACACCATCAAGCGCCTGATGCCCGCCGGCGAGATTGCCGACAAGGGCAAGATCTGCGTGGCCACCGTCAAGGGCGACATCCACGATATTGGCAAGAACATCGTCAAAATGCTGCTCGACAACTACGGCTACACCGTCTTTGACCTGGGTCGCGACGTCGATCCGCAGGAAGTACTCAAGACCGTCAAGGAGCGCGACATCAAACTCGTCGGCCTCTCGGCGCTTATGACTACCACAGTCGTCGCCATGGAGGAGACCATCAAGCTGCTTCATGCCGAGGTGCCGGGCGTCAAGATTATCGTAGGCGGCGCCGTGCTCACCCCCGAATACGCCAAGCAGATCGGCGCGGACTACTACGCCAAGGACGCCGCCGAAAGCGCTCGCATCGCCGAAGAGGTCTTTGGGCAGTAACACAACGGAAACAACCGAGCACCAAAACGTGCCGCACGCGCCACTTGGCACGTGCGGCACGTTAGAATAGATAAGACTATGCTCGTTTTGGCAGATAGGAGCGCAAGGATGGCGATCACGCCCGCAGAAATCGCGGAAACCCGCGGCATGGTTGAGGAACAGAACCTCGACATCAGGACCATCACCATGGGTGTTTCGCTCATGGGTTGCGGCGACGAGAACCTCGACCGCATGTGCACGAAAATCTACGACCACGTGACGCACACGGCTGAGCATCTGGTCGAGACCGCCGAGAACCTCGAGCGCGAGTACGGTATCCCCATCGTCAACAAGCGCGTTTCCGTCACCCCGGTGGCGCAGATCGCCGCGTGCTGCAAGGATGAGGACCTCACCCCCATCGCGCATGCCCTCGACCGCGCGGCCGAGACGCTCGGCATCGATTACCTGGGCGGCTTCTCCGCGCTCGTCCAGAAGGGCATCGGTGACGCCGACCGCCGCGTCATCCAGTCCATCCCCCAGGCGCTCGCGACCACCAGCCGCGTCTGCTCCAGCGTCAACGTCGCCAGCCTGCGCGCCGGTATCAACATGGACGCCGTGCTCATGGCCGCCCAGACCATCATCGATGCCGCTAAACTCACGGCCGACCAGGATTCCGTCGGTGCCTCCAAGTTTGTCTGCTTTGCCAACATGGTCGAGGACTCCCCGTTTATGGCGGGCGCCGTCCACGGCGGTGGCGAGGCCGACGCCGTCATCAACGTTGGCGTCTCGGGCCCCGGCGTTATGGCCGCAGCCCTGGAGACGCTGCCCGATTCCGCATCGATGATGGAGGTCGCCGAGAAGATTAAGCAGACCGCCTTTAAGATCACCCGCGCCGGCGAGCTCATGAGCCGTGAGGCAGCCCGCCGTCTGGGTGTCGAGAAGGGCATTGTCGACCTGTCGCTGGCTCCCACGCCTGCCATTGGCGACTCCGTCGCGCGCATCCTCGAGATCATCGGCGTGGGCACCTGCGGTGGCCCCGGCACGACCTGCGCGCTCGCCATGCTCAACGATGCCGTCAAGAAGGGCGGCGTCATGGCCAGCTCCAGCGTGGGCGGTCTCTCCGGCGCCTTCATCCCCGTGTCCGAGGACGCCGGCATGATCGCCGCCGTCGAGGCCGGTGCGCTTTCGCTCGAGAAGCTCGAGGCCATGACCTGCGTGTGCTCCGTTGGCCTGGACATGATCGCCATCCCCGGCGACACTCCAGTCGAGACCATCGCCGGCATCATCGCCGACGAGATGGCCATCGGCGTCATCAACAACAAGACCACGGCCGTCCGCGTGATTCCCGCCATCGGCAAGGGCGTGGGCGACTGCGTTGAGTACGGCGGCCTGTTTGGCCGTGCGCCCATCATGCCGGTGAACCCCAACGCCGGCACCGTGCTTGCCCACCGTGGCGGACGCTTCCCGGCACCGCTGAACTCGCTCAAGAACTAGCTGAGGGGGACTGGCGAGGAGCCCCGGGGAGGGCAAATATATAAGGTCGCCTGCTCGGACAGTCCTGACTCGCACGGAGAGCACATTAAGTGCTCTCCGGCTCGTGCGGAACTCGCGATCGACCTTATATATTTGCCCTCCCCGGGGCTCCCGCACAACGGGACCTCAGTTGGGTTCTATCCCTTTGGCAGTCGCTTCGCTTCTGCCCCACTTTGCTGGTATGGCGGTTTGGCGTTGGAACGGTTCTTTTCTGATATATGCTGGTTGCGGCTCTTCTTTTGGGGGGAGTCGCTTTTTTGTTGCTAGGAGGTTGGCCCGTGGTTGATGGGGATACTCGTTCTGAGCTGCTTTCTGCGGATTGGAATGGCGAATGGATGCGTCTGCAGGCCGCTCGGCATCGGGCTGATGATTCTTTTGAATGGGATAAGCGGGCTCGGCATTTTCGTCCGCTGGAGACTGCTCCGTATGCGCGGGATTTTATAAAGCTGTTGGCGCTTGAGCCTAGTGAGTCGGTGCTCGATATGGGGTGCGGGGCTGGGTCGATTGCTATTCCGCTTGCGCAAGACGGGCATCCTGTGATTGCCGCTGATTTTTCTCCTGCCATGTTGGGCACCCTTGATGCTGGCATTGAGTACTATGGGCTCGAGGATCTTATTACGCCGCTTGAGCTTGCTTGGGATGATGATTGGGATTTGGTTGGGCCGGTTGCCAAGGCTGTTGACGTTTCCTTTGCGAGTCGCTCGGTTACTACGAACGACCTGAAGGGGGCACTTGCCAAGCTTGATCGTACGGCTCGTCGGCGTTGTGCTGTCACGATGGTCGCCAACTCCAGCCCACGCTATGATCTGCACTTGATGAACGCTATCGGCGCCTCGGTTACCTGCAGTAATGGCTTTGTGTATGCTTTTAATATCCTCATTCAGATGGGTGCATTGCCGCAGGTCACGTACTTTGAATCGCCGCGTCGCGATACCTTCAATAGCCTTGAGGCAGGTGTGGCGGATTTTTCCCGTATGCTCGAGCATGGCAACGAAGATAAGATCGACCGCCTGCGCGACTACATCGCTCAACACATGATTGAGAACCCCCATGCCGGTGAGCCGGGCTCCAAGGGCGTGCCGCAGGGGCGCTATATGCTCGATCATGTCCGCAAGGTTCGTTGGGCGTTTATTGCATGGGAGCCGGTCTCTGCGCCCAGCTCATAGCCTGTTCGCAGCCCGCACCGCCCACTCACTCGGCATCCGCATTCTTTTTGAACTGGGCAAACACGCTCCACACCGCGCCGTTCCTGCGCTATCGTGGGACAGCTCACGTAGATTAAGGCCCCGTCGCGGGGCGCCCCATACATAGAAAGCGAGAACCCATGGCACTGACAGGAGCCCAGGTCAAGCAGCTTCGCAGCATGGCCCATCACCTCAACCCCGCCATCATCATCGGCAAGTCCGATGTCAACGAGGGCACCGTCGAGCAGACGGTCGCCTACCTGGAGAAGCACGAACTCGTTAAGTGCTCCGTGCTCGATGGCTCCAGCCTTTCCGCCCGCGAAGCCGCCGAAGAGCTCGCTGAGCGCTGCCACGCCGAGGTCGTTCAGGTTATCGGCCGCAAGTTCTCGCTGTATCGCGAGTCCTCGCGCAAGGACATCGAGAAGATCAAGCTCGTCTAAGAGCCAATGATCCGGCGAGCCAACACTTAGCAAGCTTACGGGTGCCCAAGTACTTCGGGTGCCCGTTTTTTATCGCTCGACCAGCACGCGATTGAGCCGCCCCTCCACCAAGCGCTCGTATAGACGCCGCGTCTCGGGCTCGGGCACGCCATTGACCTGCTCCCTCAGATGGTGCATATGCCCGCTGTATAGCTCGACGATATCGCGCCGCCGCCCCGCCGCACTGTAGACACGCATGGCGCAGCGCACCATATCCTCGCGCGACGTTTCCTGCCGAAGCCCCGACTCTGCCAGCCAAATCGCCGACTGCAGATCGTTTTCTTCTAGAGCGGCATTGGCCCCCTTAATCATGCAATCGATGTACTTTGACTGCATAATGCGCCGCATGCGCAAAAAGTAGGTGGGATTACAGCCATTGGGCACATACAGCGGTCCGGCATAAAGCTGCTCAATCTTAAGGCACAACTCGACCAAATGGGGCCCGCGCGCACCTGTGCGATTTCCCAAAACCTCGCGGCTTATCTGGTCAAACAGCCGTACATCGGTCTTAACGTAGTCGCCGCTGAGTCCGATGCATTCATTTTGGATGAGCACACACGACTTGCCATCCGGCGTCGGTCCCAAAGCCGACCGCAAGCGCGATATCGTCGAGTACAGGTTGTTGCGAGCGCTATTGAACTCGGCATGGGGCCACAGCTCCATGGCCAGCGTCTCACGATCGACGAGCGCATCCATACCCAGCGCAAGCCGCTCGGCAAGCGTCGCCGCCTTCTTGCGGCGCCACATTTTGTCCGTGATGGGAAACCCGTCGCGCTCGGCGCGAAACGCACCAAACATGCGAATCTCAATATGGTCGATGGTATCAACGGCTTCAACCTCGCCGGCCTGGAATAGGCGCTCGCCCTCCCCTTCCAAATCGTCGCGCAGCGAGTACCGCGACAGCTCGCGCACGGGAAGCTTCTTGCGTATCCTGGCCGCCGGCTCGCCCAGACAATGCATGACAAGGCGCGCAAAGAGCCGATACGATGGCTCTAGAATCCCCGCACGATTCATGGACATCCAGGCCGCAAGATCGCTGTCTCGGCCCGCACAGGCCAAATGCAGCGCCACCATCCAGGCCTCCGCTCCACCAACCTGCGTCTGGCTTATATCGAGCAACTCCGCTTCCTCGCGCACCGAAACCATCGAGGTGTTACGCAGATATGCCGCGCGTTCCAGCAGCAATGCGTTATCGCGCATGTACGCAATCGACTCCTCGGCAAGTTTGAGCACTTGGACCGCACGGAACTTTGCATTAACCGGCCGTCCCTCTGCCAGCGACTGCCAACCTTCTAGCAACAGGCCAAACAGCTGAATCTGGTTGTCGCGCATGCGCACGGCAAAACGATCGAGCTCGTTGAACGCCGCGTCGTCGGTTACCGGCAAGCCGGAAAGGAGCCGCCGTGCCGCCAACACCATGCGCACCCAGATAGCCATCGCCTTAAGCCCACGTACGTCGAGCGCCTCCCGCACCACCGTCATCTCGTCGTCGCGCTCGTCGGTTCCCGCAAACGACCCGTCAAAGAGCTCCACCAGCATGCTATCGGCCCGTATAACAATCCCCGCGATGTCGAGCTCGCAGTCGTAGGCCTTGCTCGTTTTGAGCTGTTGTAGAACGCCGCCGTCATTTCCCCGCTCGGTCAGACAGCGTTTGACCTCGATATGTGCAGACAACATATCGAGTGCGGTATGGGATGTCTCGATTTCTGGCACGGCCAGGTTCGTAGGAAGCCCAAGCCCGTTGTCCCCATAGCAAACAGCCGTCAGTGTCTGGGCCACCCTCCATGAAACAGGGTCTATTTCGCAGGCCGCCCGTTCGCCCCCGCGCTCGATGACTGATGCCATATAGCGAGCAAGCTTTGTATTGGACACGCTGACCGCTGCCAGATATACGCCAAGCGCCTCGGCAGGCGTTGGCTCTGGAGCCGGATCGTCGGCATCGATCGTGCCCAGCGCTGCTCGGCAGATATCGGCCCCGTGTCCCGTCAGAGCAAGATCGACCCCATACTGCCCAGCAAGTTCAAGGACCGCTTCACGGTCCAAAAAGGCGTCCGCCAGGCCCATCGCCGCATCGCATCGGCCCGCCTTAAGCAAAATCCGGGCCGCCCTCGGAACAAGTTCGGGGCGAACCTCGGCCACCAACTTACGCAAACGCAAGCGTCCGTTATCCTCCGTGCCCAGACACGTAAAACTCCGCTCGGCGGGGTCCAAGCCAAAGATCGGGTAGTCGCGCACAAAATAGGACTGGTCGACCATCGACAGCCTCACCCCACAGGCCTCGAGTTCTGCGATATTGCCCTCGCCCATCAAAACCATGAGACATGCCACGCAAAACAGCGCATTATTGTCGAGCGAAGCCAGATCGGCAAGTGCCGCGCCATATACGTTGACAATCTCGTTTTCGAGCAGACCGGCTACGTCACCTTGGCCATACAGACCCGTCTGCAATGCCGAAACGAGCTCGGGCACGCCCTGCGTGAGCTGATAAAAGTCGAGCGATGTGCTGATCGAAAACGCCGATGCCCACGCCGAATACTCATAGGCATGCACCTTAAGCATCTGCGCATTGATCTTAACCGAATCGCCCAGCCCATGAATCAGCTGACGATTTGAAGGACGGCAGGAGATAAAGACCCCTACCCCCATAGCGCGCAGGCCGCGAATCCTGTCGATGAGGTCTTCGGTATCGTGCTGATCGAGGTTTGGCACATTATCAATCGCGATAAGGGAGTGCGGTTTGTCTTTGAGTTCTTCGGTAACCACCTCGAGCTGCATAAACACCTCGCGCCCAGTGGCGCGATCGGCCTCGATAATCCGCACGGGGCCTCGCGTCGGGTCGCATTTAACCTCATGGGTGTACTGCAGCAGCACCGAGGTCTTCCCAAACCCGTCGGGCGCATAAAGAACCACGATGCCGGCCTTTCGGCCCTTGGCGACAAGCTCATTCATCAAGCGTTCGCGTCGCACCATATAGCCTCCGCCCAGCGGCATCAGCTCGAGGTCGTCTATACCGCTCAAATCGTTTACCATGCCCGCTCCTCAACTCGACCGTATGGACACTGTAGCCGCAAGACCATACAAGCCGCGCTATGAATAGAGCGACCTTGTGTTTTAGGTTGTCTTTTGGTACGCAAGCGGCAAGTTTTTATACAGCGAGGGCCGATTGTTATTAATCCCCCGACTAATCGGTCTTTAAGCAGGTAAATGAGCTTGTCAGCTTGTCCCATCTAAGCGACAGTGTAACGCAGATGAACAAGGTTCAGCCATGTCATTCAACTCGCCTAGCACCCGCTACCGTCTACGACCTTCTAGTGGCATTTTTGCATAGAATCTGGTATGGAATGAATCAAGCTGTTGGACATCCGGCATTCGTCAAGCTTGCGGCAAGATTTTGGTCAAGTGGGCAGAAAAGGATAGCAAAAAGGCCCCCGCAAAGCGGAGGCCTTAGGCAAGGCTATGTCGAGCTGCAGGATTCGCGCTACTCGCAGAGCGAAAGGGCGGCCTCGTCGGCAACGACAACGCAGTTGGTGTGCAGCTGCAGGATCGAAGCCGGGCACTCGGGCGTAACCGGACCATAGCACATGTCATGCACGGCCTGAGCCTTGGCCTCGCCGTTGGCGACAACCAGGATCATGCGGGCATACATGATGGTCTGAGTGCCCATGGTGTAGGCCTGACGGGGAACATCGTCGATGCTGTCGAACAGGCGGCTGTTGGCCTGAATGGTGCTCTCGGTGAGGTCGACGCAGTGCGTACCCTTGGAGAAGTGGTCATCGGGCTCGTTGAAGCCGATGTGGCCGTTGTTGCCAATGCCGAGCAGCTGCAGATCCGGGTAACCGGCGTCGGCGACAATCTTGTCGTACTCAGAGCAGGCAGCGGCGGCGTCGGGGTTGGAACCGTCGGGCACATGCGTGTTGTTCAGGTCGATGTTGATGTGATCGAAGAAGTTCTCGCGCATGAAGTAATGATAGCTCTGGGGATCGTCATGCGAAAGGCCGCGATACTCGTCCAGGTTGTAGGTGCTGACCTCGGCAAAGTCGACGTCGCCCTTCTCATACCAAGCAGCGAGCTGCTTGTAGGCACCGATCGGGGTGGAGCCGGTGGCAAGACCCAGCACACAGTCGGGCTTGAGGATAACCTGCGCCGAGATAATATTGGCGGCCTTGCGGCTCATATCCTCGTAGTCTTTAGCTTTAATGATCTTCATTACGCGTCCTTTCTCGTACAAGAGAGGCAAGGCTCCCTTACAAGCACTTGCCCGCGGCCCGCGTCGGCCGCAACCAACGTGTGCGGCCACCAGGGCGAGGTCGCGTAATGTATGTGTCTCGTGTCTAGCCGCGTCGAGGCCCCTGCCCGTCCACGGTGACCCGAAGCTGTTTAGCCTCGGACGTTTCCCATCTTGCCACGGAGGGCGTCCTCTTTCAAGGGCGCCCTCCGTAAACGTGTTTGAATTGTAGGCTAATGGCCACGTGCACTTGCTAGCGCTCGCGAGCAACGATGAGCTGGTCCATCTCTTCGACATGCACGCCAACGGAGCCCTTGATGCTCGAGAACTCAACGGAGTTGCACACCAAGATGGGAACCGTCACATCGTAGCCCTCGGCAGCAATTGCCTCGCGATCGAACTCAATGAGTACATCGCCCTTATGGACGATGTCACCCACTTGCGCATGTACGGTAAAGTGCTTGCCCTCGAGCTGAACAGTGTCCAAACCAACGTGGATGAGCACGTCCAAGCCATCGACCGTGTTAAGCGCAACAGCGTGTCCCGTGGGAAAAATGGCCTCGACCTTGGCATCAGCCGGTGCAATCACACGCGTTCCGGTGGGCCGAATCGCCACGCCCTGGCCCAAAAGGCCGGTGGCAAACGTCTGGTCGTTTACCTCGGAAAGCGGAATGACATCGCCCGAGATGGGAGCATCCAGCGTAAGGACTCGACCACGCATACCAAAAGACCTTAGGACTTTAGTGAACATGCTCCCCCTCGGACATACCAATCAATCAAAATAACCTTAACAGTTTACCACTTGGCAACGGTTTTTGACCATTAGGGAAGTTCGCGCTTGACAACCTCGACGATGTCGTCGACAACGCGCTGGGTCAGCTCGTGCGTCTCGGCCTCGGCCATCACGCGGACCAGCGGCTCGGTACCGCTCGGGCGCACCAGAATGCGGCCGCGGCCGTCAAGCTCCTTCTCGGCAGCAGCGACGGCGTCCCAAATGGGCTGGCAATCGTCCAGACCGGCCTTGTTGTCGGAATGCACGTTGACGAGTACCTGCGGGTACTTCTTCATGATGCCGGCAAGATCGGTGAGGGTACGACCGGTGCGCTTGAGCACGGCCAGCAGCTGCAGAGCCGTCACCAGGCCATCACCGGTGGTGTTGTGCTCCAGGAAGATGATGTGGCCGGACTGTTCGCCGCCGATGACGGCGCCGTCCGCGAGCATGCGCTCCAGAACGTAGCGGTCGCCCACGGCGGTCTGGACCATCTCGAAGCCCTGCTCCTTCATAGCGATGGAGAAGCCCAGGTTGCACATGACGGTCGAGACGATCTCGGAGTTGGCGAGCTTGCCGCGAGCGGCGAGGTCAGAACCGCAGATAGCCAGGATGTAGTCACCGTCGATCTCATTGCCCTCGCTGTCCACGAACAGCACGCGATCGGCGTCGCCGTCGTGGGCCAAGCCGATATCGGCGTGGGTGCGCAGCACGAGCTCGCGCAGGGGCTCAAGGTGCGTAGAGCCGCACTCGACGTTGATGTCGGTGCCGCAATAATCGGTGTTGATGGCGTGGACCGTGGCGCCCAGGCGCTGCAGCGCGGCGGGCGTGGTCTGGCAGGAAGCACCGTGACCGCAGTCGACGGCAACGACCAGGCCATCGAGCCTCAGGCCATCAAGCGTATCGATGGCATGATCGACGTATGCCTTGCGGGCATCCTTCATCTTGATGATGTGGCCCACGCCGGCACCGGTCGGCAGCGTGTCGGCAGCCATGGCTTCCTCGGACATGACCCAGGCGCTAATCTCTTCCTCGACAGCATCGGGAAGCTTCATGCCCTTGCGGCTAAAGAACTTGATGCCGTTGAACTCCGGCGGATTGTGCGAAGCGGAGATGACAATGCCGCCATCGAGCTCGTTCTGAACAGTGAGCAGCGCCACGGCCGGCGTAGGAATGACGCCGCAGCAGTGCGGACGGCCGCCCTCGGCCATGATGCCGGCGGTCAGAGCGCTCTCGAGCATGGTGCCCGAAAGGCGCGTATCACGGCCGATGCAGATATCCGGACCAAGAAACTTGGTCGCCGCGCGACCCAGACGAAACGCGAGGTCGCACGAAAGATCAGCGTTGGCGACGCCACGGACGCCGTCGGTACCGAAGATGTTCTGGGGCATAGGATCGCTCCTTCCCTAGCAGGCGATATGCAACCGCCCACCCTAGTCGAAAAAGAAAAGCGGGACCCGCCGAGGAATCGGCAGGCCCCGCTTGTACATTGTATCTCGAAAGGAGATAAAACCTTAGCGCTTGGAGAACTGGGGAGCGCGGCGGGCCTTCTTGAGGCCGTACTTCTTGCGCTCGACCACGCGAGCATCGCGCGTAAGGAAACCGGCCTTCTTGAGGTCAGCACGGTAGTCGCCAGCGTTCAGAAGAGCGCGAGCGATGCCCAGGCGCAGAGCGCCGGACTGACCGGAAATGCCGCCGCCATCGCACAGAGCGATAACGTCGAACTGACCGGCGGTGTCGGTCACCTTGAAGGGAGCAAGGGCGTTCTCAACGAGCTGATGACGGCCGAAATACTGCTCGGCGTCACGCTTGTTGATGGTCACCTTGCCGGTGCCGGGGACGAGACGGACGCGGGCGACGGCGTTCTTACGACGGCCGGTACCCTGGTAGACAACGGTGTTCTCAGCCATCTTTAAGCCTCCAGCTCAATCTTCGTGGGGTTCTGGGCAGCATGCGGATGCTCGGTGCCAGCGTAGACCTTAAGCTTGGTCATCTGGGCACGGCCGAGGGTGGTCTTGGGCAGCATACCGCGAACGGCGCGCTCGATGACCTTCTCCGGGTGCTTCTCCATAGCCTGGCGGAAGCTCTCAGCCTTGAGGCCGCCGTTGTAGCCGCTGTGGCGATAATAGGTCTTCGTGTCGGCCTTGTTACCGGTAAGCTGGACCTTATCGGCGTTGATGACGACAACGAAGTCGCCGCAGTCGCTGTTGGGCGTGAACTGGGGCTTGTTCTTACCGCGCAGGATCATTGCGATCTGGGTGGCAAGACGGCCCAGGACAGCACCATCGGCGTCGACGAGAACCCAGTTGCGCTGGACCTCGCCCTGCTTGGCGTAGTGAGTCGATTTCGAAATCACTTAGACTCCTCCATGTACAGTACGTGTTGTTACAGAGATTCACGGGGCTCTGCAAGTAACCCGTCCATATTACCCCGCTCGCCGTACGAGTCAACAGGTATTTTGGCTCCGACCAGAGTTTCTGCACATGTCATCCACGAGCCGTGATTTTTCCAGCTCTTTAGCTGTTGTCATTTTTTGATAGTTCGCCGTCGTTAGCGCTCAACGAACTCTTGGATTTCCGCGAGCAGGCGCTTTGCCTCCTGACGGCCCTGGATATACAGGTCCAAAAGCTTTGCCGAATCGTGCTCGACATGGCCGACCTCGACCGGCTTTTGCGGAGCGACGACCAACGCACGGCCCTCGCGCTCATACTTCCACAGGTGCATGCGCTGGATGTTGTAACGGTCGTGGCGCGTCTCGATAGCCTCGAGCAGATAGGGGTAGTCGGCATAACGCGCACGCGCGGCCGGCAAAAACTCGTAGGGCTTTTTCTCGTACGAGCGGTCCTGCGTGACAATGACAACCGCGCGATCGAAGCCCGCCTCCTCCAGCACATGCTCGATGGGGACCGAATCGGCTACGCCGCCGTCGACGTATTTGTGCCCGTCTATCTCGACCGGCGGCGTCACCAGCGGCAACGAAGTCGAGGCGCGCACGGCGTCGAGATCGAGCACAGCGCTTTTGACCGGGAGGTACGTGGCGGTTCCAAAGAGCATGTCCGTCGCGACGGCGTACATCTCGATGGGGCTTGCGTCGAACGTCTCGTTGTCAAAGGGATCTAGGCGGTCCTGGACATCGTTGAAGATAAAGTCGTAACCCACAATAGAGCCCGTGGACGCAAACGATGCGGCGCCCATGAAGCGGTTGTCATTGCAGAAAGCCAGGTTGATGCGGTTGGCACGGCCGATCTGGTGCGACTTGTAGTTCACGCCGTTGAGGGCGCCGGCCGATACACCGTAGACAGCCGGAATCTCGACGCCGGCCTCCATGAGAACGTCGAGCACGCCCGCGGTAAACTGCCCGCGAAAACTACCGCCCTCCAAGACGAGCGCGACCTTGCCGGCGTTCTTTGCCTTATCTTCTGCAGTCATGTTGACCTCCTGCTGTTTCGTTTTGGCTTTCTTCTACCCAGTTTTGGGATAGCGAGCGCATGGGTTTTTCGAGGCGGCAGGTGAAGCGGAAAGTGTGTCCCGTTCTCAGAGCAAATTCCGGGTCTCATTTTCCGCTGAGCCCGTCATCAGGAAAATGAATCCCATTTCGAGCTTAGATTCCGGGATGCGCTTTCCGCTTGAGCTGCCATTGGGAAAGCATGTCCCACTCTACGGCTCGATTCCGGGTCGCAGTTTCCGCTTGAGGCGCCATCCGGAAACTACGTCCCAGTCTGAGCGCGGATTCCGGGACGTGCTTTCCGCCTGGGCTGCCATCGGGAAAGCGTGTCCCGGTCTGCGTTGCCAAGGCGTTTTCTTTACGCCCGCGCCCTGCATAGAGTTCGATTCTCCGCGGTTTGGGGGATCCGTTGATGGGTTGAAACCGGGGCAAGACGCCCGATCGACATCGCATCGATATTGGGCTGGAGCTTTGCGCGGAGAATCCGCGTGTTCGCTTCGCGAACCCGCACCGGCTTCGGCCGCCTGCCGGCGTCCTCGCCCGCTCGCTACAAACGCTCCGCGTTTGTTTAACGCTCGCGCCCTGCACAGAGTTCGATTCTCCGCGGTGCGGACTAGAAATAAAAAGGCAGGTAGATACGAATATCTACCTGCCTGTTACGTATGGTGGAGCTGGCGTTCATTCGGTCGAACACCTCGCCACCTGGACCTATAGCGCCAGGCAGCGACGGATTATCGCCCAAGCCGGCAGAATCGTCAAACGTGAACGCCACGCGCAGGCCGTCGTCATCGTCGGGGCCGCCCAGCACCACGCGCGCCACGAACGTGCGCAGGAGCTGCGCGTCGTCCACCTCGGCGGCGGCCATGCCCTCAAGCCAAAACAGCGCGCGGTCGTAGTCAAGGCGGGCGGCCTCAAGGGCCTCGGCCGTGCGCAGCTCGTCCTTGAGGAGCGCCTGCCGCTGCTTCAGCGCGTCTATGCGCTCCTTGCCGCCCGGCGGCGCGATGCCCGACTCGATGGCCGCCCATATGTTGGAGAACGCCGTCTCGATCTTGGCCAGCTCGCCCTTTATGGTCTCGCTCAAGGGCTTCTCGTCGGCGCGCTCCTCCTCGGCGTCGGCCAGCATGCGAGCGATGCGCTCGCGGCTGTCGGCGCTGCCCAGGGCCTCGCGCACGGCGTCGGCCACGCGCTTCTCCACGGCATCGCGGCGCACGGTGCGCCCGCAGCTGCGGCAGCGGTAGTAGTGATAGGGCCTGCCCGACTTGCCCGTGCCGCTGGTGCCGGTCATCAGCCCGCCGTCGCGCCCGTCGTAGAGCTTGCCCGTGAGCGGGAAGTCCCACGCTTCGGTCTTGGCGCGGGGCCTGTGCGAGTCCTCAAGCATCCGTATCACCCTCTCCTCGTCATCCATGGGAACGATGGCGGGCATGCCGCCGGGCACGACCACGCCCGCGTAGCGGTACTCCCCGCCGTTCTCCCGCCGCATCAGTATGCGGCGCACCGTCTGGAAGCGCCACTTGCCGCCGCGCTTGGTGCGGTACGGCTCCCAGGCGCGCACCACGTCGGCCACCGACTTGCCCGACAAGACCATGCGCACGCCCAGGCGGATGACGGCGGCCTCCTCCTCGTTGACCACGTAGCGCCCGTCCACTATGTCCCAGCCGTAGCGCACGCAGCCGTTGGCCATGCACCGCTCGGCGTTCTTCTGTATGCCGTCGCGTATGCGCTCGCCGTCGAGCGCGCTCTCGTACTCCGCCAGCACCTCCAGCATGCCCAGCTGCAGCACGCCCGCCGAGCCGTCCGAAATGTCCTCGCCCGCGTACAGTATCTCGACGCGGCAGCGGCGCAGCATGATGCGCGCCATGGCCATCTCATCGCGGTTGCGCATGATTCGGGTAACTTTATATATGACCACGAAATCGAACAGCCCTCGCTTGGCGTCGGCCATCATGCGCTGGAACTCGGCGCGGTCGGTGTTGGTGCCCGTCTGCGCGAAGTCGCAGTACGTGGCCACCACGCGCAGGTCGTTCTCGGCGCAGTAGGCGCGGGACTTCTCCACCTGTATCTCTATGGACTCGCCGCGCTGGTTGTGGCTCGAGAAGCGGGCGTATATCGCCGCGCGCCCGCCCACGGCTACTCCATCTCGTCGGCGGCCTGGAACCACACCACCGTGCCGATCACGCGCACGGGGCCGTCGTCCATGCCGAAAATCATGTCCTCGTAGTCCTCGAAGCTATCCGCCGACAGCATCAGCTTGGTGCTGCCCTTGTACCAGCGGCGCATGACCGCGCGGTAGTCCTCGGTCTCCACCACGGCGATGGACCCGTTGGCGGGCTGGCGGTCGGGGTCGACCAGCACGTGGCTGCCCTCGGGTATGACGCGGTTCATGCAGTCGCCCTCGACCTCCAGGGCGAACGCGCGCGGGTGCCCGGCGCACACCGAGGCGGGCACCTCAACGCGGTGCGCTATCTCCTCCTCGTCGGCGAGCGCGCCGGCGTGCACGCGCCCGAGCGTGAGCAGCGGCACGGTGGCGCTGCTGGCCACCACGGGCATGGCGCCGG
>CAUBTS010000006.1 GCA_958438955.1 uncultured Collinsella sp.
GGACGAGAACAACCGACTACAGGTCGATGTGCGATTCCTTGATCGGGAACGGCTCCGCAAAGTGGCACGCGCAGCAGTGACCAGGTGCAACTTCCTTAAACTCGGGAAGCTTCTCAGAGCAGATACCCTGAGCGATCGGGCAGCGAGTGTGGAAACGGCAACCGGTCGGCGGATCCAGCGGTGACGGCGGATCGCCGGCGAGGATGATGCGCTTGCGGGTCTTCTGGATATCAGGATCGGGCACCGGCACGGCAGACAGCAGCGACTGCGTGTACGGATGGTGAGGCTCGCTGTAGAGCGTCTTCCAGTCCGAAACCTCGACCATCTTGCCCAGATACATAACGGCAACGCGATCAGAAATGTGCTGCACGACGGAGAGGTCGTGAGCAATGAAGAGATAAGCGGTACCGAACTTATCCTGAAGCTCCTTCAGCAGGTTCAAAACCTGGGCCTGAATGGAAACGTCAAGTGCAGAGACAGGCTCGTCGCAGATGATCAGCTTGGGCTTCAGAGCGAACGCGCGGGCAATACCGACACGCTGACGCTGACCGCCGGAGAACTCGTGCGGATAGCGGTTGATGTGCTCGGGGTTCAGACCGACGACGTCCAGCAGCTCGCGGACACGCTCAATACGCTCTTCCTTGGTGCCAACGCCATGAATGGTCATGGGCTCAGAAACAATCTCGCCGATGGTCATACGAGGGTTGAGCGAAGCATAGGGATCCTGGAAGATGAACTGCATCTCGCGACGCATGTCCTTGATCTCGTGCTTGCTCATCTCGGCAACGTCTTTGCCCTGGAAGAACACTTTGCCTGCCGTCGGCTTGGTCAGGCGCATGATGGTGCGGCCCGTGGTGGACTTACCGCAACCAGACTCGCCGACCAGGCCAAAGGTCTCGCCCGGATAAATCTCGAACGAAATGTCATTCACAGCAGAGACGACACGCTTGGAGAAGCGCTTGGCGAACATGCCGGACTCAGCGGGAAACTCCTTAGAGAGGTGCTCGACCTTCAGCAGCGGAGTGCGCTCGTTGGTATCTGCCATTACGCCTCGCCTCCCTTCTTGGAATCCTTGCGCGTACGGGACGTCTCAGGGGCGTTCTTGAGGAACTCGGGGTCACCGGAGTAGTGGCACGCAGAGTAATGACCAGACTCGGTGACAACGCGCTCGGGGCGCTGCTTGCGGCACTTGTCCGTCGCATAGGGGCAGCGAGGAGAGAAGACGCAGCCCTCAGGCAGGTTCATGAGCGAAGGCGGGTTGCCGTGAATCGGCGTAAGCGGCTTCTTCTCATCGATGGCCTGCTCCGGGATGGAGCGGATAAGGCCCCAGGTATAGGGGTGACGGCTCTCGTAGAAAATTTCCTCAGCAGTACCGAACTCGACGGGACGGCCAGCATACATAACCATGATCTTGTCGGCCATATCAGCGACGACACCCAGGTCATGGGTGATCATGATGATGGCGTTGCCGTTCTTCTCCTGCATTTCCTGCATAAGCTCAATAATCTGAGCCTGAATGGTAACGTCCAAGGCAGTCGTGGGCTCGTCGGCAATCAGAATATCGGGGTCGCAGGCAAGAGCCATAGCGATCATGACGCGCTGACGCATACCGCCAGAGAACTGGTGCGGATACTCATTGACGCGCTTCTCGGGCTCGGGGATACCCACGAGGTCCAAAAGCTCGGTGGCGCGCTTGAGCGCCTCCTGCTTGGAGTAGCCACGGTGCAGACGAAGGCCCTCGCCCACCTGCTTGCCGATCTTATAGACCGGGTTCAAGGAGGTCATAGGATCCTGGAAGATCATCGCGATATCGTTACCGCGAATGTGCTGCATCTCTTCCTCGGTCATTTCGAGGATAGAACGACCGCGATAGCGAACGTCGCCGCCCTCAATCTTTCCCGGAGGCATCGAGATGAGGCCCATGATGGTCATGGCGGTCACGGACTTACCGGAGCCGGACTCACCGACGACACCCAGGGTCTCGCCGCGATCGAGCGTGTAGGACACACCGTCGACAGCGCGAACGACGCCGTCCTCGGTATGGAAATACATCTTAAGGTCATCGACCTCGAGCAGATGCTGGCCCTCGGGAACCGGCTGGTCCTTCAGGTCCACATAGTTCTTGTTCTTCTTCATCCTTATGCGTCCTTCATCTTGACGTCGAGGGCGTCGCGCAAACCGTCACCCAGCAGGGTGAAGGCGAGCACCGTCGAGAGAATTGCCAGACCGGGCATGATCATCATCCAGGGAGCAGTCAGCAGATACTGCTGACCGTCCTGAATCATGGAGCCCCACGAAGGCGTAGGCGGAATAACGCCCATGCCGAGGAAGGACAGAGCAGACTCGGTCAGGATGGCGCCACCAATGTTCATGGTCGCGTAGACCACGATGGAGGCGACGGAGTTCGGGAAGATGTGACGCACGACGATACGAGCATCAGATGCACCCATCGCGCGCGCAGCATCAACATAGTCGTTTTCCTTGACGGTCAAGATCGCAGAGCGGAAGACGCGCGCAATCGAAGGCCAGCCGAGAATACCGATGGCGATAAAGACGTTCTGAAGACCGCGGCCGATAACGGCGATCATGGCGACAACGAACAGCACGTACGGGAACGCCAGGAAGATGTCCGCACAGCGCATGATGATCGTATCCCAGATGCCGCCGTAGAAACCGGCCAGAGCACCCATGACCAGACCGATCAGCGTGGAAATCGCGGTGGCCATAATTCCGACAGACAGCGAAACGCGCGCACCGTAGATAACGCGGACGAGAATGTCACGACCAAGGGCGTCGGTGCCAAACGGGTGCTCTGCACACGGAGCCAGCAGCGACGTCTCGGCCATGGTGGTCGAGTCGGAAGCCGTCGGAGAACCGAGCCAGGGCTTAGCCCACAGATCTGCGGTCAGGGCAACCACAACGACGATGATGATCCAACAGACACCGATAACGGCGAGTTTGTTCTTACGAAGACGCTTAAAAGCGTCGCCCCACAGCGTGCGGGACTTCGCGGGAGCAGATGCGGCCTTGGTGGCGGTAGCCTGCTCCTGAGACTGAGAATCAGTTTCCTGCATGAGACGTACCTCCCTTAGGCCTTATCCGACGGACCGCCAAGGCGGATGCGCGGGTCGAGGAATGCATAGCTAATGTCGACGAGCAGGTTGATCACCATGACGACGACAACGATGAGCGTAACGCCGCCCATAACGATGGGCCAGTCACGCATGCTAATGGCGCGATAGACCTCATAGCCGATACCGGGCCAGTTAAAGACCGTCTCGGTCAGGATGGCGCCCGAAAGCATGCCGCCAAAGTCGACACCAATATAGGTAACGACGGGGATGAGTGCATTCTTAAGCGCATGCTTGACGATGATCGCGCGATTGGAGAGACCCTTGGCCTTTGCCGTACGGATGTAATCCTGGTTCATGACGTCAAGCAGCTGCGAGCGCATAATGCGGGCGGCGTAAGCGGTCGAAACCGAAGCCAGCGTAATGGTCGGAAGCACATAGTGCATCCAATCCTGATACTGAGAGCTGGAACCGCCGGCACCCGAGATCGGCATGGAGATTGCACCGCCCGTGGCGTCCTTGAGGATGACGCCAAAGAACAGCTGCAGCAACATACCGAGCCAGAAGGCCGGGACCGCAACGAGGATCGACGTGGTGAGCGTTACCAAAATATCCCAGAAGGAATAACGCTTTACCGCCGAAATGATACCCGCACCGATACCCATGATTGCCTCGAGCACGATGGCGCACGCGGCAAGTTTGATCGTATACGGATACTTCTGGGCAAAGATATCCGTAACCGGCAGCTTGCGCTGATACGAATTGCCCAGATCGCCATGAAGCAGGCCGTTCATGTAATACAAGTAACGGTCCACGAGCGACGTTTGAACGGGATCGCCGTTCTCGTCAAGGATCGCGTTGCCGTCCTCGTCCGACTGGACCAGGTGATAGCGGACGCGAAGCTGAAGCTCCACCTCGGGGGACAGAGCCTTGTCTCCACCGATCAGCTTGATCGGATCTCCCGGCACGATATTCTGGAGGGCGAACAGAATCAGCGTAACGCCCAAAAACACCGGGATGAACTGAAGCACACGTTTAACGATGTACTTACCCATACCACTCCCCTATCTAGGGATTAACCTAAATGGGATGCCGATCGCCAGACCGGCATCCCAAAATTACCATCAGCCAGTTTACCCCAGGTTAGGGAGAACTGTATGTTTCCCATGAGGTCTACGTAAATACTTGACCCTCACGGAAGCTGCAAACTCTTAGGCGAGCTCAGCGGTACCCAGATCGGCGTGCTTCTGCGGATCGACATAGAGGTGCTTGATGCGATCGGAGCCGGCGATGGTGTGCGTGTAGAACATAATCGGGATGACCGGGCAGTCGGCAGCGACCATTGCGTCGGCCTCCTGCATCTTAGCGACGCGCTCCTCGTCGTCAACAATAGTACGAGCCTCGTCGACCTTGGCGTCGAACTCGGGGTTGTTGTAACCGGAGCGGTTGTCGCCACCGAGGGAGTCGGAGTGGAACAGCGGATACAGGAAGTTGTCCATGATCGGGTAGTCGGCAATCCAACCCAGACGACCGAACTGATAGTTAAAGTTCTGATACTGCTCGAGCAGGGCAGACCACTCAGGGGTATCGGAGACAGCGGTAACGCCAACCTTGGCGAGGTCGCCGATGATGGACTCCATGATCTCCTTGTGACCGCCGTCCTGGTTGTAGGAAAGGGTCACGCTAATGCCACGATCCCCGTTAGCGCCAGCGGGAGCAACCTTGTCGAGGTACTCGTTAGCCTTGTCGACATCGTAGGCGCAGAACTCCCATGCGCCCTCCTTGTAGCCATCGATGCCCGGAGGAACAATGCCGTCGGCAGGGGTACGGGTACCCTTGAAGATGGTCTTGCAGATGGCCTCACGGTTGATGGCCAGGGAGATGCCCCTACGCAGGTCGGCGTTGTTGAACGGCTCGGCCGTGGTGTTGCAGGTCAGATAGTACGTGGAAGGCTCGGCGCCGAGCAGCATGCGCTCGCCGTCACCCATGGTGTAGCCGTCCTTGGACACGCCGCGATCCTTCTTGGCGGCATCGATCTGAGCAACGGGAACGTCGCAGACATCGAGGTTACCGGCCTGGAACTCCTTGTAAGCAGTCTCCATGTCCTTGATGACCTGGAAGTGGATGCCATCGATCTTGGCCTTGTCGCCATAGTAATCGTCGAACTTCTTGAGGTTGATCTCCTGACCATCCTCCCACTTGCCGTCCATCATGAACGGGCCGTTACCGACCGGTGCAAGATAGAAGCTCTTGACATCGGACTCGGCGCACTCGGGAACCGGGGCCAGAGCCGGGTGAGAGGCGACGAAGGGGAAGTCGGCGTAAGCGGAAGACAGCTTGACGACGAGGGTCTCATCGTCGGGGCAAGTAACACCGCTGAGCTCGGTAGCGTTACCGGCAAGCAGGTCGTCATAGCCCTCGACCATAGAAAGGTGATAGGAGACCTCGGAAGGGCCGTACTCGGTAGCGATGGCCGACTTGGTGTTGACCAGACGCTCCCAACCGAGCTTGAAGGACTTGGAGGTAACGTCGTCACCGTTGTGGAACTTGGCCTTCTTGATCTTGAAGGTGAACTCGGTGGCGTCGTCGTTGGCCTCAAAGGACTCGCAAGCCAGCGGAACGATCTCGCCCTTCTCGGCGTCATAAGAGGTCAGAGCATCAAAGAGCTGGTACTCGACCTGAGTGCCCTGGTCCTCCTGGACGTTATAGGGGTCGATGCAGACCGGGTTGTTGATGTAGAAGTTCAGCGTCGAACCGGACTCAGAACCGGAAGCGTCGCCGCCCTTCTTGCCGCATGCGGCAAGAAAAGCCATGGAGCTCGCAGCAAGGGTACCGCCGACAAAGGCGCGACGACCCATAACGGGCTGGTGGAACATAGAATCAGCCATGCCATCCTCCTTATGAGATAGGACAAAGTAAGTTCGGTCGGGCAACGTCAAGACAGCCCAATCGAACCATTCAAACGCGGTCCGCCGTTTTGGCTGGTTATACAAAGCGGACCAACGTATTGCAATACAGTAGCGCATTTTATGCACGATTTGGGGCTAATTCCGGTTAACGGTCGAGAATTTCTTTAGTTGGGCGAAGTATGTGGGGATATTTTGACTCTGTTACAAATATGTAAACAAAAAGGGTCCCGCACTTGCGGAACCCTTTTCGAATATTTATGCGGCTCGTGCTTAGTAGCCGACGATGCCCTGCGGGAAGAAGAACATGCACAGCACGACGCACACGGCAAACACGACAGCCATGATGACGGTCAGGCGGTCGAGGTTCTGCTCCATGACGCCCGTGGCAGAGCTGGAGTTATACAGCGAGCTAGCGATCATATCCGAAACGCCGGTGCCCTTACCGGAATGCATCAGGACGAGAATCGTCAGCGCCACGGCAGAGACAGCCCAAACGACAAACAGAAGAATCTGGAACGGACCCATAGATAAGCTCCTTAATAGAACAGTTTAAACTCCAGTACTGTACCACAATCCCCCGCTCTCCCCTACCTGCCACTCAAGGACGGGGTGGAAATGGCAGAAATACCAAAAAGGGGGTTGTCCGGTTGTGGACAACCCCCTTACTAGAAAACGGTATTTGTTTTCTCTTAGGCCTCGGTGGCGAGCACGCGACCCGTCATCTCGGCGGAAGGCTCAATACCAGCCATGGTGAGCATGGTCGGAGCGATATCGGAAAGACGGCCGTCCTCGATACCGGTGAGCTTGGCCTTCTCATCAACGATGATGAACGGCACACGGTTGGTGGTGTGAGCCGTGAACGGATGCTTGGAACCGTCGGAAGCAACGTCAAACATGTGGTCGGCGTTGCCGTGGTCGGCGGTGATCAGCGCAAAGCCACCCTTGGCGAGAATCGCCGGGACAACCTTGGACAGGGCATCGTCAACAGCCTCGACGGCCTTAACGGCGGCGTCGAAGACACCGGTGTGACCAACCATGTCGCAGTTCGCGAAGTTCACGATGTAGAAATCAGCGCGATCCTCGTTGATGGCGGCGACAAGCTTCTCGGTAACCTCGGGAGCGCTCATCTCAGGCTGCAGATCGTAGGTAGCGACCTTGGGGGAAGCGACGAGCACGCGCTCCTCGCCCTCCTTGGGCTCCTCGATGCCGCCGTTGAGGAAGAACGTCACGTGGGCGTACTTCTCGGTCTCGGCGGTGTGCAGCTGCTTCAGGCCATTGGCGGCGATAACGTCGGCCAGGACGTTCTCGGGGAACGTCTTGGGGAAGGCGACCTCGACGTCAAACGTCGGATCGTACTCGGTCATCGTCACAAAGTGCGAAAGCTTGATCTGCTCGCGCTCAAAGCCGTCGAACTCCTTGTCCGTGAACACGCGGGTCATCTGACGAGCGCGGTCGGGACGGAAGTTGAAGAAGATGGCCGCGTCGCCCTCGTGGATGCCCTCGTTATGGGCAGCGAAGGGCTCGACGAACTCGTCGCCGCGCGGATCCTTCTCATAGTAGGCCTTGATACCGGCAACGGGGTCGGTATCGGCATCGGACGCGTTGACCATGACGTCGTAGGCGCGCTGGATGCGCTCCCAACGATTATCGCGGTCCATGGCCCAATAACGGCCCGAGACGGTGGCAACGCGAGCGTCGCAACCGGTCTCCTCGGAGATCTTAGCCAGGAAGGCGCAGAACTCACTCATGTAGCCAGCGCCGGACTGCGGGTCAACGTCGCGGCCATCCATGAAGGCGTGGACGCGAACGGTCTTGACACCGTGCTCGGCAGCCATCTTGACCAGAGCCTCGACGTGGTTCATGTGAGAATGAACACCGCCAGGGCTCATAAGGCCCATGAGGTGGAGAGTCTTACCGTCAGCCTTGACATCGTCCATAGCCTTGACGAAAACCTCGTTCTTGGCGATGGAGCCGTCCTTGATGGCATTGTTGATGCGCGAAAGCTCCTGGAACACGATGCGGCCGGCACCGATGTTGAGGTGACCCACCTCGGAGTTACCCATCTGGCCGTCGGGAAGGCCCACGTCCTCGCCCGAAGCACCGAGCGTGGTGTGAGGATACTTCTCGTACAGGCTATCAAGGAAGGGCGTCTTGGCAGCGGCGACGGCGTTCTCGCCATCGGCCGGAGCAAGGCCGCAGCCATCCATGATAATCAGGAGTGCAGGAAGATGACGTTGTGCCATATGTCCTACTCGCCTGCCTTGACGACCATAGAGGCGAAGTCGGCAGCCTTGAGCGAAGCGCCGCCCACGAGGGCGCCGTCAACGTCGGGCTTGGCGACGAGCTCGGCGATGTTTCCGGGCTTGGCGGAACCGCCATACAGCACGCGGATGCCGTTAGCGAGCTCCTCGCCGAACATCTCTTTGAGGGTCTCACGGATAGCACCGCAGACCTCCTGAGCGTCCTCGGCGGTAGCGGTCTTGCCGGTGCCGATGGCCCAGATGGGCTCGTAGGCGACGACGACCTGCTTGGGGCAGGTGATCTCAAGACCAGCAAGGCCAGCCTTGACCTGGTTCACGACGTGCTCGACATAGGTGCCGGCCTCGCGGACCTCGAGGGACTCGCCGCAGCAGAAGACGGGAACAAGGCCGGCGGCAACGAGAGCCTTGGCCTTCTTGTTCTGGTCCTCGTCGGTCTCGTGGAAGTAGTCGCGACGCTCGGAGTGACCGATGATGCAGTAGGTGCAGCCAGCGGACTTGAGCATGTCGCAAGAGGACTCACCGGTGAAGGCACCCTTGGCCTCCCAGTACACGTTCTGTGCACCGAGGGCGATGGGGGCAGCCTGAATGCGGTCATGAACCGTGGTGATGTCGATGGTCGGAGGGCAGACGAGCACCTCGACGCCAGCCGGAACCTCGGGCAGAGCCTGAGCCAGCTCGTCGGCGAGCTTGGCGGCCTCGGCGACGTCGTTGTTCATCTTCCAGTTACCAGCGATAAGAAGGGTGCGATTAGGCATCGAGAAGCGCCTCCACTCCGGGCAGGGCCTTACCCTCGACGAGCTCCATGGAAGCGCCACCACCGGTGGAGATCCAGCTCATCTTGTCGGCCAGGTTGAACTTGTTGACAGCTGCAACGGAGTCGCCACCGCCGATGATCGAGGTGCAGTCGGCCTCGGCGACAGCCTCGGCGATAGCCTGGGTGCCGTGAGCAAAGTTGTCGAACTCGAAAACGCCCATGGGGCCGTTCCAGAACACGGTCTTGGCGCCCTTGACGGCCTCGGCGTAAAGCTCCTCGGTCTTGGGGCCGATGTCCATGCCCTCACGATCGTCGGGGATAGCGTCGGAAGCGACAACCTCGGGGACAGCGTCCTCGCCAAAGTGATCGGCAACGCGGTTGTCGATGGGGAGCAGGATCTTGACACCCTTCTCCTCGGCCTTCTTGAGCATCTCGCCGGCGCGCTCGACCCAGTCCTCTTCCTTGAGGGACTGACCAACGGACAGGCCCTGAGCCAGGAAGAAGGTGTAGGCCATGCCGCCACCGATGATCAGAGTGTCAGCGGAGTCGATAAGGTGATCGAGAACGCCGATCTTGGAGGAAACCTTGGAACCGCCGACGATGGCGACGAAGGGGCGCTCGGGCTCGGCGAAGATGCCGGTCAGCGTGTCGACCTCCTTCTCGAGCAGGAAGCCAGCGACGGCAGGCAGGTAAGCGGCGGGGCCCACGACGGAACCCTGGGCGCGGTGAGCGGTGCCGAAGGCATCGAGAACGAAGACGTCACCATAGGAAGCGAGCTTCTTGGCGATCTCGGGATCGTTCTTCTTCTCACGCTTATCGAAGCGGACGTTCTCGAGAACGAGAACCTTGCCCGGCTCGACGGCGGCGACAGCCTCGGCAGCCTTCTCGCCATAAGTGTCGGCGACAAAGGCAACGTCGAGACCAGAGAGCTCAGCGAGCTTCTTGGCGACGGGCTCGAGGGACAGCTCGGGCTGGAAGCCGGTGCCCTCGGGACGGCCGAGGTGGCTCATGAGGATGACGCGAGCGTTGTGCTCAACGAGGTAGTTGATGGTGGGCAGGGCAGCCTTGATACGGGTGGTGTCGCCAACGACGCCATCCTTGATAGGCACGTTAAAGTCAACGCGGACGAGAACGCGCTTTCCGTCGACATCGATGTCGCGGACGGTCTTCTTGGTAAAGGCCATGTTTGCTTCTACCTTTCGTACGTGTCTGCCTCCCATTACGGCAGACGATTTCTTATAAAAAGGGCGCGACCCTAGGGTGTAAGCCCTATAAGGCCGCGCCCTTCTTTAGACGCTCAACGAGCTATTCGCTAAAAGCTAAATTAAGCAACGAACTTCTCGAAGTACTTGATGGTGCGGACCATCTGAGAGGTGTAGGAGTTCTCGTTGTCGTACCAAGAGGTGACCTGAACGAGGGTCTGGCCGTTGCCGAGGTCAGAGCACATGGTCTGAGTGGCGTCGAAGATGGAGCCGTGGGTCTCGCCGACGATGTCGCGGGAGACGATCTGGTCCTCGTTGTAGGCGTAGGTCTCGGGGATGGTCTCGGCGTAGGCCTTCATGGCAGCGTTGACCTCGTCGACGGTGACCTTCTTGTCAACGACGGCGTAGAGGTTGGTCAGCGAGCCGGTCGGCGTCGGGACGCGCTGGGCGGCACCGATGAGCTTGCCGTTGAGCTCGGGGAGAACCAGGCCGATGGCCTTGGCAGCGCCCGTGGTGTTCGGGACGATGTTCTCGGAGCAGGCGCGGGAGCGACGGAAGTTGCCCTTGCGCTGCGGGCCGTCGAGCGGCATCTGGTCGCCGGTGAAGGCGTGGATGGTGGTCATGATGCCGGACACGATGGGAGCGAAGTCGTTCAGACCCTTGGCCATCGGGGCGAGGCAGTTGGTGGTGCAGGAAGCAGCGGAGATGATGTTGTCCTCAGCGGTCAGCGTCTCATGGTTGACGTTGTACACGATGGTGGGCAGATCGCTGCCGGCCGGAGCGGAGATGACGACCTTCTTGGCGCCAGCGTTGATGTGGGCCTGAGCCTTAGCCTTGCTGGTGTAGAAGCCGGTGCACTCGAGAACGACGTCGACGTCGAGGTCGCCCCAAGGCAGGTTGTTGGCGTCGGCCTCCTTGTAGATCTTGATCTCCTTGCCGTCAACGGTGATGGAATCCTCGCCAGCAACGACCTCGTGATCGCGAGCGTAGTTGCCCTGCGTGGAGTCGTACTTCAGCAGGTAAGCGAGCATATCGGGAGAGGTGAGGTCGTTGATAGCGACGATCTCGGAGCCCTCATGACCGAACATCTGACGGAAAGCCAGACGACCGATGCGACCGAAGCCGTTAATAGCAACCTTTACTGCCATTGTGTCTCCTTTCGTAAGGCCCCCGCGAGCTACAGCGCCCGCCGTTGAGGCCCACAAACTAACCACTCGCCTAATATACCTTTTTTTTGACTTGAATTTCACGAGAATGCTCGAAATTGAAAATCAAATTTACGTTAAAACGTTTTAAATACTAAAATAGCAGCTAAATCCATATATAAGTCGTTACTTCAAACTACCTGTTTGCTTCAATGAGCTTTTCAAGCCTCAAAACTCGATGGTAGAGGGCTGACTTCGACAAGGGAGGGTCAGCCATCTCCCCCAAATCACGCAGCGACAGATCGGGATAGCGCTCGCGCAGGTCGCAAAAAACCGCCAAGGCATCCGGAAGCGCATCACGAAGGCCACACTGCTCGAGCTCATCGATAAGCGCAAGCTGATGTTGGGCGGCACCGGCGCTTCTGGTCTGGTTGGCGAGCTCGGCGTTCACGCGACGGTTCACATCGTTCTTAACCAACTTGACCGCGCGCGCCTCCTCAATCTCGGCAACGCTGCGCTTGGCGCCAATCAGCTTTAATAGATGCTCGATTTCCTCGGCGCTCTTAATGTACACAGCATATGACCCCCGCCGTGCATTAACACGAGCATGGACCCCAATCTGCTCCAACAGATCGCAAAGCCCCTTGGCATATTGCTCGCCCTGCACAGCGATCTCCAAATGAAAATCGCCGCGTGGATCGGCCACGAAGCCGCCCGCGATGAGCGCGCCGCGGATATAGGCAAGTCTACAGCAAGGACGGGCAACGATATGTCGGGGTACGCCGGCGACAAGTCCTCCCCTACGGTCGAGGATACCCAGCAGAACCAAGGCCTTATCCAGGTCTGGCTGATCAGGCAAGGTGATGAGGTAGTTTCGAACCTTATGCAATACAGATTTACGGACGGTGAACTCCGTTTTGAGCTTAAGGATACGATGCGTCAGCGTGATCATCGTGCGCGCGACGGCTCCCGTCTCAGTCGCAACCGTCAAACGATACCGCCCAGAGCCGGTAAGCGAGAGCGTACCGCTCACGCGCGTGAGGGCGGCAAGCGTCGACAAGTCGCAGTATTCACATTCGGGTTCGCAGCGCGCAAGCTCGTCGCGCACCTCAGCGGTAAACGACATGCAGGCCTATGCCTTCGTGTTGGCGCGCGACAGGTCGCGGTGGGAGATGCTCACGTGGTACTGAGCGCCTTCCAGGTAACGGGCCGTGGCCTCGGCAATGGCAACGCTGCGGTGCTGGCCGCCCGTGCAGCCGATGGCGATAGAAAGCTGCGGCTTGCCCTCCGCGATATAGCCCGGCATCACCGTATCGAGCAGCTGTGTCCAAGCCTTCCAAAACTCCTGCGTCTTGGGATGGTCCAGAACAAAATCGGAGACCTTTTTATCGAGACCGGTCATCGTGCGCATCTCGGGATCGTAGAACGGATTAGGCAGGAAGCGGACGTCGATCATAATGTCCGCTTCGACGGGCATGCCGTGCTTAAAGCCAAACGAGAACACGTGAACGTCCATGAGCTGCTGGTCGGACAACTCGGAGAACGCCATGCGCAATTTGTTGCGCAGGGCAGAGGTACGCAGGCGGCTCGTGTCGATGATCATATCGGCTCGGTCGCGCACACCCTGCAGCTGCAGGCGCTCGCGCTGAATCGCATCGGCCGTAGTCTCCCCCGGCTTGGCAATGGGATGGCGGCGGCGGTTTTCGCTATAACGACGGATCAGCACCTCGTCAGAGGCCTCGAGAAACACGATGTCACAGCTCATCTCGCGCTCCTCGAGTGCGGCAACGGCATCGAGCAGCTCATCGAACAAGCCCTGGCTGCGCAGGTCACAGGTGACGGCGAGATGCCTGCCCACGCCCGTATTGATGCCGACGAGCTCGGCAAGCTGGGCGATGAGACGCGGAGGCAGGTTATCGATGCAAAAATAGCCCATGTCCTCGAACACGTGCATGGCCTGTGTGCGGCCCGATCCGGACATTCCGGTGATGATGACGATATCGGGGATGCGCTCCGAGCGCTCCGCCGCATCCATGGCATCTCCCTTTTGCATGTGCTGCCTCCCGAAAACAAGCGCGGGACCCAGCAACCCGGATCCCGCGCGGTCAATTGCCTATATTGAGTATACCGCCCCGAGCGGATACGAGGCCTGTCTTACGCCTCAAGTGCAGCCTTGAACCAACTCGTAATACTCGTGGGGTGCGTGATGGCGGTGCCGACGACAACGGCCCAGGCGCCAGCATCGATCGCGGCGCGAGCCTCCTCGGGCGTATGCACGCGACCCTCGCAAATGATAGGAAGGCCGGGGAATTCCTCAGTCGCCTGGCGCAGGAGCGGCAGATCGGGACCGTCGGCCATGGTGCAATCGATAGCGGCAACACCATGAGACAGCGTGGTGGACACCAGGTCGAAGCCCATGTCAACAGCACGACGAATATCCTCGATGGTGGCACAATCCGCCATCAGGAGCACACCCTCCTCGTGCAGCGGGCGGAAAGTATCCTCGACCGTCTTGCCATCGGGGCGCGGACGATCGGTGGCGTCGATCGCCACGATATCGGCACCGGCAGCAACGCAGGCGCGAGCGTGACGCAGCGTCGGCGTGATGTAAACGCCCTCGTGCCCATCTTTCCACAGGCCGATGACGGGAACCTCACAGCGACCCTTAATGGCGGCAATGTCGGCAAGACCCTGGCAGCGAATGGCGGCGGCGCCGCCGAGCTCACAAGCTCGAGACATTTGAGCCATGGTCTCGGGCGTACGAAGCGGCTCGCCCATATACGCCTGAACGCTCACGACGAGCTTGCCCTTCAGGGATTGAATCAAAGGATCGACGGTCATAAGGCTGTAACCTTTCTCAGAACAGCCTCCCGAGGCGTGTTGTCTCGGGAGGCTCCTACAGAAGATACGTTTACTTCAACGAGGCAAGAAGATGCTCAGCGGCACCGATGAGCGGAGCATCGCCCTCAAGAGAACCGATGAGGATCGGCGTGTCCTGAAGCGGATCGAGCGCCTGGCTGGCATAGCCCTCGTGTACCGAATCCTTCCACGTCTGTGAACGCCAATCGGGACCTTGGTGAATCACGCCACCCGAAAGCACGATGACCTCAGGGTCCAGGATGTTAGCGAGCGAGCCCAAGCTGGCACCCAGCGCAAAGCCGGCGTCATGGATGACCTCAGTCGCCTTTGCGTCGCCCGCGCGGCACAGGTCGTTTACATCGCGACCGACCGAAGGACGGCTGGGGTCGACGCGGCCAAAGCGCTCGTCGTACATGCGACCAATGGAAGTGCCCGAAGCAACAGACTCAAGATGGCCAGAACGCCCGCAGGCGCAGGGAATGCCGGCGGCAGCCGAGCACTCGATGTGGCCCATATGACCGGCAGCACCGTGGAAGCCCTGCATCACGCGGCCGTTCTCGACATATGCGCCGCCGATGCCCGTACCGATGCCCAGACACAAGACGGAGAACTTGCCCTTGCCGACGCCCCAGTGGGCCTCGCCCAGAGCATGAGCCTGCACGTCGCCCACCACGGCAACGGGAAGACCAAGGTCCTCGCGCAGACGCGGCCCCAACTGAACGCCAGACCAGCCGGGCATGATCTCGTTGGCGTAGGCGATGGCGCCCGTCTTGGGGTCGACGACACCGGCGGCGCCAATACCGATACCGAGGACCTCGACATCGGGGTTCGCCTCGAGAGCAGCCTTGATGGACGCCTCGATGCGCTGGAAAACTGCCTCGCCGCCTTCTTGGGCCTCGGTGGGAACCTCGGCTTCAAAGACCGGATGGGGCACGCCGCCATCAGCCGGATACTCCATAATGGCAGTCGCAATCTTGGTGCCGCCGATATCGACGGAGCAAACGTACTTGTTCTCCATGTCGCTCTCCTTAGGAGATAAAAACAACTACAGGAAATGAAGGCTGCGTTATCGCCGCAGCTTGGTAAAGGTTTCCCGGGTGCCCGAGGTTGGGGTGAAAGCGGTCGGGCGTTGACCTAATGGGTCACGCTCGACCGCTTGAGCCCCAAGATCGGGTGCCCGGGGAAGCTTTACAGGAGACCGTTGTCCTGGAGGACCTTCTTAATCGCCTCGACGTTCTCACCGGTCATGGCCTTCACCGGGCGCGGCATGGTCGGGCTGTCGAAGATGCCCATGAGGTTCATAGCGGTCTTGAAGGCGCCGACGCCACCGGCATAGCCCTGGACGCCCGAGGTGACATCCCAGATGTGGGAGATCTCATTGAGACGATCCTGCTCGGCCTTGACGGTAGCCCAGTCACCAGCCTGAGCGGCCTTCCACTGACGCACGTAGCCCTCGGGCTCAACGTTGGCGAGACCCGGGACGGAACCGTCAGCGCCGCCGAGATAGGCGCCGTCGACAACAACCTCGTGACCGGTGAGGATGCTCATCGGATGGCCGTTCTTCTCGTTCTCCTGAACGAGGTAGCGGAACGAGATGTCATCACCCGAGGAATCCTTGACGCCAGCAAGGACGCCCTCGGCGCCGAGCTTGGCAAGGAGCTTCCAGGGGAGCTTGGTGTGAACGCAGACGGGAATGTCATAGGCAAAGATGGGCAGGTCGAGCTCCTCGTGCAGGATGCGGAAGTGCTCCTCGACCTCGGTCATACCCTGCAGGGCATAGAACGGGCAGGTGGCGACGAGGGCATCGGCGCCCAGCTCCTGGGCGACCTTGCCGTGCTCAATCATGCGCTCGGTCTCGGTATCGATGATGCCGACCAGAACAGGCACACGGTGGTCGACGATACGAACGGCCTCGGCGATAATCTGGCGACGGCGCTCATCGGTGGAGAAGACGACCTCGCCCGAGGATCCCAAGAAGAACAGGCCATCGACGCCGGCGTCGATCATGCGGTTGATGCTGCGCTCAAAGGAGACAACATCGAGCTGGTGATCTTCGGTATCGGGAACAACGACGGGAGGGATAACGCCGGTGAATTTCTGAGTTGCCACGAGAATCTCCTTAGTTGTCTGGTGGGCAGCCCTATGCCGCCCACTCTTGTTGGCAGTGTCCAGGCCGTCTAGGCCAAAGAACACGAGTAGAACGTTTGGTTAAAAAAGTCGACGACTTCGTTTTCGAACGCATTGATGCGCTCGTGAGCGTATTTGGCATAGATGATATGCCTCCGGTCACACTCAAGACCGTTGAATACGGCAAACTGATCCTTGGGATCGCTCACGGTATCCATAAGCGATGTGCCCATGAGCACCGATCCGCGCACCCGAGACGACAGCGCCTCGAGGCCGCCAGGAAGCGGATTGGCAACCGCCGTGCAGGCGAGGCCCCGCTCGTCCAGAGCAGAAACCGCCAGCGCGACTCCGCCGCCAAGACCCTCGCCCCATGCAAAGATGCGGTCGGGGTCCATGCCATCAAGATTGCGCGCCACCTTCGCCAGCGCGCAGCCCCAACGGACGCGCTCGACAAAAGCGGGCGAAGAAATCCCCCGCTGCAGGTCGTCCGCACCAGCAACATCGTCATCCAGCGCGAGGACGGCATACCCCATGGCGGCAAATCTCGTCATGTGATGCCAGCCGCGCACAGGCCGATCGATGTCGTGGAACATCAGGCACAGCGGCACGCGCTCAGATACTCGGGCACGACCGACAGGCTCGATCAAACGAGCGTGAATCGCATCGTCACCGAGCTCAAAGGAGACCTCCGAGTAACGGGCGCAGGGGTTAACAAAGTCAATCGCCGTAATGGCCAGGCCTTGAATCTCAAGATTCGAAGCGCATGTCTCTAAATCAGAAACATCTGCTTGGACATCACCGCGCCAGTCCCGATATTCTGCGAGCCTTGACGAAACCGTTCCAGGAATTCCCACAAGCCCGGGGACAATCAGCTCGTCAACATTGCTCTCGCACTTAGACATGAGCCTCCCCTCCCTTGCAGAAAAACGGAATGATCAAATCGTCAAAATCCTGAATCTCCTCGTGGCCAAAGCCTTCAAAGAACTCATGACGCTTTTCGCAGGTCAGGTTGTTATAGACCGCAAACTGCGTCGCTGGCGGACAGACGATATCGGCTGTGCCGGTGCCAAACAGCACGGGGCATTTGACCATAGGGGCAAAGTTCTTGGAATCGAAGTACGCCAGCTTGGCATAGGCTTCGTCAATACGAGTCGAGTCCTCGTCAAACCAGCGAGACCAATAGCGCAGGCCCTCGTAGGCAATGTCATCGGCATCCAAATCCCAGACCAGGCGAAAATCTGACAGGAAGGGATAGAGGATGGCGGCGCGATTGATAAGCTCGCTGTTAAGTGCACAGGTCGCAATGCCCAAACCGCCGCCCTGAGACGCGCCGTTCACAAACACACGGGCAAGATCGATGCCCTCGAGCTCGCGAACGATGCGGCACAGGATGCGAATATCTTGGTGCAAGCGGACATAGTAGAGGTTGGCCGGGTCGCCGTCGATACCGGCGACGATATGGCCCGCGACCGTTGTGCCCTCAAATCCACCAATGTCCTCGGAGGGACCTCCTTGGCCGGGGCAGTCGAGGGCGATGAGTGCCATGCCCATGCCCGCAAACGACGCCTGCTCAAACCAGCTGCGGCTTGCACCCGGATACCCATGGAACTGAAGCACCAATGGCACGGGCTCGTCCGAGACGGGCTTAAGGTACTTGGCATGCAGGCGAGCGCCACACATGCCGGTATACCAGAGGTCGAAAAGCTGGCAGGTCGCGGCATCGTTGACCGATGCCGTCTCGATCGCATAGTCAAGCCCGACGGCGTCGGCCTCGGCCATGCGATCCTTCCAAAAGAGATCGAAATCTGATGGACGGGGCATGGCGCCTCGATATTCACCAAATTGATGTTGTAGCTCCTGAGCACTTGGCATGGCTCGTGAACCCAACCTTTCGAAATCGCAACGGAGGTGCGCCCGGCAAGGGAACCGGGCGCACGGGAGGGAAAGCGAGGCTACTCGCCGAGCTTGGGGTGCAGCAGCGACGGCGCAGCGCCGAGCAGCATCTTGGTGTAGGGGTCCTGGGGGTGCTGGAAGACCTGCTTGGCCTCGCCCTGCTCGACGATCTTGCCGCCATTCATAACGATGATGTCGTCAGAGATATAGCGGACCGTCTGGATGTCATGGCTGATGAACACCATGGCCAGGCCGAGCTCCTTCTTAAGGTCGGTCAGCAGGTTCAGAATCTGCGCGCGGACCGAAACGTCCAGAGCCGAGGTGGGCTCGTCGGCGATGATGGCATCGGGGTTCAGCGACAGGGCACGGGCAATTGCGACGCGCTGACGCTGGCCGCCCGAAAGCTGGCCGGGAAGAACCTCGGCAGCGGAGCTGGGCAGACCGGTGAGCTCCAAGAGTTCCTTGACGCGCTTCTCCTGCTCGGCCTCGGTACCCAGGTTGTGGACGCGCATGGGGTCGAGCAGCTGCTCGCGAACGACCATGCGGGGGTTGAGCGCCGTGGCCGGGTTCTGGAACACGACCGAGATGACGCGACCCATGTGGCGACGGTCCTCGGCGGTACGTTTGGTAACGTCCTTGCCCTTAAAGTAGACCTTGCCGCTCGTGGGGGCCTGCAGGCCGCACATGACGTTAGCGGTGGTGGACTTACCGCAACCGGACTCGCCGACGATGCCGATCGTCTGACCGGGCATGAGCTTAATCGTTACACCCTGGACGGCGTGAACCAGGTTGGGGTGCAGAATCGAGCCGGTACGGGTCCTAAAGGTGACGTGGACGTCATCAAGGAAGATGATCGGCTCGACGCCGTTTACTGCGGTCTCGCTCATCTACATCACCTCCGCGTGAGGGGTCAAACCATTTGCCTTGAGCACCTCGTCGGGGAGCTCGGAATAGAAGTGCTCGGTGCCGGGCACGCGCTTGAAGACCGGACGGGTGTCCAGGCCAATACGCGGGTGGCTCGAGCGGGGCGCGAAGCGATCGCCCTTGGGGAAATCGCGCGGGCTCGGAACGGCGCCGGGCACCTGGTGCAGGCGGCCCGAACCGCTCTCGATGGACAGAACGGAACCCAGAAGACCGCGGGTGTACTCGTGGATCGGGTTAGTGAGCAGCTCCTTGGTGGGCGCCTGCTCGATAACCTGGCCAGCGTACATAACCGTGATGTTATGGGCGACCTCGGCGACCAGAGCCAGGTCATGCGAAACGAAGATCATGGCAAAGCCGAGCTTGGCCTGAAGATCGTTGAGCAGCTTGATGACCTGCTTCTGGACGGTAACGTCCAGAGCGGTCGTGGGCTCGTCGCAGATGACCAGTTTGGGGTCGCGGGTAAGGGCCATAGCGATCAGAACGCGCTGACGCTGACCACCGGAAAGCTCATGCGGATAGCTCTCGAGCGTACGCTTGGGGTCGAGGCCCACGAGCTCCAGGAGCTCCTCGGCGCTACGGGTACCGCCGCGCTTGGTGAGCTGCTTCATCTGGGCGGAAATGAGCATGGAGGGGTTGAGCGAGGACAGGGCGTCCTGATAGACCATGGCGATATCGGTACCGCGCAGGCCGAACCACTCCTTCTTGCTCATCTTGAGCAGGTCGCGGCCCTCCCAGAGAACCTCACCGGAAAGATGCTCGTCATCGTCGGTCAGGCCCATGATGGCCAGCGTGGTGATGGACTTACCGCAGCCGGACTCACCGACCAGGCCCATGGTCTGGCCAGGACGGACATCAAAGTTGACATGATCGACGACGTTGATATCACCGTGGTGCTCAAACTGGATGCAGAAATCACGGACCGAAAGGATCGGCTCAACGGACTCATCGGGCACATGGCGGTCGTTACGCTTGAGCTCGACATCGCGCAGGGCGCCAAGACGGGCGGACAGGGACTGAGCCTGCTCCTTGTAAGCGCGAACGGGGTCGGAGACCAGCAGGTCGGCCTCGCGGCGCTTGGAGGAATCGGTCGGATCCAGGGCGGCGGAGGGAGCAGCGGCCATGGCGTCGGTAATGCCCTCGGAGAGGATGTTGAGCGCCAGGCAGGTGATCATGATAGCCAGACCCGGGAACAGCGCCTGCCACCAACGGCCAGCGAGCACGCCACCGCGGGCGTCGGCGAGGATGTTGCCCCAGGTAGCGGTGGGCTCCTGGATACCAGCGCCGATAAAGGTCAGCGAGGCCTCGAAGATGATGGCGTCGGCGACCAGGGTAACGGTGAAGACCATGATCGGGGCGATGCAGTTACGCAGAACATGCTTGATCAAAATCCACGGAGCCTTGGCGCCGGAAACGATGACCGCGCGGACATAGTCCTCGCCGTACTCGGACACGATGTTGGCGCGCACGATACGGGCAATCTGCGGAGTGTACATAAAGCCAATGGCGAAGATGATCGACGGCACGGAATTGCCCAGGATGGAGACGAAGACGGCAGCGAGGGCGATGCCCGGGATGGACATGATGATGTCCAGGATGCGCATGATCGCCTCGGAAACGGACTTGCGCGAAACCGCCGCGAGGGCGCCCACGACCGAGCCGCAGACCAGAGCCATGGCAGTAGCACCGAAGCCGATGATCAGCGAGTAACGGCCACCGTAAAGCATACGCGACAGGATGTCGCGGCCCTTATCGTCGGTACCGAAGATAAATCCATTGCCGGGAGCCTGGCGAGCAGTGAAAATCTCGACCGGGCTATAGGGGGCAAGAAGGGGCGCCAGAATCGCGGTCAGGGCGACCAACACCAGCACGACGGCGGCAATCTTAGAAGACAGCGTCATCTTCTTCCAGCCACCGAGCTTGAGCCCCTTGGAGGCAGCCTTCTCGAGCTGCTCGGTTTGCTTCTCTCGAATCTTTACCATAATCTACACCGTCCTGATGCGCGGGTTGATGAGCAGGTAGAGCATGTCAACCACGATGTTGATGATGATGAAGGCAAGAGCAACGACGATGACGACGCCCTGAACCAGGTTCGCCTCGTTGCCCTGAACGCCCTGCAGAATCGCAGTACCCATGCCGGGGAGGTTGAAGATGACCTCGATGACGACGGCGCCGCCCATAAGGTAACCGATCTTAAGACCGAGGGTGGTGACCGGGGTGATCAGCGCGTTGCGCAAAACGTTGATGCCGACGACGACCTTCTCGGGAACGCCGGCGCCACGGGCCATGCGGACGTAGTCCTTGTCGAGCTCCTCAACCATGGCCGTACGCACGATACGAGTCATCTGGCCCGTCAGCGGGAATGCCAGAGCGATAGCGGGCATGATCATACGTCCCAGATAGCCAGCCGGGTTGGTGGTGAAGTGAGGCAGAGCACCGGATGCCGGGAGCACCTTAAAGTAGGAAGAGAACAGCAGAATCAACAGAACGGCAAGCCAGAACGACGGGGTTGCCAAGCCGGCGATGGAAAAGACGCGGATCACTTGGTCCGGCCATTTATCGCGATACAGTGCCGCGATGACGCCGAGCAAAAACGAGACGACCGCGCCGATGGCAAGACCGATGAAGGTCAGCTGCATCGTGACGGGCAGGGCCGTGGAGATGCGCTTGGCAACGGAGTTGCGAGCAGCACCATAGGTGCCCATGTCACCATGGATCAGATCGCCCATGTAGCGCACGTAGCGCACGGGCCAGGGGTCGTCCAGACCATACTTCTCATGGTACTCGGCAACCGCCTCGGGCGAGGCACCGTCACCCAACGCCGTATAGGCGGGGTCGGTCTTGGAGAACGACATAAGGAAGAACACCAGGACGGTGACGCCCAATGCCATGATCGGCAGCGCCACGAGACGCCTTCCAATCAAACGTAGAAAGTTGTTCACGTTCTCTCCCCTTTCTTTTGTCGGTAGGACCAACTGGTATATGAGTATGGATACTCATTACAAGACCCGAGCGACATCGAGGCCGCCCGGGTCTTTGTTTCAACTATGAGGACGTTGCCTTACGACCGACGCCCCACATATGACTCAAACGAGTCTTAGGCCTTGACGGTCGCGACGCCCCTGAAGGACATGCTCGTCGTGCCGATGCCCTTGAAGCCATCGAGGGCCTCGCCGTTGGGCGCGGTAGACGGATCGTCCCAGGAAGCGGAGACGGTCTTGACGTGGACAACGGGGTACAGAACAGCGTTGTCGGCGATGATGTCGAAGCACTCGTTCCACTTCTTCTGCTGCTCGTCGCCCTCGGCGGCAAGAGCCTCGTCCATGAGACCGTGGAGTTTCTCCCACTCAGCGGACTCCTTCCACGGGCAACGGGTCTGCATCCAGACGTTGTCGCCGTACCACCAGTTGAGCAGCAGGTCGGGGTCAGCGCCGAAGCAGGACGGATCGCCAGGGGCAAGGAGGATATCGTAGGCCTCGCCGCCGTCGATGGCAGCGTAGGTGGCCGGCGAGGTATCGGTCTGGATGGTCACCTCGAAGCCGAGAGCGTCGAGGTCGTTCTTGACCTGGGCGGCCATGCCCTTAATCTGCTCGTTGTCGGTGGTGCGCAGGGTGATGGCACCCGGGGTGATGCCGGACTCCTCGATGAGCTTCTTGGCCTTCTTGGCGTCGGTCTTGTACACCGTGGAAGCCTCATGATAGTTGGTGAAGCTCTTGGGCAGGTAGCAGCTGGCAGCGGTGGCAAGGCCGGCGAAGGTGTTGGTGATCATCTTCTCGGTGTCGAGCGCGTACATGACGGCCTGACGGACCTTGACGTTGTTCCAAGGCTCCTTGGCGACGTTGAACATGATGAAGCGGGTGCCGAAGCCCTGGACGTTGTCGATCTTGCAGCCAGCGCTCTCGAGCTGGTCGACGGCGTCAGCGGTGACGAGCTCCATAACGAGCGTGGAGCCTTCCTGCTGGGCGGTAACGCGAGCGGTGGGGTCGGTCAGGATGCTGTACTGGATCTTCTTATCCTCGGCAGCATACTCACCGTTGTACTCGGGGTTGGGAACCAGGGTGATCTCGGTATCGGAGATAGAGTCGTACATCCAGGGGCCGGAACCGATCGGCTGCTTGGCGCGATCCTCCTCGGACTGAGTAGCCGGGGTAACACGGATGATGGCCAGACGATCCTTGAGCAGGGAGAAGTTGGGGACCTTGGTCTTGACCGTTACGGTGCTGGCGTCCTTGGCCTCGATGGACTCGAAGGGCTGGAAGAACGGAGCATAGGTAGCGGAAGCAGCGCAAGCGGTGTAGGAAGCGACGACGTCGTCAGCAGTGACCTCGGTACCATCGGAGAACTTGGCGCCCTTGCGGATGGTGACCTCGAAGGTAGTGTCGTCCACGGACTTGGGATCGTCGGTGGCGAGCTCGTTGAAGGTGCTGTAGTCGTGGTAATCGATGCCGTAGAGACCCTCGACGACGTGCCAGTTAGCACCCAGGCCCACAGCGGAGCCGGTGCTGGCGGGATCGAAGCTGGACGGAGCGTAAGCGGAACCAGCGGTAATCACACCGCCGCCACGGTTGGCGGAATCGGCGGAACCGGAAGCGGAACCCTCGTCGTTGGAGCTGCCACCGCAGCCGGTGAGACCAAGCCCTGCGACAGCAGCGACGCTGCCGGTGAGGCCGAGGAACGAACGCCTGGACATACCCTTGTTGATGATGGCCATGTCTTCTCCTATCAATAGAGAATCTTACCCGGGAGCACCTAGACTTGCCCCCGCGCAACTTGCGGACGATATATACCTTACCTACCGACGAACCCAACTGAGGTGCCGCGCTCGGCGACCGATACATACATACGCTTGAACGGTATTTACTACCGTTCACCGAATTCATTGACAAACGATTCGCCAGACAGTATGTATCGACGAGGTGAGATATCAGTCATCGTCAACCCGCAGGATAGCAGGGTTGTTCACCATGGCTAGTCAAACGTTTTAGCGTTAATAAAACCCGAAATCGACAGGTAATCGCCGCAAAATAAATGATTGAAAATCGGCCAATCATGTATATCAGTTGTTTAGAAGCACGTTTAGTTTTCGGAACGGTTGGCCGATGCCTGGGCGCGTTCGGCATTCCATGCAACAAGTGCCTCGTGGACCGCTTTGGCGACATCGGCCGGAACGCCTCGAACTTCCGCGATCTCTTGCTCGCTCGCCGCGCGCAAACGCTTCATCGAGCCAAAATGGCGCATAAGGGCACGTTTTCTGGTGGGTCCCACGCCTGGAACGTCATCGAGTACCGAAACCGTCATGGCTTTATCGCGCAATTCGCGATGGAACGTGATGGCAAAACGGTGCGATTCATCGCGCACCTGTTTGATTAGATAGAGCGACGCGGACCCGGTCGGAAGCACGACTGGAGTCTCGTCCCAAGGCACGAAAACCTCCTCATCGGCCTTTGCCAAGCCACAAACTGGTATATCGAGCCCAAGAGCCTCAAGTTGCTTGATCGCAGCGGTCAATTGCGGCTTACCGCCATCGACAACGAGCAAATCGGGGCGCGATCCAAAGCGCTCGTCGGCCATGCGCTCGGGAGCATAGCGTCGTCCCAAAACCTCGGACATCGACACGAAGTCGTTTGCCTCGTCCAATTCGGCCTGAATTTTAAAACGACGGTACTGGCTCTTGTCGGCGCGTCCGTTGGTAAACACCACCATCGAGGCGACGGTAAAGGTTCCGTGCAGCGTCGAGATATCGAAGCACTCGATACGCATCGGCGGCGCTGGCAGCGCCAGCGCGCTTTCGAGCTCCAGGAGCGCCTGATTGGTGCGGTCGTCAGCGTACCCCGTTCGCATCATGTAGCGCATGAGGGCATGGCGCGCATTTTTGGATGCCATATCGAGCAAACGGTGCTTTTCGCCACGCTGCGGCCTATGGAGATGGCAGGAACGCTCGCGCTTGCCCGCAAGCCATTCCCCCAGCGCCTCCGCATCCTCAAGCTCGACGGAAAGGTTGACCTCAGCTGGAATATCAGCCGTCTCGTCGTAATAGCGCTTAAGAAAGCCCGACTGGAGCTCTTCCTCGTCAACATCAAGACCCTTGTCGAGAATGAACTCGCAGGTGCGAACTGTTCGGCCCTCGCGAACGACGAAGACGCAAGCGGCGGAGATGGTCTCCTCGCGATAGAACCCGATGACATCGATATCGACACTGGAGGGAAAAACGACTTGCTGACGATCGTCCAGACCCCTGATGACCTCCAAACGACGTTTGACGCGTGCCGCGCGCTCAAAGTCGAGCGCCTCGGCGGCATCCGTCATCTCGGAGGTCAGCTCATCGACGACATCTTTGCGATGGCCCGACAAAAAGCGCTCGACACGCTTGACGTTCTTGGCATAGTCTGCCGGGGAAATCGCGCCGACACACGCACCCGGGCCGCGCCCGACATGGTAGTCAAAGCAGGGACGCCCGTTTTGCGCGCAAATCATATTGACGATGTCTTCCTCGCCCTTGTGGGACTCAACGATACGGCGACAACGACGCCACTCCGCACAGGATGCGGAGCAGATGGGAATAACCTTGCGCAGCGTATCTATCGTCTCACGTGCCGCACGGCTATCGGTATAGGGTCCAAAATAGCGCGTTCCCGGCTTATGACGCTCACGCGTATATTTGATAGCGGGATACAGGTCGCCCTTTGTAATGGCGATAAAGGGGTAGCTCTTGTCATCCTTGAGGTCGACGTTAAAGTACGGATGGTACTGGCCGATCAGGTTGCGCTCGAGTACAAGCGCCTCATGCTCGGTTTCGACAACGATGTAGTCAAAGCTCGCCACCAGCTGCATCATCAGCGGGATCTTTTGACGCTCATCCTGCAGTGTCACGTACTGGCGCATACGGGAACGCAGGTTTTTTGCCTTGCCAACGTAGATGACATCGCCCTTGGCATCTTTCCAAAGGTAACATCCGGGCTGCGTGGGAACGCGCGAAACCTGCTCGGCAAGTGTTGGAATGTTGTCGTGACCGGCCACACGCACCTACTTGCGACGAAGCAGCGCCGAGACCTCGGGCATCTTAAGGACGACGGCAAGGCCAAAGGTAACAGCAAGCGAGACGACACCCGCAACGCAAACGTAGCCAAGAGTAATCAGAATCGAGCCGCCAAGTGCCCCGACAAAGTGCTCAAGCGCCCACATGACGCCGGCGCCTGCGGCAGCACCCAGGCCACCGAGCAAAAGACCAAAGAAACCGCCATGCAGGATAGATTTGACCTGAAGGCCACGCAGACGACGACGCAGCCACCATAGCGAACATCCGACCAAGATCACGTAGTCGACGACATACGAAAGCGCGATTGCCGGCATACCGAAGCCCAGCACAACGCCAAACAGCAGAACCGAGCCGGCCTGGCCGATGGCGGAATACAGGCAATAGCGGCTATAGGGCTTCATGTCGAGCAAGGCAGAGAAGCTCTTCTGCATCAATACGACCACGCCGTAGAGCGGCAGCGAGAACGCCAGGTAGACAAGGAACTCGGACACCAGCGCCACGCCGGACTCATCAAACTTGCCGGCACAGTAAATCATGTTGAGCGGACGCGCGAAGACAATCAGGTACAGCGCGAACGGAATCAGGAAGAACAGCATCTGGGCGACGCCACGCGAAATGCCCGTGCGAACGCTGTCGTAATCCTTCTCCTGTGCGTCGTGAGAGAGCTCGGTATAGAGCGCCGTCGAAAGCGAGGCGGCAATCAGCGCGTAGGGCAGCGTGTACCACAGGCGCGCATAGGCGATGACGGAAGGACCGGTCTCGGGCTGGACCACCAGCGCGGCAGCGTTGGTGATAGAAGTCGAGACAAACATGCACACCGTGGCGAGCAGCGTCGGGATACCGAGCGCAATCGTCTGGCGCAGTGCGGGGTCCTTAAAGTCGATATGGATATGGGGATGCACGCCGTGCTTGCCAAGCGCGGGGATCTGACATGCCATCTGAACAAAGACACCGAGGGTCGTACCGGCCGCAATCAAGATGATGCCGGCACGTTCGCCAAACTGTGCGGACACGGGCGCAAAACCCATAAAGCTCGCAATGACGATCACATTGTTGAGGACCGGGGCAAACGTCGACCAGAAGTAGTCGCGGTGTGCGTTGAGAACGCCCGAGAACACCGAGCCCAAACCATAAAACAGAATCTGGATGGCAAAGAAACGGAACATGAACGCAGCGGTATCCATGCTGCCGCCGTCACCCGAAAGGAACGATTGCGTCCAGATAAAGCCCGGGGCGAACACGGTCCCCAGCAACGAAATGCCACCCAGCACCAAAAGCAGAATGCCGAGCAGGTTGCCCACGTACTCGTTTGAGGCCTCGCGACCCTGCTCACGCCTCACGCCCATGTACACGGGCAAAAACGCCGTCACGAGCATGCCGCCCATCACGAGTTCGTAGAGCATATTGGGCAGGTTGTTGGCGACCTGATAGGAGGACGAGAGTAGCGACATGCCGATAGCGGCCGCCATTGCCCACGTTCGGATAAAACCGGTAACGCGAGACACGATGGTCAGTATGGTCATAAGCCCGGCGGAACGACCAACCGTGGAGTAGTCCGACGAGCCCATGTCGTCAGTGTCATCTCGCGACGAAGAAGCTTCGGATGAGGGCGTCTGAGGCGCAGATTCTTTTGCAAAATGAGCTCCGCACTTCAATTCTTCCTGCGGCATCGCTCAGTCCTCTCTCGTAATCGCGGCAACCGTCGCCCCGCAAAATGCAATTAAATCATCGGGTACAAGCTCGAGCTGATAACCACGCTTGCCTCCCGAAATAAAAATGGTATCCCAAAGGACACACGTCTCATCAATGAGCGTCCGGTAGCGTTTTTTCATACCGACCGGGCTGCAGCCGCCGCGAACGTAGCCAGTCGCCGCAAGCAAATCCTTCACATGCATCATGGCCAAGGACTTCTCCCCCGCGGCACGCGCGGCGGACTTTAGATCGAGCTCGTCGGCAACAGGGATGCAGCACACGACATAGTCGTTGGACGGTGTCACGCAGACCAAAGTCTTAAATCCTTGACCGGGCTCCTCGCCAAGCTGCTCCGAAATCGCGACCCCCAGGCCCACCGACTCATCACCATCGTCTTCGTACGTATGTAGAACATAGGAAATGCCGGCGCTTTCCAGCTCGCGCATCGCATTGGTTTTTGGCGTCTTTACAGCCTTTGCCATGACATATCCTTTCCCTCGCATTCGGACGTAAAAATTAAGTATATGTCCAATTCGGCTGCATACGTCACTTCGACACAGCAAGCGCCATCGAATCACGAGGAGTCGATGGCGCCCATAAACTGAATCGCCTATTTATTGAGCATCAAGTTGAGCCTGGCGCTCCCGGTCACGCCTGAGCAACGGCGCCAAAAACTTGCCCGTATAACTCTGCGGACAGTCCGCAACCTGCTCCGGTGTACCCGAAACCACGACGGTTCCGCCGCCGTTACCGCCCTCGGGACCCATATCGATCAGGCGGTCGGCAACCTTGATGACATCAAGGTTGTGCTCAATCACCAGCACCGTGTTGCCCGCATCGACCAAGCGCTGCAGCACATCGAGCAGCTGGCGGACGTCCTCAAAATGAAGACCGGTCGTCGGCTCGTCCAAAATATAGAACGTCTTGCCCGTCTGGCGTCGATGAAGCTCCTTGGCGAGCTTCACACGCTGTGCCTCGCCGCCCGAGAGCGTCGTGGCGGGCTGGCCCAGGCTCACGTAGCCTAAGCCTACATCGTACAGCGTCTGGAGCTTGCGCTTAATCTGCGGGATATTCCCAAAGAAGGCCAGCGCCTCGGTGACGCTCATGTCGAGCACGTCCGAGATGGTCTTGCCACGGTAGGTGACCTCGAGCGTCTCGCGGTTGTAGCGTTTGCCGCCGCAAACTTCGCAGGGAACGTAGATATCGGGAAGGAAGTGCATCTCGATCTTGATCTGCCCGTCGCCCTTGCACGCCTCACAGCGCCCGCCACTCACATTAAAGGAGAAACGACCCGGCGAGTAGCCGCGCGCCTTCGACTCCGGCGCACTCGCAAACAGCGCGCGAAGATCATCCCACAGGCCGATATAGGTAGCAGGGTTGGAACGCGGCGTGCGGCCAATCGGCGACTGGTCGATATCGATAACCTTATCGATACACTCGATGCCCTCGATTTTCTTATACGGACCCACGGGGCGCGTCGAGCGGTGAATGGCATTCGTAAGGGCAGGCGCAATGGTGTCGGTAACCAGGGAGCTCTTGCCCGATCCCGACACGCCGGTAACAACCGTAAGCGTACCAAACTCGATCTTGGCAGTAACGTTTTTGAGGTTGTTGGCTCGAGCGCCCGTAATTTTAAGGCAGCCGCGACCGGGCTTGCGCCGTTCATCAGGCACCCGGATCATTCGTTTGCCGGTCAGATAAGCGCCCGTCATCGACTCAGGACACGCCATGATATCGGCAGGCGTTCCCGCCGCGACTACGTGCCCGCCGTTGACGCCGGCGCCGGGCCCCATGTCGATCACGTAGTCGGCGGCACGGATTGTATCCTCGTCGTGTTCGACGACGATAACGGTATTGCCGATATCGCGCAGGCGCTCGAGCGTCTTGATCAGGCGCTCGTTATCACGCTGATGAAGACCGATCGAGGGCTCGTCCAGAATATAGAGCACGCCCATGAGACCCGCGCCGATCTGCGTTGCCAGTCGAATACGCTGTGCCTCGCCACCGGAAAGCGTCGCCGAGGCACGGTCGAGGGTCAGATAGTCAAGTCCGACATCGACCAGAAAGCGCAGGCGCTCCAGGATTTCCTTAACGATGCGCCCGCCGATAAATTGTTGGCGCTCGGTAAGCTCCAAACCCTCAAAAAACTCGAGCGACTCGCGGCACGATAGGCAGCAGACCTCGTAAATGGACTTACCGCCTACGGTAACGGCGAGCATCTCGGGGCGCAAACGAGCGCCGTGGCAGGTCGAGCACGGCTCCTCGCGGATGTACTTCTCCAAGCGCGCCTTGGTGTTCTCATTCGTCGTCTCGGTATAGCGCTCGTACAGGATATTGCGCACGCCCGAGAACTTGGTGTCCCACTGGCTGCGGCGTCCATCGAGCTTTTGATAGTCGACCGAGATCTTCGTATCGCCCAGGCCATCCAAGAATGCACGACGCACGCGAGGGGGCAAGTCCTCCCACGGCGTATCGGTGCTCACCTTAAAGTGTTTGCAGACCGCAGCAAAAATCTGCGGATAGTAGTTCGAGTTGCCAAACAGGCTACCAAAGACTCCGTCGGCAATGGACTTCGAGGGGTCCTCGATCAACGCCTCGGCATCAACGGTTTTCTTAAAGCCCAGGCCGTCGCACTCAGGACATGCGCCATAGGGAGCGTTGAACGAAAAATCACGCGGCTGAAGATCGTCAATGGAGTGACCATGCTCCGGGCACGCCAAGGCCAACGAATACTCCAGCAGCTCGCCCTCGGTCCCCTCGGGAGCATCACGATCGGGCAGCATGTACACGTTTACATTGCCGTGAGCCAGCGCGGTCGCCTGCTCAACAGACTCGGCGATACGGCCCAGAGAGTTCTCACGGATCACGATGCGATCGACTACGACCTCGATATCGTGCTTGAACTTCTTGTCCAGATCGATCGGATCGTCGAGCGAGCGCACTTCACCGTCGACACGCACGCGGCTAAAGCCCTCGGCGCGAAGGTCCTCAAACAGTTTGGTGTACTCGCCTTTTCGCCCGCGCACCACCGGTGCCAGCACAAACGCGCGGCGGCCCTCCCCCGCCGCCAAGACCTTGTCGGCAACCTGGTCGGTCGTCTGACGCTCAATGACGCGGCCGCATTCGGGACAGTGCGGGGTGCCCACACGGGCGAACAGCAGGCGCAGATAGTCATAAATCTCGGTTACGGTGCCAACCGTCGAGCGAGGGTTTTTAGACGTCGTCTTTTGGTCGATCGACACCGCCGGCGAAAGGCCGTCGATTGAATCCAAGTCGGGTTTGTCCATCTGGCCCAAGAACTGGCGCGCATAGCTCGAAAGGCTCTCGACGTATCGACGCTGGCCCTCGGCATAGATAGTGTCAAATGCCAGCGAACTCTTGCCCGAGCCAGAAAGACCGGTAATGACCACGAGTTGGTCACGCGGAATGGAAACATCGATATCACGGAGGTTGTGCTCACGAGCGCCGCGAATAACGATAGAAGAATCAGACATGGAAGCTCCTTGCCTCCTATTGCATCGAATCATACTGTCGATGAGTTTAGCGCACTCGACGCGCACAGATGTTCGTAATACAAGATTCGCAGACCTTTAGCTTTGCGTATCGGGTGCTTTGTTTCTCGAAATGCCGTGGAAAGGTTACAGTAATCTACTACTGAACTTAATTTGCTGTAACAGAGGAACGTCCATGACCGAAGATATCCCCCTTGAAATCACTTCGAGCGACATGGCCAATCTGCCCATATTCATCGCCGTCCTTATCGTGGCCACCGTCGTCGTGCGCGTGTATTTTTCAATCAAACACAATGAAAAGCCGCCCATTGCCCGCGTCTTTTGGTGCGCGACGCTCCTCATCCCGCTCGGCATGGTAGCTGCATGGATTACGAATCAATTGCTCGTAAATGAGGACAATTCCCTATGGGTCCTTTCTTATTCGGCGCTCGGTGCTGCCGCCGTCATACTTCTTGTCGAGCCCTTGGTTTCGGGACTTATCGACCAAACCGATCTTGCGACGGGAACGGTTGCCTGTATTTGCCGTGACATCCTTGTCATCGCCGCTGTTTCAGCGCTCTCGTTCGTTTCACTCGAAATTGCCTGTAACGAAACGTTCTATCGCATTCCCGCCAACTCATTCGGGTTTTCCGTCGGGCTGCTCGCGACGGTTCTGCTCTCCCTTTATTTGCTGGGACAGCGTCATGGAGGCGTCATGGCCCTCGTGCCCGTCGCCTGTTGCATCCTTGGCATTGCCGAGCACTTCGTCATAACGTTTAAAGGCGAAGCCATCCTGCCAAGCGATATCTTGGCCCTCGGCACCGCAATGGAAGTGAGCGAGGGATACGAGTTTACCTTTACCGCCGGAATCGTAACCTCTCTCGCCCTGCTGGAGATTTCCCTGGGGCTTCTTTCGCTTATCCGACCGCGAAAGCTCCGTACGCCCACCCATGTCTTCCCCGCAATCGCCGCTAACCTCTGCGCTTTTCTGCTAGTGACCGTTGTGGAGCTCTCGGGCTTTTCCAGCATCGACTTGGAGCAGGCGCTGGATTTTGGATTTGACCGTTGGCAGCCCATCACCACATATACGTCTCAGGGTTTTATCACTTCGTTCACCGAAATGGTCAACGAGTTGGCCATTGAGAAGCCCGAAGGCTATACGCCCGATGAGGCGCAGAGCATCGAGCAGGAGCTCGCCGCCGCCTACGACAGCACGTATGGCTCGAGCGAGCAGCGCGCGGCGGCCGTTGCCCAGTTCAATGAAATCAAGCCGACGATTGTTGCCGTCATGAACGAGAGTTTTAGCGACCTTTCGTGCTTTGAGCAGCTCCAGGCGGCTGGGTACACCGGCCCCGCATTCTACAACTCGCTTCCCGACACACTTGTTCGCGGCACCATGCTCGCTTCGGTCGCCGGTGGCGGAACGGCGAACTCCGAATTCGAATTTTTGACCGGAGCGACAACGGCCTTTGTCGGATTAGGCAAAATCCCCTATCAGCTATATCAGATGAATGGCGTCAACAGCCTGGCAAAGGACCTTAAGGAGCTTGGGTATACCGCTACCGCTATGCACCCGCAAAACCCCGTCAACTACCATCGAGATAAAATCTATCAGCAGCTGGGCTTTGGAAACTTTCTTTCAATCGGCGATTTCGAAGGTGCGCCCTGTTACCATGCCGGCGTATGCGACTACGCCACCTACGACAAGATACTCGACCTGCTTAGAACCGACGAAGCCCCACAGTTCATCTTTGACGTCACGATGCAAAATCACGGCGGCTACGACTATGGCACCGTTCCCGCCGAGGAGCTGACAAACTATTGGGTCGAGGGAGCCAGCGAGGGTGCCAATAGCGCGCTCAACACCTATCTTACCTGCATCAACGCATCCGACCGGGACCTCGAGTACTTTATCAACGAGCTCCGCAATATCGGCAGACCGGTTGTCCTTGTCTTTTTTGGCGACCATCAGCCAAGCGCCGCAACGACTCTCAACGACGAGCTGTACCCTCAGGAAGATACGGCAAGCCACGCTTTCCGTATCTATCAGTCGACATATTTCGTCTGGGCTAACTATGAAATCGCCGGCAATACCGAACTCAACGTCTACGACACCGTCGGGGCAAACGAGATTGCAGCCATTACCCTTAATAAGATCGGCGCCCCGCTCACCGACTATCAAAAGGCTCTGCTTGCAACAAGGTCAGATGTGCCCACCATCAATGTCGCCGGCTACCTTGGTGCCGACGGGCTGCGCTACGACTTGGAATCTGAAGACAGCCCATACGCCTCGACGATCGACAAGCTGCAGCGCATGCAATACCTCGAGTTCGCCAGCAAAGTTCAGTAAGCCCGCCCATTCGCTTAGACCCATCGTATTGCAAACACGCTCGGCCCAAATGCATCGCAAATGACTCCCGCTCGCAAACGAGGGTACAATGACGCTCGTGTCACATCACGGGGCCCCGCCCCAACATATACAAAGGAGTCATACATGGGTTGCGAGCACGCACAGGCTGCCGGCGGACAAACGTCGCCGTCGCAATTTGAGGAGAACACGCTGTCCGAGGTCAAACGCGTCATCGCCGTGCTTTCCGGCAAGGGCGGTGTCGGCAAGTCGTTTGTCACCGGCGCCATCGCCACCGAGCTTGCCCGTCACGGCCACAAGGTCGGCGTCCTCGATGCCGACATCACCGGTCCCTCTATCCCCAAGATGTTCGGTATGAGCGGACGCCACGTCCATGCCCTTGGCAACCTTATGCTGCCCGAAATCTCCGAGCGCGGCGTCAAGGTCATGAGCTCCAACCTTCTGCTCCAAAACGAGACCGACCCCGTCCTTTGGCGCGGTCCGGTCATCGCAGGCGCCATTAGGCAGTTCTGGAGCGAGACCTCGTGGGGCCCCATCGACTACCTGCTGGTCGACATGCCTCCGGGAACAGGCGACGTCGCGCTCACCGTCTTCCAGTCGCTGCCCGTCGACGGCATCGTCATCGTCACGAGCCCGCAGGATCTGGTCTCGATGATCGTCGCCAAGGCGGTCAACATGGCCGAGAAGATGAACGTCCCCATTCTGGGCATCGTCGAAAACATGAGCTATATTGAGTGCCCCGACTGCGGCAAAAAGATCGAGGTCTTTGGCAAGAGCAAGCTCCCCGAGGTCGCAGAGCGCTATAACCTCGACATCTTGGGCCAGCTTCCCATCAATCCGGCACTCGCCGAGGCCTGCGATAAGGGCGAGGTCGAGACCGCGCTGCCCGATGGCATGTTGCCCAAGGCAGTCTCTGCCGTCGAGGCCATTGCCCCGCACGAGACCGACGAGGCCTAAGTGAACACGAGCGCCTTCTATGACGTCCTGGTAATCGGCGGCGGGGCTTCAGGCCTCGCCGCCGCCATTACGGCCGCACGTGCTGGCAAAAGCGTCTGCATCGTTGAGCGCGATGTCGCCTGCGGCCTTAAGCTTCTTGCGACCGGTAACGGCCGCTGCAACCTCTCCAACGAATCGATTGATCCTCAGCGGTATAACCACCCCGCATTCATCGAATCCGTCATGGGCCCCCAGCCCGAACATGAGCTTATGGGTTTCTTCTCCTCGCTGGGCATCATGACAACCTCCGAGGAAGGCCGGCTGTACCCGCGCTCCCTTCGCGCAGAATCGGTGCGCGACGCGCTTCTCAACGTTTGCGACCGCCTAGGTATCACCTTAATCTGCGGAGCCAACGTTGCCTCGGCGCACAAAGTTTCCGAAGGCTGGGCACTCCAAATAGACCGTCCAGCGCGGGCGCTCAAGGCAAAAAAGCACGACGACCGAAAATCGGAGCTCCGCTCGCTTCGGAAGGCACTCGCCGATGTCCCTCGCAAGAACGAGGCCCTGCAGGCGCATGCCGTAATTATCGCCACGGGCGGCAACCCCACCGGTATCGCCGATACGTTTAGCCTCCCCCTCACTTCGCTACGCCCCATCCTCTGCCCCGTATCGGCAACGGTCGTTGGCGATCGGGCAGCACTCAAGACGTTGGATGGTCTGCGCGTCCGCGCCCGCTTGACGCTCACCCGTAACCATAGTGAGCTCTGGCACGAAGACGGTGAAGTACTGTTTCGAACCTTCGGCATCTCGGGCGTCGCTGTCTTCAACCTCTCCCGTCGTATCCAGCGCGGCGATACGATTCTGCTCGACGTTTTCCCCGACCTCTCCAAAGACGAGCTGCTCGATATGCTCAACCGGCGCGTTAAGCTGCTCGGCGGCTTTTCGCCCCGCGATCCCCGTTGGCTCGACGGCATGCTCGCCCCGCAACTCTCCCGCGTCGTCTGCACGGCGTTCGAGCAGTGCCATCCAGGCTCCAACGATGTCATCCACCTGGTCTCGATCCTCAAGCACTTTAAGTTGCTCGTCGAGGGAACAGCCGAGGAGCGCTCGGCGCAGGTCACGCGTGGTGGCGTATCTGTCGAGAGCATCTCAACACCCAGTCTACGCGCGCGCAGCGCTGTCGACGCCCCGCTTTACGTCTGCGGCGAAGCGCTCGACATCGACGCCGATTGCGGAGGCTTTAACCTTGCGTGGGCCTGGCTCTCGGGCATTCGCGCTGCAAGCAGCTTGTAGCCGCGCAGTCTATAATCAAAAACGCATTCGGGCCGTCTGGGATACCGGACGGCCTCTTTCTTGCCTCTAAGGAGACCTCGATGATCGAAATCACCCAAGTCAACGCGTCGCTCGATGAAGCCGGCGATGAAAATGCCTGCCTCATTGTTGGCAAGCGAGTCGCCAAGCGCATCCTACGTTGCAAGGACTCCGAGATCAAGTCCATCGAACTCCACCGCAAGTCAATCGACGCTCGCAAAAAACGAGACGTCCATTTTATCCTGAGCTTTCGTGTTGAGCTGACTAGTCCCCACCTCGAGCGAGAAGCGGTCGACAGCGTTGCCGAGCGTGACCGCTCGCGCGTACGCGCGATAGAAGACGATGAGCCTTCATTCCCCTCCCCCGTCTCCGACGCACCTCAAGAACACCCTGTCGTTGTCGGCGCCGGATGCGCCGGCCTTTTCGCTGCACTCACCCTTGCCGAAGCGGGTCTGAAGCCCTTGCTTATCGAGCGCGGCGACCCGGCATTTCGCCGCTCGCAGGCGATCGACCTCTTTCTAAAGGAGCGCATCCTCGACCCCGAGAGCAATATCCAGTTTGGTCTGGGCGGCGCGGGGACCTTCTCGGACGGCAAGCTCAATACGGGAACAAAAAATCCCGCCCATCGCCTTATCCTCGAAACCTTCGTCGAGGCGGGTGCGCCCCGCGATATTCTGTGGGATGCCAAGCCGCACATTGGCTCCGACATCCTTCCCAAGGTTGTCACCGCTATATCCCAGCGCATCGAGCGGCTCGGAGGTGTCGTCCGTTATCGAACGAAGCTCGTCGACATTCGCATCGACGCGTCTGGCGCCATCACCGGTATTGATGTCCAATCGTCCCAAGACGCCGCTTACGAGTCAATCGAGACAAAGCACCTCATCCTCGCCTGCGGGCACTCTGCTCGCGATATTTTTGAGCTCCTTAAGGACCACAACGTGGCCCTCGCACAAAAGACCTTTGCCATGGGCGTTCGCATCGAGCATCCGCAACGCGACATCGACCGAGCCCAATATGGAGCCTCGGCGGGACATCCAGCGCTCGGGGCGGCCCCCTACAAACTTGTTGCCCATCTTCCCAACGGCCGCAGCGTGTTCTCGTTTTGCATGTGCCCCGGCGGACAGGTTGTTGCCGCCTCCTCAGAACCGTGCCATCTGTGCGTCAACGGGGCCAGTCTCAATGCCCGCGACGGACGCAACGCAAATGCCGCCCTGCTCGTTAACGTCACGCCTGAGGACCTTCCCAACGATGACCCGCTCGCCGGCATCGAGCTCCAGCGTGCCTGCGAGGCGGCCGCCTATCGCCTGGGCGGTTCCAACTGGAACGCACCGGCACAACTCGTCGGAGATTTCCTCGCAGGACGCGCCAGCAAGGCGCCCGGAAAGGTAAAGCCCACCTATCCGCTCGGTGTGACCTGGACGGCAATTGACGAAGCCCTACCGCAGCATATCGTCGAGTCGCTCCGCCTGGGACTTCCCCTACTCGGAAAAAAGCTACGAGGCTACAGCCGTCCCGATGCCGTTCTTACCGGCGTGGAGACTCGTTCGAGCTCACCGGTCACTGTCACCCGAGACCGAACGTGCCATGCCGTGTCGACCCCGGGGCTCTACCCTTGTGGTGAAGGAGCTGGATATGCCGGCGGCATCATGAGTGCGGCCACCGACGGCATCCGTTGTGCTGAAGCCCTGATCGCAGACCTCTAACGCACAAATTCCAGCGCGCAAAGGACATAGGCCCCGAGCTCCACAGGGAACTCGGGGCCTGTTCGCTATTTCTTAAACCGTGCACCCTGGCGTTTTCTGCCCGATGCGAACGTGGAACCCTTGCGGGCCTGCGAGCGTAAGCGCTCGATCGTCTCGTCCTCAGACGCACCCTCGAGCATCGCCCGAATCTGAACGACAGCATCGCGCAGGCGCGCCGCCTCCTCAAAGTCCATAGCGGCAGAAGCGTTACGCATATCCTCTTCCATGGTTTCGACGATCCGCACAAGCTCGTCATGCGGCAGTTCTTCCAACTGCTCCGCAAGTGTCTGCTCGGGCGCCACCGTTTCCGGCACACCGCCCTCGCCCGACTCATCGGGCGTATAGAATGCGCCATGGCCAAGAGAGTCGCCCTTCGAGCGTCCCTTGGAGCCCACAGTTTTTTCGGCCTCGGCAATAAAACTTGAGATGTCGTTGATGGCCTTGCGCACTGTCTTGGGCACAATGCCATGTTCTTCGTTATATGCCATCTGAATCTCGCGACGGCGCTGCGTCTCCTCGATGGCCTCTTTCATCGAATCGGTCACAACGTCTGCATACATGATGACTTTGCCATCGGCGTTACGGGCCGCACGGCCAATCGTCTGAATCAGCGAACGGCGGTTGCGCAAGAAGCCTTCCTTATCGGCATCGAGAATTGCCACCAGTGAGACCTCGGGAAGATCCAAGCCCTCGCGAAGCAGGTTGATGCCAACGAGAACATCGATCTTGCCCTCGCGCAGCGTTCGCAGGATCTCGACACGGTCCATTGTCGCCGTATCAGAGTGCATGTAATTGACCTTAATGCCCGCATCAAGTAGATGGTCGGTCAGGTCCTCGGCCATGCGCTTGGTCAACGTGGTCACCAGCACGCGCTCCTTGCGGGCAACGCGCTCGCGAATCTCGTCCTCAAGATCGTCAATCTGACCGCGAACTGGACGCACGTCAATCTTGGGGTCGAGCAGGCCGGTCGGACGAATAATCTGCTCCACGTCGTTTTGGCTCACCCGCAGCTCGTAGTCGCCCGGCGTGGCCGAAACATAGATAAACTGGGGGATCCTTGCCTCAAACTCATCGAAACGAAGCGGGCGGTTATCGAGCGCCGAGGGCAGGCGAAAACCGTGTTCCACCAGCGTCACCTTACGCGAGCGGTCACCTTCGTGCATGCCGCGAATCTGCGGCACCGTCACATGGCTCTCATCGATGATGCAGAGCATATCCTTGGGGAAGTAATCGATTAGGGTAAACGGCGGCTCACCCGGCTTGCGACCGTCCAGATGACGCGAGTAGTTCTCGATGCCGTTGCAAAAGCCCATCGTCTCGAGCATCTCAAGATCATAATCGGTGCGCTGCTGCAGACGCTGCGCCTCGAGCAACTTGTCGGTCGCCTTGAGCTCCGCCACGCGCTTCTCGCACTCTTCGCTGATCGATTTCAGAGCGGCCTTGACCTTCGGCTTCTCGGTCACGTAGTGTGATGCCGGCCATACGGGGATGGCCTCGTACTCACGAAGCATCTCACCGGTGACCTCATCGATCTCGGCAATCAGCTCGACCTCGTCGCCAAAGAACTCAAACCGCAACGGATGCTCGGCATAAGGCGGATACACGTCGACAACATCGCCGCGCACGCGGAACGTGCCACGCGCCAGGTCATAGTCATTGCGATCATATTGAATGTCGATAAGCGCATGGATAAAGTCATCGCGCTCGAGCGGCACCTTCTTGTCGACGTTTGGAGCCAGACCCGCATAGTCCTCAGGAGAGCCAATGCCATAGATACACGAGACCGATGCGACAACGATCACATCACGTCGAGAGAGCAGTGACGCGGTCGCCTGATGGCGCAGCATCTCGACCTCTTCGTTAATCGAGGAGTCTTTCTCGATATATGTATCGCTTTGCGGCACATACGCCTCGGGCTGATAGTAGTCGTAGTACGAGACGAAGTAGACCACAGCATTATTGGGAAAGAACTCTTTGAGCTCGCTCGCAAGCTGAGCGGCGAGCGTTTTATTCGGAGCCATGACAAGGGTCGGCTTACCCAAGGCCTCAATGGTTTTGGCCATCGTAAAAGTCTTACCCGAACCAGTCACACCCAGCAAAACCTGATAGCGGTCTCCGTCCCTCACGCCCCGCACAAGTGACTCAATGGCCTTAGGCTGGGAACCAGCGGGCTCGTATGGAGACACGACCTTAAACGGCACATCAGCGCCCTCAACGCCAAAGCGCTTAAGTTCAGCACCAACGCGTTCTACTTCAAATTCCGCCATGGATACTCCTAACTCATACATCTGCAGTATACGCGGGCGGTGGGCTTAGTCCTATACGAACCGATCGGGATAGAGAGTCTTATATCGAACCCAGGCATTATTGACGCGAATCAGATAAGCCTGAGTTTCAGGGAAGGTAATCGCATTATGGAGTGACGTGTTCTGCTGCGCCCATCCGTCGACATTGCCCATACCGGCGTTATAGGCGGCGATGGCACTATCCGTCGACCCGTTGAAATAGGCGAGAAGATACGAGAGGTATGCGCAGCCAAACTCGATATTCGTAGCCGGATCGTTAAGATTGTCGGCCGAATACTCCCCTCCGTCGACAAGACCCTTGGCGATCATATCCTGGGCAGTCTCGGGCATCAGCTGCATCAATCCCTGAGCACCCTGATTCGACTCGGCCTCGGGATCCCAATTCGATTCCGACTTAATGACAGCGCACACCAGATACGGATCCAGATTATGCGAAATACTGGATTGTTTTACATACGCCTCGTAGTCAATCGGATACAGCGGCTTAAAGAAAGCGGCAGGAGCACACGAGTAGACGAGCGAAATAAGGCCGAAGACGAACACAACGGCAAGTGGCGCCACGCGATACCACGTAAAGAAACGTGCCTTAGGCATCGGCCTCCTCCTTATCCGGAGTATCTATAAACCCGTGGCATGCAAGCCATGAGTCAAGCTGCTCAAAGAGCGAATTATCGGCTGCCGAATTATCAATCACCGTTGTAGCGAGATCGCACAGCGCAGACTCATCGGGCTGGCAAGCAGAACGGGCATCGAAATCAGATGGCTCCATGCCACGTTGAATAGCGCGCTCGCGACGAACTGACAAAGGGGCGCTAATGACCAGAATTTCATCAGCCAAGCCAAATGCATCCTCAAAACCAGTCGGAGCAGAAACCTCGACCACCGCAAAGGGATAACGGGGAGATGAAACCGTACAACAAACCGGATCGAGAATCCTAAGCGAAAGCTGTTCAATCAGAACGGGATGCACGATGCCATTGAGCCGTGCGACCGAATCAGGAGAAGCGAAAGCTCGAGAAGCGAGGATGCTGCGGCGAATGCCGCCTTCCTCATCCAAAATGTCCCAACCGAATTCATCCGCGAGTGCATTGACGATATCAGAGCCCGGCACATACAGCGATTTTGCAAGCTCATCCAGATCGATTAGCATAGCGCCACGAGATTCGAAATAGCGGCAGGCAGTCGACTTACCCGAAGCAATATTGCCCAAGACAAATACGGTAAACATCAAGCCCTCCCTAACGCCAATGCGAGTAATTATCGCTCAAATACACTAGAAGGACTCAAAATACAGCCAAACAGTAAGAGCGCATACGGGGGGAACTAGGTCCCAAAGTACAACGTGTATACAACGCAAAAAAGGGGGAGGCCGCGAGGCCTCCCCCTTCTAAGTTCAAGCG
>CAUBTS010000007.1 GCA_958438955.1 uncultured Collinsella sp.
CAAGAGCGCGTCTACCCGGGATTTTGCGCCATTGCCGCCGAGGAACCAAACCGCGTAAAGCTCATCGACGCGACCGCGACCATCGAGGAAGTCTTCGAGAAGACGGTCGAGCAGGTTCGCGCCTACGGCCTCGATATTTCCCAGGACGCCGTCACCGCCGCGCTTGCCCAGGAGGCCGAGTAACATGGCCCCCGCTCAGGCAAGCCTGCTGGCCAAGCTCGACACCCAAGAGCGCGTGCGCGACTTTTTGACCAACGCCGTCGCCAGCGGTCGCGCATCGCACGCCTACCTGTTTTTGGGCGCGCCCGGCGCGGGCAAGCTCGACGCCGCGTGGGCGCTCGCCCAAGCTTTCCTGTGCGAGCAGGACGGCTGCGGCGCATGCGACAGCTGCGTGCGCGTCGCCCGCCATACGCACCCCGACGTGCACTATTACACGCCCGAGAGCGCCACGGGCTACCTCATTGCCCAGACCCGCGAGCTGCTCGATGACGTGCCGCTGGCGCCCATCCGCGCCAAGGCCAAGGTCTACATCATCGACCGTGCCGAGCAGCTGCGCGCCAACACCGCCAACGCACTGCTCAAGACACTCGAGGAGCCGCCCGATGGCGTTATGTTCATCTTGCTGGGCACCTCGGCAGACGTGATGCTGCCCACCATCGTGAGCCGCTGCCAGTGCGTGCCGTTTCGCCTGGTGTCGCCCGCCGTGGCCGCGCGTGCCGTGAGTCGCGCGACGGGTCAGGATCTCGCGCGTTGCCGCATGGCGGTCGCCGTGGCGGGGAGTCCTACGCGCGGCATCGAGTTCCTTAAGAGCGCCGAGCGCCAGGACGCCCGTCGCCAGATGGTCCGTGCCATCGACTCGCTCATCGCCGCCGACGAGGCCGATGTGCTCAGTCGCGCCAAGTCGCTCATCGTCGCCGTCAAGGCGCCGCTCGCCGAGGTCAAGTCCACACAGGAAAAGGTGCTCGAGCAAAATGCCGACTACCTGTCGCGTGGAGCATTGAAGCAGCTTGAAGACCGCAACAAGCGCGAACTCAACGCGCGCGAGCGTTCGGGTATCATGGAAGCGCTGGCGAGCGCGCGGACGCTCATGCGCGACGTGCTGCTGACGCTTCAGGATGAGGCGACAGACGTTGTGAACGAGGACGCGCGTGACACGATCGGGCGGCTTGCCGCGGCGACGAATGTTGCGGGTGCCACCCAGGCGCTCGAGGCGGTTGCCACCGCTGAGCGCAACATCGCCAGAAACGTTACTCCCCAGCTGGCCATCGAGGTCATGCTGTTCGATATCAGGAAGGCACTGAAATGCCGTTAGTCGTACCCGTTAAGTTTACCTACGCCTCGCGCGACCTGTGGTTCGACCCACAGGATCTGGATATCCTCGAGGCCGATTATGCCATTTGCTCTACCGAGCGCGGAACCGAGATCGGCCTGGTTACGGCCGATCCCTTCGAGGTGCCGCTCGACGAAATCGGTCAGCCGCTCAAGCCCGTGTTGCGCGTAGCGAGCGACATCGACCTGCAGCTTGCCGATGACCTGGCTATCCAGGGTGACGAGGCCATGGTCGATTTCCGTCGTCTGGTCAAGGAGCTCAATCTCGAGATGAAGCCGGTCGGCGTCGAGTACCTGTTTGGCGGCGAGAAGGCCGTGTTCTACTTTGCGGCCGAGGAGCGCGTCGATTTCCGTCAGCTCGTCAAGGACCTGTCCTCGACGCTGCACATTCGCGTCGACATGCGCCAGATCGGCGTGCGTGACGAGACCCGCCTGGTGGGCGGCTATGCCCAGTGCGGCCAGGAGCTCTGCTGCACACGCTTTGGCGGACAGTTTGAGCCGGTTTCGATCCGCATGGCAAAAGAGCAGGACCTGCCGCTCAACTCGTCCAAGATTAGCGGCGTCTGCGGCCGCCTGATGTGCTGCCTGCGCTACGAGTTCGAGGCGTACAAGGACTTTAAGAGCCGCGCGCCCAAAAAGAAGACGCTTATCGATACGCCGCTTGGCAAGGCGCGCATCCAGGAATATGACACGCCGCGTGAGCAGCTGGTGTTGCGCCTGGAGAACGGCAAAGTCTTTAAGGTCAACCTGGCCGACATGACCTGCTCTGAGGGCTGCAAAAAGAAGGCCGCCGAGCAGGGCTGCAACTGCCGCCCCGACTGCGTGACGCGCGATGTGCTCGAGCGTATCGAGTCGCCCGAGATGCGCCTGGCGCTTATGGAGCTCGACCGCGAGAACGGCGTCGACGTGGGCGATGGCCTGTCGAGCGCCGACCGTCTGGCGGGGACGACGATGCCCAAGCGCCGCCGTCGCGATGCGGACGCCGATACCCGTGCCGGTCAGAGCCAGGGCGAGGGTCGCGGCCGCGGTAAGGGTCGCGGCAAGGCCGAGGCACCCGAGGCTGAGGAGGCTGCCAGTGGACGTCGCCGCCGCAAGCGCTTGGGTTCGGGCGATGCCGGCGAGGCCGTTCCCGCAGGCAAGAATTCCTCCCGCGAGCGCGAGGCTCAGCAGCCTCAGCAGCAAAACCGCGGCGGTGGCATGAATCCCACGCGCCGTCGCCGCCGCCATTTGTCGAGCGAGGAGCGTGAGGACGCCTTCCGCGCCGCAGCCGCTCGCGAAGCCGGTGCCACTCCCAAGGGTGGTTCGGGTTTCGATACGCCTGCCGACAAGGGTGGCAAGCAGCGCAACGATGACGAGCGCGTCCCGCGTCCGCGCCGTCGCCATTCCTCGGGCGCGCAGCAGAAGCCTTCAGTGCCCTCCGTGGCCGATCAGGTCTCGGATGGCGAGGTCAAGGTCACGCGCCGTCGTCCCGGAGATGGCGGGGGAGCTGCTGCCAAGGCTTCGCGTGGCGCCGCTCGCGACGAGCGCGAGCCGCGCGAGGATCGCGGTGGCGAGGGCTCGACCGACCAGGGTCAAAAGCGCCGTCGCCGTCGCCGTTCCCGCAAGCCGCGCCAGGATGGCGGCGAGGGCTCGACTCCGTCTTCGTCCGCACCGCAACCGCCCGCCGGCGAATAACGCCCGCGAGCGGATTTAGCCCGCCTTGCCCCGAGCGCATCGGGGTATCATAGCGCCGAATCAACAACCCTCCCCGCGACCGAACGTAGGGAGGGTTGTGTCTTGAAGAGCCATCTGAACATATTGAGCCGTCTGCAGGGAGCCGGTGCCCTACCGTTTGCGGACGAATTGCTACCGTTTGCCGAGCACGCGACGTACGAGGCGCTCGAGGCATTGTCGCCAACACGATGTACCGGCTGCGAGCGCGCCGGTGCGCTTATTTGCCAAGACTGCCTGGCCGCGCTCACGCTCATCGACCCACGTCATAGCTGCACCCGATGCGGCGCCCCGTTTGGGGATTTGCTGTGCACTGAGTGTTCGGTCGAGGGCACGTCCTCGGCAATGGCAGAGGCGCTCGACCGCTGCCTGGCGTGCGCCGTCTATGCGCATCCGCTGCCGCGCATCATTAAAGCGTACAAGGATGCGGGCGAGCGACGCCTGGCTCCGTATCTGGCGGAGCTGCTCTACGACACCGCCCTGCATGCCCAGGTCGTAGCGCCCGATCGCTACGGAGGTGTGCTGTCCGGTGCGGATGCGGTGGTGTTTGTGCCTGCGACGGCGGCAGCGTTTCGGCGGCGTGGTTTTGATCATATGGAGGCCATTGCGCGCCCATTTTGCGAGCTGTCGGGTGTTCCCTTGCTCGATGCTCTCGTCAAGTACGGGCATGGCGACCAGCGCGAACTCGGTCGTGAGGAGCGCCGCGAGCGTGTCCAAGGTATGTACGAGACGGTTGAGGATGTGCGGGGCCGCCGCCTGCTGCTTATCGACGACGTTATCACCACGGGTGCGACGATGGCAGCGGCTTCGGCGGAACTCAAGCGCGCCGGCGCCGCAGCAGTCGATGGCCTCGCTATCGCACGCGTTTGGTAGGGGTGGTTTTGTGGCAGTAAAGATTGAGCGGTGCAACGAGCCGACAGACGAACAGCTAGCGGCTTCCGTAATCCTAACAGGCGCCTCGGCGCTACGCATGATGCGCGCCGAGCGCCGGCAGATGGGCTACATAAGCTGGAAGGACCTTGATCCCAAGGAGGAGTGCCGTGTGCTGCGCACGTCGTCGCCCTCGACCGAGGACATCTATCTTCCCGATTTGGTGCGGATTGGGGCCGCAAGCGGCGAGGTGCAAGAGGATTTGTGCTTGCTGGTAGGGTCTGCAGCGCAGCGCCGCCGTATTCTTGGCGTGAGCTGGTCCGTATGCTCCGAGTTGCCCGCCGGCTCGATTCTAGAGGTGGAACCGGGGGTGTACAGTCTATCTCCCGAGGCCCTTTGTGTTGCCGTCGCGCGCGAGGTCGGCTGTATCCAGGCATTTGCCCTGGCCCAGGAGCTGTGCTCTAAGATTTCGCTGAGTGACCGCGGGAAGTATCTACCTCCCTACACATCGCCTGTCGTGAACAAATTGACAAAGGACAAAGACCAGCCGCCAGATGTCGGTTACTTTGAGGTCGAGTCTGTGCTGACACCCGATCGCCTGGTAGATTACCTCGCGGCATGCAAGGGGAACGCGGCCAAGCAGCTGCGGCGTCTGTGCCCCTATCTTTCGGAAAACCTGCGCTCGCCCATGGAGTGCATCACGCTCTCTCTGTTTTCGCTTCCGTTTTCCTATGGCGGATTTGCCTGCGGTCCCTTTAAGACCGACTACAAGATCGAGTTCGATGACCGTGCGCAGGCAATCTCGGGGATGTCCCATGCAGTTTGCGATGCGTATCAAGAAGCAGCTCGGTTTGACCTGGAATACAACGGCGAGCTGGGCCATTCCTCTCGGAGGGGACGTATCCATGATGAAAAGCGCAACACGGGCTTGATTACTATGGGAATCGAGGTCGCGACGGTCAACAACGAGATGCTCTGCGACATGGAAGCGATGGAAGCGCTCGCATGGCGCATGCACCAGCGTATGCGAAAGCGGTACCGGAATCGTGTCGATGCCCGCAGGAAGAAGCAAGAGGCGTTGCTTAACACGCTGCGGGCGTGTTTTGGGCTTAAGCCGGTCTAATTCGCGTCGAAAATAGAGGGTTAATCATATGCCCCGGCCAAAATATGGCAAATATGAGTACTGTCACTAAATCAGTAACAGCAAAATCAAGGAATTTAGAACTCGGAGGCGGCGTAAAGTAAGAAGATAATAAACAAATGTAGAATAACTAAGCATCAGGTTGGCGACACTGAGCGCAAAATCTGTCCGAGAGGCCAAAATTGCCTGTTACTAAATTGGTGGCAGTACTCATATTTGCCATATTTTGACCGGGGCACCCTAAGAAGGGCGCCCCGGAGCTCCCCGTAGGGGAGCTCCGGGCTTCATAGGGGCACGAATAGCCCACTCCGACCTGCAAAATCTGTGCGCACGATGCGAATGACGCCCTTAACCTTAAACTTTAGCTTGAACTTAGCTATAATGCGCTACGTTCCTACCAGGCTGTGGTTGCGGACGGACGAAATGCCCGTCCTAGTCCAAGACAGACGCGGTCAAAGGGATCCACGTAAGCGACCGCGTGCGCGCGGCGCGATCATGGCGCGTCCTAGATGTAAGCCGCACCGTCCGTTCTACTTTCTTTGGGGCAATACCGCCTCGCGGGCGAGCGGGTCAGTCGTGAAGGTGGCTACGGCCTCCCGAGCAAACACCCCGGTGCGCAAGTGTGGGGTCAAATACCAGGTCAGCTGGTGGGAACAACCCGATATTCCGCGCAACGCACGGATTGTATACGACACAGAAGGCAGGGTAGTGGACATGGTGAGGGGCAGCTTGATGCACGCGGCTCGGTTAGGTGCTGGGACCGCAGCGGTCATCGCCGTTTTGGGCCTGAGCGGATGCGCGTTCAACCCGCTGTCTACGTTCACGACTCCCACGATCGACCAGATCGAGTACGAGACCGTCACGCCGGCGGTGTCGGACGATGCCCTGGTCACTCCCGGAACCCTGACGGTCGCCCTCGATACTTCCGATGCGCCGCAGGCCATGCAGGACGCCGACGGCGAGCTCACTGGGTATGCGGTTGACGCCGCCCGCGCCCTCGCAAGCCGCATGGGCCTTAAGGTCGCCTTTGTCGATGCGTCCTCGGCAGGTTCCGCGCTCGGCGACAAAAAGGCCGATATCTTTATCGGCGAGATTAACTCCACGGACGGGGACATTAGCTCGCTCGGCACCTGCCTGTACGATGCCACTTCCGTGTTCGGTAAAACTAGCGATGGTGGGTCGCTAAGCGTTTCCACCGATACCCTTAACACGTCCACCCTGGGCGTTCAGACGTCCTCGGCCTCGCAGGAGGCGCTTGCTAAGCAGAGCATCACCGCCAACCAAAAGACCTACTCCAACATCAACGAGTGCTTTGAGGCGCTCGAGTCCGGCGAGGTCGACTATGTGATCTGCGACTCCACGGCCGGCGGCTACCTTGCACGCCTGATGAGCGAGGTCTCCTATGTCGGTGCGCTCGAGGCGCCCTCGACGCTTGGTGTTGCGGGCCTCTCGTCCAATGACGAACTGTGCCGTGCCGTGAGCGATGCCCTCGACGGGATTACGGCCGACGGCACGCTCGAGGCGGTCCACTCTGTCTGGTATGGCACGATGCCCTACGACCTCACCACTAAGACGGTTTCGGGCGCTAACGTGCAGCCGGGCGACTCTGAGTCCAGTGAGACTACGTCCTCCGGCAGCGAGTCCTCCGATTCCAACAATGAGACCGCATCCTCCGAGGACAAATCGTCCAGCCAGGAAGGCGCCATCACCGACGACGACATTAACAAACTCAATAGCTAGTTATTGCTAGGGGTGGTGTCTCCTATACGTTGGAAAGGACACCTCTTCACGGTTTCAACACGCACTGCCGGGCTTCCCCGATGGGGGAGCCCGGCTTTTTCATCCCAATAAAATCAGCAGGTCAAAGCCAATTTTCGGGACCAAATACAAAGCCGCCGGCCCCCTCCTATAGCGCACTTTGCCACAGAAAAGTGCGAGACTTCGGTATGCGGTATCAAGCAATCGTTATTCGGGTCTTTAGGAATCCGCGTGATTAAATGCACGGCAATGGGTACATAGCCAGTACAGTAAGTCCCCGAGGCAGATTGGAGCCACGTATGGATATCAAGGTTTCTGGACGCAAGACGACGGTAACCGATGCTCTGCGTGCGCATGTGGATGAGAAGATCGGCGAGGCGCTCAAGGTTTTCGATATCGAGCCCATGACGGTCGACGTTGTACTTCGCTATGAGAAGAACCCCTCGAACCCCAACCCGGCAATCGTCGAGGTTACGGTTCGTGCCCGCGGTTCGGTGATTCGCGTTGCCGAGCACGGTGCAGATATGTACGCCGCCATCGACCTCTCCGCCGATAAGGTCACCCGCCAGCTGCGCAAGTTCAAGACCAAGGTCGTGGACAACCGCCAGGGCGGTGCCAGCGCCGCGGATGTCGCACCGGTCGAGCGCGTTGAGGATCTGGCCGACCTGCTGCTGCCCGAGGAAGAGGACGACCTGCTCGTCCGCGAGAAGGTTATCGACGTCACCCCGATGACTGAGGAGCAGGCGCTGGTGCAGACAGATCTGCTGGGCCACGACTTCTACGTGTTCGAGAACGCGACGACTGGCCTTATCAATGTGGTGTATCACCGTAAGAATGGTGGATATGGCATCATCAAGCCCCGCATCGAAACACTTGACGAGTAAAATACGTTAACTTGCATGAGTTAACGGTTGGCGGCCATCCCATGCGGGTGGCCGCCTTTTTTACGTAAGGAGTCGCTTTGATGGACAAAGCTGCATCTACCGGCCATTCTGACCGCTGCCGCATCGTCGTCGATACCTGCTGCGACTTTAGCCCCGAGGTCGCTGCGAACCTCGATGTCGATATCTTGGGCTTCCCCTTTATCATCGATGGCGAGGAGCGTACGGACGACATCTGGTCGAGCATCACGCCCAAGGAGTTCTACGACCGTATGCGCGCCGGTGCCCGCGTGTCCACCTCGGCTGTGTCGCTCGGTCGCTATATTGAGTTCTTTACCGAGTGCGCTAAAGAGGGTACGCCCACGGTCTACCTGTGCTTTACCTCGGCGCTGTCGTCGAGCTACAACTCCGCGTGCCAGGCGGCAGATGCCGTGCGCGCCGAGTATCCCAACTTTGAGCTCTACGTGGTCGACAACGCTCTGCCCTGCGCGACCGGCGCGCTCTTGGCGCTCGAGGCCGTGCGCCAGCGTTCGGCGGGACTGACCGCCAAGCAGCTGGTCGATTGGGCAAACGAGGCAAAGACCTACGTCCACGGCTACTTTACGCTCGAGAGCTTCGACGCACTGGCTGCCGGCGGCCGCATTCCGCCCGCGGCGGCGCAGCTTACGGCAAAGCTCGATGTCAAGCCCGAGCTCTCCTACGACCTTGCCGGCTCGCTGTCGCTAATCGGTGTCAACCGAGGCCGCAAGAAGGCACTCAAGTCCATCCTCAAGTCGTTCCGCGAGAACTACGTGCCCGATCGCACCATGCCCATCGCCATTATGACTGCCGATGCCGAAAAGGACGGTGACTGGCTCGAAGCTGCCATCCGCAAGGAGGAGGGTTGCGCCGACGTCACGATCATTCGCAGCTCCGTGGGTCCCACCATCGGCTCGCACGTGGGCCCCGGCATGGTGGCCTGCGCGTTTTGGGGTAAGAACCGCGCCGACAAGGCGTCGCTTTCCGACCGCATCGCCCGCCGCGTGCGCGGTCAGTAGGCAAGTAACGCGGCCGTAATCGATCCCAGCTCACTGCCCAAACGCTGGCATCGAGTATTCAACCTGGTAACAACACCCAACCCAAAAGGAAAGGTTTCATGGCAAACAAGCTCTCCGTCGCATTTATCGGCACCGGAATCATGGGTGCCCCCATCGCCGGTCACATCCTGGATGCCGGCTATCCCGTCACGGTCAACAATCGCACCAAGTCCAAGGCTGCCGCGCTTATCGAGCGCGGTGCCGCCTGGGCCGATACGCCGGCCGATGCCGTGGCTAACGCCGATGTCGTCTTTACCATGGTGGGTTATCCCTCCGAGGTCGAGGAGCTCTACCTGGCGGGCGACGGTCTGCTCGCGTGCACTAAGCCCGGTGCGGTCCTGATCGACCTTACCACGAGCTCGCCCGAGCTGGCGCGCGACATTGCCGAGGCCGCCCAGGTTTCTGATCGCATGGCGTTTGACTGCCCCGTCACCGGCGGCGAGTCGGGAGCTATCGCCGGCACGCTTACTGCTATCGTGGGCGCCACCGAGAACGACATCGCGCCGGTCCGCGACATCCTTGCCACCTTCGCGGCCAACATCTGCTGCTTCGATGGCGCCGGTAAGGGCCAGGCTGCCAAGCTCGCCAACCAGGTGTCGCTGGGCGCCTGCATGGTCGGCATGGCAGACGCCATGGCGTTTGCCGAGCTGAGCGGCCTCGATCTGGAGAAGACCCGTCAGATGATCCTGGGCGGCACCGGTAAGTCCGGCGCCATGGAGAGCCTGGCGCCCAAGGCGCTCGACGGCGACTACAAGCCCGGCTTTATGGTCGAGCACTTCATCAAGGACCTGCGCCTGGCGCTCGCCTACGCCGATGACCGCGAGCTCGCGCTGCCCGGCGCCGACGTCGCCTTTACGCTCTACGACATGCTCGACGCCATCGGTGGCGCCAAGCTGGGCACCCAGGCCATCACGGTCCTCTATAAGGAGGAGGCCGACGCCATCGCCGCCGGTCTGGACTGGTCGCAGTATCGTCCCGAAGAGCACGGTGCTCACGAGGACGGCTGCGGTTGCGGCGAGCACGGCGACGACCATGAGTGCGGTTGCGGCCACCACCATGGCGAGGACCACGAGTGCTGCGGCGGCCACGGCCATGATGATGGCCACGAGTGCTGCTGCGGCCACCATCACGGGGAGTAGCGCCCATGAGCTGGACGTTCGTGGTGCTTGCGCTGGTGCTCTTTCTCTTCGCGATCTACATTGGCTTTTTGTGCGGCCAGTGGGCGTGCGAAAAGCGCGTCATCACCAAGCGCGACTACTGGATTGCCAACTTTGCGGGAGCGGCGGCAGTCATCCTGCTGACCTGGGTGTTCTCGCTGTTCCCGCTGGTGCAGTTTGCGCCGATCGGCTGGCTCGGCGGCTTTATCGCCGGCCTTAAGATGAGCTTTGGCGAGTCCGTCGGTCCGTGGCGCAAACACGACGAGGTCTTTAACGTTAACAAGGCTCACCGCGCCGCCGCCGACGCGGGCGATGCCGAGGAGCGCCGCCGTGCGCGTCGCAATGGCGCGGCCGACCGACAGCTCATCTCGGTCACCGATGACAGCAAGGGTGCTGACAAGCACGCTAAGAAATAGTAAAAAGAGGTAACTATGGCAGAAAACAAAGACGAACAGCTCACCGACGAGGAGCTGGCACAGCTCCAGCTGGCAGAGGAGAACGAGAACGCCGTCGACCGCCTGGTCCAGGAGCTCGGCTGCCCCACGCGCCGCATCCGTCAGTTTGCCGCCCGCGTGCTGCACCTGCTTGCCGAGCGCGATCCGCAGCGCGTCGTGCCCTGCGTGCCCGCGCTGATCGAGGCGCTCGACCGCCCCGAGGCTCAGACCCGCTGGGAGGCTCTCGATGCCCTGGCGGCGCTCGCCACCACCTGCCCCGAGCAGCTGGGCGATGCCTTTGAGGGCGCCGAGACCGCGCTGTTCGATGAGATTTCGTCCACGCTGCGCTATGCCGCCTTCCGCCTGCTGTGCGTGTGGGGCGCCACGAGCGTCGAGCGTTCGCGCGAGGCTTGGCCCATCCTGGACGAGGCCATCCAGTGCTACCACGGCGACCTCGAGTATCGCGACATGCTCGGTTGCCTGTACGAGTTTGGCCGGGGCGAGATTGACGCCGAGGTCGCCGAGAAGCTCGCGCTGCGCCTTAAGTTCGATGCCGAGAACGGCAAGGGTAGCTATCTCAAGGCCCGTTCGAGCGAGATTTGCGAAATGCTTGTTAAACGTTTTGGCCTGGATCTCTCCAAAAAGAAGAAGCGTGCTAGCGTAAAAAAATCTGACGACGCCGAAGACGAGGAGTAACAGATTATGGCGCACGATGTAGTCCTGATTCCTGGTGACGGTATCGGTCCCGAGATTACGCAGGCTATGCGCCGCGTGGTCGAGGCCACTGGTGTCCAGATCAACTGGAACGTCCAGGAGGCCGGTGCCGGCGTCATGGACGAGTTTGGCACGCCGCTGCCCCAACATGTGCTCGATGCGGTCGCCGAGACCAAGGTTGCTATCAAGGGCCCCATCACCACGCCGGTCGGCACGGGTTTCCGCAGCGTTAACGTCGCCCTGCGCAAGCATTTTGACCTGTACGCCTGCGTGCGCCCCTGCCTGTCGCAGCCGGGCGACGGCTCGCGCTTCCGCGACGTCGACCTGGTTATCGTGCGCGAGAACACCGAGGACCTCTATGCCGGCATCGAGTTCGATGAGGGCGCTGCCGAGGTCGAGGAGCTCTCGCAGCTCGTCGAGCGCTCGGGCCAGAAGACCTTCGCCGCGGATTCCGCCATCTCAATCAAGCCGATTTCCATCGCCAAGAGCCGCCGCATTGTGGAGTACGCTTTTGAGTACGCCCGCCGCTGCGGCCGCAAAAAGGTGACGGCCGTGCATAAGGCCAACATCATGAAGGCGACCGATGGCCTGTTCCTGCGCGTTGCGCGCGAGGTGGCCGCCAACTATCCCGATATCGAGTTCAACGACAAGATTGTCGACGCCACCTGCATGGGCCTGGTCCAGAACCCCAACGACTTCGATGTCCTGGTGCTGCCCAACCTGTACGGTGACATTGTGAGCGACCTGTGCGCCGGTCTGGTAGGTGGACTGGGTATGGCTCCGGGTTCCAACATCGGTGCCGACTGCGCCATCTTCGAGGCGACGCACGGCTCCGCGCCCGATATCGCTGGCCAGGATATCGCTAACCCCACGGCCGAGATTCTGTCCGCGGCTATGATGCTCGATCACCTGGGCGAGAACGACGCGGCCAATCGCATTCGCGCCGCCGTATCTGCCACGCTCGACGAGGGCGAGCAAGTTACCGGTGACGTGCGTCGTGCCCAGACCGGTTCCGTCGAGGGCGCGGTGGGCACGCAGGCCTTTGCCGATGCCGTTATCGCGCACCTGGCCTAAGGTATGCACGCTGCAAACGCCTAAATAGTACTTAAGTGTTTGCGTATAACCTAAGAATCAATACGCCCGGCGCTCTGTCGGGCGTATTCTATTGAGGACTATGTTTCCTAACAAGGAGTAACTGATATGGGTCTGATCCAAAAGAAGGACGAGAAGGACGAGATCGACGGCATCCAGATCATCGAGCGCGGCGAAGGCCCTGACGGTGATGAGGACGAGAAGATCGACCTGGTCGCCGGCACGTCTGCCGAACATATTGCCGCCGGCACGACCGCCGAGGAGGAGAACGCTCGCCTGGAGGCAAAGATCGCCGCGGATGCAGCTGACGAGAACCTCATGCCCGAGGAACAGGACGAGGACGACGACTCCGACGTGGACGACCACGCTTGCAAGCACAAGAAGACGATGATTGCCGCCTTTGTGGTCGCCGTCGTGATTGCTGCCGTGGTCGGCTTCTTTATCGGCAACGGTGGTTTTGGCGGCAAGGGCGTCGGCTCGGCGACCCTTACCGAGGACCAGCTCGATTCGACCGTGGCAAGCTATAGTTACAACGGCAAGAAGAGCGACATCACCGCGCGTGAGGCCATCGAGAGCCAGTACAGCCTCGACACCGTCAAGGACGACGACGGCAACTACACCGCTCCGTCTGCCGACGTTATCCTGTCCTACGTGCGCAACCAGATTCTGCTGGACGCTGCCGAGGACGAGGGCATTACCGTCTCTTCCAAGGAAATGAAGCAGTACGCCGAGGATTCCATCGGCACCTCCGACTACAAGACCATGGCCACGCAGTATGGCGTGTCCAAGGATCAGGCCAAGCAGATCGTCCGCCAGTCCGCGACGCTGCAGAAGCTCTACAAGAAGAAGGTTGGCGATAGCTCCGCAAGCATGCCGACCGCCCCGACCGAGCCTGCTGACGGCAACGAGGAGACCGCGAGCAAGGACTACGCCGACTACATCATCAACCTTGCCGGCGACGAGTGGGATAGCGAGAAGGGCACCTGGAAGGACGCCGATAGCACCTATGCCAAGGTCTTCGCTGACGATGCCTTTACGGCCGATAGCGCTACCTATAAGCAGGCCATGACCGCCTATTACACCGCCTACCAGCAGTATTCCTCGCAGGCCTCAGGCGCTAGCTCCAAGTGGACCGAGTATGCTAACGGCCTCTATGCCAAGGCCAACATCAGCATCTACGGCCTGTTTGCGTAAAGATTTGTCTGAGCCACCGAGCGCGTAGCCGAAATATCTGAATAAGCCCGCTAGAACGGATGTTGTTCTAGCGGGCTATTTGCGTTTAGGCGCTGGTGGCTAAATTATGCCTATGAATCTTTAAGCCCAAAAAGACTATCGGCTTCATCGTCGGATATATATTCCAGTACATCGCCTGGTTGGCAGTCGAGTGCCCGGCATATCGCATCAAGAGTTGAAAAGCGCACGGCAGAAACCTTGCCCGTCTTGATGCGCGACATATTGACCTGGGAGATGCCCACACGTTCCGCAAGCTCTTTGGATGAGATCTTGCGTTCGGCGAGCATGCGGTCAAGCCGCAGAATAATCATGGATCCCCCTAGAGCAACTCGTCATCTTGTTTTTGCAGGATATACCCGTAGCGGAAGATGCTAGCAATCAGGCAAATAATCAGGCCTGCAAAGAGCAGGGAGGGCTCGAATAACGGGCCGACGAACGCATCCGTAAAGCTGCCGCCAAATCCTGAGAGTATCATTCCCGTGATAACGGCACCAAGAAGCCTCACGGCAACGCCGCCGATAAGGAATAAATGTCCTACTCGACGAAGTGTCTGGTTACATTCAAGGTCAAATGGCCTGCCTTCCTTTTCAATGTTGAAGAAAAGCCTGCGCACGCTTATCGCGATGGTAAGCGCGAGACATGTCATCAAAAGGCTCCCTATGGCAGTGTGACCATCGTGTGCGACGAGCATAAGTGGGGCCTGCGCATCGGTACCGACGATAGCAAGGCACGGCCCTTCGCCGGCTTGAAGTTCTACGGATTGGAGACACGAGCCTTGGGAGAGGCCAGGCAATATGAGTAGAAGGTCAATCGCAATGACTGCGAGGAGCCCCAGAGCGAGCGCGGTGGTAATGCAGATCGTGGCCCATTTGCAGATGCGAGCGAGCTTCCTCAGTTTGGCTACCGTCTGTTCGCGGCTGATGGTTTCATTCGATATAGATGCGTTTCGATGGACCATAACCCCTCCAATCGGCGTTTTGGATGATACTTGTATCATATCAGAATTAACGATAAACGATAAATAATTACGGATACTGAGTAAGTGATGATTGAAAACGATTGGCGTGAGCTATTAGCTCATTTTGGATGCCGGAGTTTGGCGCGCGGGGGATGAGGACAAATGCCAAAAATTCCTGTGATCGCGCAAGCGCTCCATCGGGTTCCCCTAATTCATATGGGAAAACAGCTGCAAACGATTACAAGTAACCGGTGAACGGTCGAAAACTACCGTTCACCGATAATCTCAAAACTGGTTCTAACTGGTATTAAGTCAAAAAGACCAATTCACATATCTTCACAATGACCTGCATTTTTTCTACACGCTATTTTTAGCCGCCCTGCGTTGTTAAGACACCGGGAAAGATCCGTTCTTTTGCCAAAGCGTTTCGAAACGGTTTCAAAACCGCAGGTAGAAGTATTAACGAGCGGTAAACGGTCGATTTATCACCGTGAGCGGTGCAAAAACGTTTTAGCGTATGAATCAACGAAAGCGATCTCTTCTGGGGTGATATAGTGACAACAACACGTCACGTGGTTACTACCAGTTTAGAAACCACTGGTCTTCAAAGAACGCTTTCTAAGAAGCTTTAAGGGCGAGCGCCCGCTGGCTTCCGAAAATCATCGGACTCAGATCGTACACACCTTCGGAAGGGAAATTTGAATGGTTGGCTTTATTCTTACCGGTCATGGACAGTTCGCACCCGGCCTTGCAAGCGCTATCGCTATGGTTGCCGGCGACCAGCCTGCTTTTACCGTCGTTCCTTTTGAGGGCGACCAGGCCGCATCCTACGGTGAGGATCTCCGCGCCGCTATTACCGCCATGCGCGAGGAGTGCGATGGCGTGCTCGTCTTTACCGACCTGCTTGGCGGCACCCCGTTCAACCAGTCGATGATGATTGCCCAGGATGTCGACAACGTCGAGGTTCTGACTGGCACCAACCTTCCCATGGTTATTGAGCTTCTGTTCCTCCGCGGCAATGCCACGCTCGCCGAGCTTGGCGAGCAGGCCGTGACCGTTGGCCAGACGGGCATCACCGCCCAGACGGTCGCATCCGTTGCCGGCTCCGAGGAAGAGGATATCTTCGGCGACGAGGACGGCATCTAATGGCCGATTTCGGAGCCAACGTCCTGAGCTCCTCGGTCGCTCTTTTAGGCCTGCTTGTCATCATGGGCTTGATTTACACCATCTGGTCGCAAATCAACATGAAGAAGAAGCAGAAGTACTTCAAGGAGCTGCACACCGAGCTCAAGCCGGGTCAGGAGGTTCTTTTCGCCGGCGGTATCTACGGAACCGTCAAAGGCATCGAAGGCGAGAAGGTCCAGATCAAAGTCCGATCCGGAGCCGTCGTAGATGTTTCGCGTTACGCGATTCAGGAGATCAAGTAACTGTCGTCAGCAAATAACGAAAGGAAGCTGATCAACATGGCAGAACCCAACATTCTTCTTACCCGCATCGATAACCGACTGGTTCATGGTCAGGTTGCCACCCAGTGGAACTCCACCCTGGGCTCCAACCTCATCCTCGTCGCCAACGACGACGTGGCGTCCAACACCATGCGCCAGAACCTCATGAAGATGGCCGCTCCCGCCGGCGTCGCTACGCGTTTCTTCTCTCTGCAGAAGACCATCGACGTCATTGGCAAGGCGAGCCCGCGCCAGAAGATCTTCATCGTGGCCGAAACACCGGAAGACGTGCTTACGCTCGTCAAGGGCGGTGTGCCTATAAAGAAGGTAAACATCGGCAACATGCACATGTCGGAAGGAAAGCGCCAAGTCGCCACCTCCGTCGCAGTTAACGACGAGGATGTCGCTGCGTTTAAAGAGCTGCAGGAATTGGGGGTGGAGTTGGAGATCAGGCGCGTTCCGAGCACGCCTGTTGAGGACACGAGCAAGCTCTTCTCGTAATCCTCGTGATCCACGTTGTCAGGAGTGAAACCCTGACGTTCTGTACGTGAAATCCAAAGTGCGTACATACATTTTGAAAGGAGGAGCAAGATGGAATACTCGATCATCCAGATCGCTCTGGTCTTCGTCGTCACGTTCATCGCGGCAATCGACCAGTTTGACTTCCTCGAGTCTCTCTATCAGCCCATCGTCACCGGCGCCGTCATCGGTCTTATCCTTGGCGACCTCAACACCGGTCTTCTCGTGGGTGGTACCTATCAGCTCATGACGATCGGCAACATGCCGATCGGAGGCGCTCAGCCGCCTAACGCCGTCATCGGCGGCATCATGGCAGCCATTCTCGCTATCGCCACGGGCCTCGAGCCCAACGCGGCAGTCGGTCTCGCCATTCCGTTCGCTCTGCTTGGCCAGCTCGGCGTTACCCTGGTCTTCACGCTTATGTCCCCGCTTATGTCCACGGCCGATAACATGGCTCACAACGCGGACACCAAGGGCATCGAGCGCCTGAACTACTTCGCCATGGCTCTGCTCGGCCTGATCTTCGCTGTCGTCGTCACCCTGTTCTTCATCGCTGGCGCTACCATTGGTCAGACCATCGCTTCCGCCATCCCGACTTGGCTGCAGACCGGTCTGTCCGCTGCAGGCGGCATGATGCGCTTCGTCGGCTTCGCCGTCCTGCTCAAGGTTATGATGAACCGCGATATGTGGGGCTTCTTCCTCATGGGCTTTGGCCTCGCGCTCATCACCGTTGCCAACGATTCGCTGGCAACCCCTGCTCTGCTCATCCTCGCTCTCATCGGCTTCGGCATCGCTTTCTGGGACTTCCAGCAGCAGACCGAGCTGAAGGGTGCAGCTGTTTCTGACGGAGGTGACTTCGAAGATGGCATCTAATGAGTATGTGATCCCGGAGCACTACGAGGATCTCACTCCTGCTCCGCAGCTCGACCAGAAGACCCTCAACAAGATGGCTTGGCGCTCCTGCTTCCTGCAGGCCTCGTTCAACTACGAGCGTATGCAGGCCGCTGGCTGGCTCTACTCCATCATCCCCGGTCTGGAGAAGATCCACACCAACAAGAACGACCTCGCGGCTTCCATGAGCCACAACCTGGAGTTCTTCAACACCCACCCGTTCCTCGTCACCTTTGTTATGGGCATCGTGCTTTCGCTCGAGCAGAACAAGGTTGACATCCCCACGATCCGCGCCGTCCGCGTCGCCGCAATGGGCCCGCTCGGTGGTATCGGTGACGCCCTGTTCTGGCTGACGCTCGTGCCTATCACGGCCGGCATCACCTCCAACATGGCCATCAACGGCAACGCCGCTGCGCCGATCATCTTCCTGGTGATCTTCAACGCCGTTCAGTTCGCTCTGCGCTTCTGGCTCATGAACTGGTCCTACAAGCTTGGCACCAGCGCTATTGACGCTCTGACTGCCAACATGCAGGCCTTCACGCGTGCCGCTTCCATCATGGGCGTCTTCGTCGTCGGTTGCCTGGTCGTCACCATGGGTGGCACCCAGATCAACCTCCAGATCCCCAACGGCACCACCCGCGGCCTCTCCGCTACTACCGTGATTGTCTCCGAGAAGGAGGCCGAGAACTTCACCGGTATGGAGGGCATCGATACCGAGACCGCTGAGGCCGGTACCATCGCCATGACCGATAAGGACGGCAACGCCCTTACCGCTTCCGATGCCGACGGCAACGCTGTCGAGTGCGGCGTCACCGATCTGGGCAACGGCATGGAGTCCGTGACCTACGGCACCGTTACCGAGGATCCGGTCAACTTCTCTGTTGCCGACACCCTCAACACCATCGTCCCGAAGCTCGTCCCGCTTATGCTTACGCTGCTGCTTTACTACATGTTCGCTAAGCACAGCTGGACCCCGACCAAGGGCATTCTCCTGCTCTTCGTCCTTGGCATCCTGGGCGCTGGCCCGCTTGGTCTCTGGCCGAGCATCTGGTAAGGCTCTAGCTTGAGGGGTGTGTCCCTACGCGGCTCACACCCCGACCCCTTAAGCCATGTGTATGTTAAAAGCCGCGCGCTCTTTCGAGCACGCGGCTTTTGTTTTCTTGATGATTCGGGTGTTGCAGACTGATAATGCTTAACACCTTAGGTAGTTAGCCGAATTCGAGCAAAAGGGAGGATAGGATGGCGATCGGAGCGCGTAAGCAACCGCTGTACGATCAGCTGGTCGATATTCTGACCGAAAAGATTGACCATGAATATCGCGCCGGTGACATGATTCCTTCCGAGCGCGAACTTTCGGAGCGCTATGGTCTCTCGCGCACTACGGTACGCCTGGCTCTGCAGGAACTGGAGCGTTTAGGACTGGTGGTTCGGCAGCACGGTCGCGGTACCTTTGTGACCGACCGTTCGGCAAAGGCAACCAATCTTATGCAGTCCTACAGCTTTACCGAGCAGATGCGCGCGATGGGTCGCGACCCCGAGACCACGATTCTCGAGTTTTGCGAGATGGAGGCCGATAAGAATCTGACCGAGCATATGGGATTGCGTATCGGTGATCGCATTTTTAAGCTCAAGCGCCTTCGTTCTGCCGACAACATGCCCATGATGGTCGAACGCAGCTATCTACCGGTTCGTCAATTTCTGTCCCTAAAGCGACCGCTGCTGGAGCGTAAGCCGCTTTACGATGTGATTGAGCAAGACTTTCAGCAAAAGATACGCGTGGCCGAAGAGGAGTTCTATGCGAGCATAGCCCGTCCCACCGACGCCCACCTTTTGGGAATTGTCGAGGGCTCGCCTGTGCTCGATTTGGTCAGGACTACGTATAACGAGTCAAACGAGGTTGTGGAGTATACACTCTCGGTTGCTCGTGCCGATCAGTTTAAATACAAGGTTTACCACCAGCGTAGCAACTAGTGTCCGCATCGTTTCCATATGATGATTCTTTGCATTTAACTGGTTACTACCAGATAACCAACCGAAGTGTATAATTGCACGTCAGAGGATTACTTCTAGAGAGAGGTATTAGAAATGTTCGAGAAGAGTGTCGAGGAGCTCACCGAGCTCGGCGCCCAGATCACCACGGCCGAGATTGCTCAGCAGCCCGAGCTTTGGCGTGATACGCTCAACATCTATCGCGAGAACAAGGAGGCCATCGAGGCCTTCCTGGCCGAGGCTCGCGCTATGGGCGAGGGTCGTCTGTCCGTTGTCTTCACCGGTGCCGGTACGTCCGACTACGTTGGCGATACCTGCGCCCCGTACCTGCGTCACGCTGGCAACACTGATCTCTACGACTTTAAGCCCATCGCCACGACCGACATCGTGAGCGCTCCGCGCGACTTCCTGCGCGCCGAGGATCCCACGCTCGTGGTTTCCTTTGCCCGCTCTGGCAACAGCCCCGAGAGCCTTGCCGCCGTTGCCGTTGCCAAGGAGCTCGTCCACAACGTCAAGTTCCTCAACATCACCTGCGCTCCCGAGGGCAAGCTCGCCGTCGAGTCTGCCGATGATCCCAATGCGCTGACGCTGCTCATTCCGCGCGCCAACGACAAGGGCTTCGCCATGACCGGTTCTTATTCCTGCATGACCCTGCTCTCCACCCTTATTTTCGACACTGCCTCTGACGAGCAGAAGGCCGAGTGGGTCGAGACCATCGCCAAGATGGGCGAGGAGGTTATCGCTCGCGAGTCCGAGGTCGCCGATTACCTCGCTGGCGACTTCAACCGCGTGACCTACCTGGGCTCCGGCTCCTTTGGCGGCCTTGCTCAGGAGAGCCAGCTTAAGATTCTCGAGCTTGCTCACGGCCTGGTTGCCACTTCTTACGACACTTCCATGGGCTATCGTCACGGGCCCAAGTCCTTCGTCGACGATAAGACGCTCGTCTTTGTGTTCGTCAACAACGACGCCTACACCCGTCAGTACGACATCGACATCCTCAACGAGATCGGTGGCGACAAGATCGCTCAGCACACCGTCGCCGTTCAGCAGGAAGGTGCCACCGTCTATGAGGGTGAGTCCTTCACCTTTAAGGGCTACGAGGCACTTCCCGAGGGTTACCTTGCTCTGCCGTTCGTGATGTTTGCCCAGGCCATCAGCCTGCTCAACTCCGTGCGCGTGGACAACACGCCCGATACGCCGAGCCCCACCGGCACGGTCAACCGCGTTGTTAAGGGCGTGACGATTCACCCCTTCACCGCTTAATCGCGTCCCCCTGTAAGGGCGCCCGTCCGCTCATAACGGCGGGCGGGCGCTTTTTGTTTTACGTGTGCTGGGTATAAGCATCACCACAGTCAACTGCTTTAGAAGCAAGGAGTGCATATGAGCACGTACGCAATTAAGGCTGACAAGTTCTTCTTGCCGGCAGGCCCGCAACTGGGCGGCTATCTTATGGTCGAGGATGGCGTCTTTGGCGCCTGGCAGGCCGACGAGCCCTCTTGCGAGATTAAGGACTACACGGGATCGTGGATCGCGCCGGGTATGGTCGATACTCACATCCATGGCTTCTACAACCACTCAACTACCGATAACGATCCCGAGGGCATCGATATCAGCTCGACCGAGCTCGCCCGTCGCGGTACCACCAGCTGGCTGCCCACGACGTTCACTGATGGCGTCGAGCAGATCAAGGACGCCTGCGCCGCTATCGCCCAGGCGGACGAGGGTCGCGGCCCCGACTTCTGCGGTGCTCGCATTCAGGGCATCTACCTGGAGGGCCCTTTCTTTACCATGAAGCATGTGGGCGCGCAGAACCCCGCTTACCTGATCGATCCCTCCGAGGAGGTCTTCGACCAGTGGCAGGAGGCTGCGGGTGGTCGCATCGTTAAGAGCGCCATGGCGGCCGAGCGCGACGGTGCCGCTGCTTATGCGGCTGCTCTGAACGCCAAGGGCGTCGTGACCAGCATCGGTCACTCCGACGCCACCTACGATGAGTGCATCGCCGCCATCAACGCCGGTGCCAGCTGCTTTACGCATACCTATAACGGCCAGCGCGGGCTGCATCACCGTGAGCCCGGTGTCGTGGGTGCTGCCATGTCCACGCCCGAGACCTACGCCGAGATCATCTGTGATGGCAAACACGTAAACCCCGCTGCCATCAAGGCGCTGCTGCAGGCAAAGGGCTGGCAGCATACGGTGCTCATCACCGACTGCCTTGGCTGCGGCGGCATGCCCGAGGGCAGCTACACCAGTGGCGGCATGGACGTCATCATGAAGGACAACCTGTGCTGGCTCGCCGACGGCAAGAGCATTGCCGGCTCGGTGCTCACGCTTGCCCAGGGCGTCAAGAATATCGTCGACTGGGGCATCGCCAGCGCCGATATCGCCATTCGCATGGCAACCGAGGTGCCGGCACGCTCCGCGCACATCGAGGATAAGTGCGGCAGCATCATGCCGGGTCGCGACGCCGACTTTGTCGTGTTCGACCATGAGCTCACCCTCGTCGAGACGTATGTTGGCGGCCAGAGCGTCGGCAACGCCTTTACCGAGTAACGATAGAAAAAGACGGCGGGCCCGAATCTGCTCGGACCCGCCGTATGGGTTAAACGCTCAAAAGCACCTTCACAGTTACAGTTTGTTGGCGATCTTCTTTGCCGTGCGCTTAACGCCGGCCACCAGGCCTCCTGCAGGATGCTCCTTCTCGTAGGCTAGACGCTTCTCGCGCTTGGCATACTCTTCGACGATGATGTCGCCGTACTCGTCTTCGATCTTGTCGAAGAAGTCGACGGCGCCCTTAATTTCCTCAGCGGTCGGGTGTCCCTTTTGGACACCGCCGGTGAGTTTGAACGGCCCCCACGTATCAAAGCCGGGGCAGCCGTAGACACCCATAAAGATGGCCTGCCTCATGCGGCAGATGCCATCGATATCCTTGCCGTACCACTTGTTTTTGCCACCGTAGGTCATAAGGCCAAACACCTTGTCCTGCGGCTGCAACACGTTCGTGAGCACGCGTGCCATGTCCTTGTCGATCTCGGAGTAATAGATGCCCGTGGCGACACCGATCAGATGGTATTCGTGCAGGTTGGGATACTCGTTTTTACCGAGCGCCTTGACGTCTAGGGTATCGACCTCGGGGTGTGCCTCGACGATGGCGTCCACGAGCTTTTTCGTGTTGCCGTGGTGGCGTGAGGCGTAGAGGATGATGGTTCGCATAAGAAGGCCTTTCAGCTGTAATTGCATCAATGTCTGTATGGTACCCCGTTGCATGGCTGGGAAACCGGACGCATCGATGAACGTGCGGGTTTGTCCTTTGGTCAGGGCCGAGACGGGTTCTTGCGAGCAAAAAAGCAGTTGTTCGAAAGGATGGACAATGGAATACGCTCTCTCCAACGATTCGATTTCTATTAAGGTGTCCACGGCCGGTGGCTCGTTTACCTCGATTGAGGCTGACGGTCGTGAGTATTTGTGGCAGGGTGATCCCGCCGTGTGGTCTGGTCAGGCGCCGGTCTGCTTTCCGATTTGCGGAGGCTTGCGCGACAACAATGCCATGACGTTTGCCGGGCATCACGTGAAGCTCGCTCGCCACGGGTTTGCGCGCAAGCAAGAGTGGAAACTGTTGAGCCAAAGCGCAAACGAGCTGGCGATGTGCCTGGCATCCGAGGATAACGCCGCGTTGCTGAGCGATTATCCGTACCCGTTTAAGCTTGTCGCCCGCTATGCGCTCGAGGACGCCGCCGTGCGTGTCGCCTACGAGGTGACCAACGAAGGCACCGAGGACATGCCGTTCTTTATTGGTGGTCATCCCGGCTTTAGGTGCCCACTCGATGAGGGCGAGGTCTATACGGACTACGAGCTGCGCTTTGAGAAGGACGAGGCTGCGGAGCTCTGCACCGCCGTACCCTCGACCGGATTGATTGATGTGACTAATCGTTCAAAGAACCCCATGGTGGGAAAGACGCTGCCTCTGTCGCACGAGCTCTTCGATTTTGCGGAGACCATCTTTGACGTACTCGAGAGCCGCCAGGTCACGCTTTCCAAGAAGGGCGAGGACAAGGGTGTTCGCCTGAGCTTTGAGGGCTTCCCGTATCTCATTGTGTGGAGTAAGCCCGAGGGCGATTTTGTGGCAGTTGAGCCCTGGGGCGGCCTTTCGACCTGCTCCGATGAGGACGACGTGCTTGAGCATAAGCGCGGCTGCCTTGTCGCCAAGCCCAAGGAGACCGTCGTTCGCTCGTTCACGATTGAGATTCTGTAATTCCGTTTTGCTGACTCGTATCGCGAGGCACAAGGAGCCTGCGAGATAAGGAGCTAAAAATGATCCTCACCGTTACGATGAACCCGTCTGTCGATACGCGCTATCAGCTCGATGAGCTCATTATCGACGACGTCAACCGTGTGACGCCCGAAAAGACCGCCGGCGGCAAGGGCCTTAACGTAGCCCGCGTCCTTGGTCAGTTGGGCGACGATGTTGTGGCAACCGGCCTGCTTGGTGGCCATATGGGCGCCTATATGGCCGAGCTCATGGACGCTAACGGCATTAAGAATGATTTTGTGCCCATCAAGGGCGAGACTCGCATTTGCCTCAACATCCTCCACGCCGGCAACCAGACCGAGCTGCTCGAGAGCGGCCCGACGATTGCCCCCGAGGAGCTCGATGCCTTTACCGCAAAGTTCGCCGAGCTTGCGAGCAAGGCCGACGTCGTCACCATCTCGGGTTCGTTGCCCCGCGGTGTCGAGGCAGACTACTATGCCAAGATCACGGGCATTGCCGAGAACGCCGGCGCCAAGGTGCTGCTCGATACCTCGGGTGCTTCGCTCGAGGCCGCCCTTAAGTCCGAAATTAAGCCCGAGCTGGTCAAGCCTAACCTGACCGAGATCAACGGCCTTTTGGGTACGAGCTTTACCACCGACGATGTGGACGAGCTCCGCGCCGCGCTCGCCTCTGATGCCCGCTTCTCCGATATCCCCTGGGTCGTCGTGTCCATGGGCGCTGCCGGCTCCGTTGGCTTCCACAATGGCCGTGCGTTCCGCGCAAAGACGCCCGATATCCCTGCCGTTAACGCCACGGGCTCTGGTGACTCCACTATCGCTGGCTTCGCGCATGCCATTGCTGCTGGCGCGGACGACGAGACGGTGCTGCGTACCGCCAACACCTGCGGCAAGCTCAATGCCATGGATCCTATGACTGGCCACTTGGTCATGGATCGTTGGGACGAGGTCTACAACGGCGTTGCCGTGACCGAGCTGTAGGAGCTTGTGCTGCGGCCCCGGCATCGCTTGCTAGCTCATGTCGACGACAAGTGCAGTAGCATTATGCCGGGGCACGACTCCGACTTTGTCGTGTTCAGTCCCGACCTTACCCTGGTCGAGACGTATGTGGGCGGCAACAGCTTTGGTAATGCGTTTGCCGAGTAGCCGCCAAGGAAACGATCCGAGAGGGGATTTAGATGATTTACGGTGCATTGGGCGATATCGAGGAGTATCGCGGAATGCTCAAGGGCCTCGACGTGCTGATCGACTGGCTCGAGGAGAACGACCCGGCGCAGCTCGAGGTCGGCAGCCATCCGATTCTGGGCGACAAGGTCTATGCGAACGTCATGGCTCCCACGACGCGTCCCGAGGCCGAGGCTCACTATGAGACGCATCAGCGCTATCACGACCTGCAGATCGATGTCGAGGGTCGCGAGGCCTTTAAGGTTGCCACGGGCAGCCTGACGTTGGTTCAGGAGTTTGACGAGAAGGACGACTACGATCTGGTCGATTCCGACGCTTCGATCGCCGGCGATCTTGCCGACGACAAGTTCGCGCTGTTTGTTGCCGGCGAGCCTCACATGCCCACGCTCGAGTTCCCGGGCGATGGCGCACAGCCGGTCAAGAAGATCTGCTTTAAGCTGCTTGCAGACGCTTACTGGGAGGAGTAGCGAACTGCCTGGCAGAGCTATTCGTCTGATGGCGTGATTCCCCTAGGGAAATCACGCTAGGACCCCGCTAAACGTGTTTCCCTAGGGGAATCACGTTTAGCGGGGTTTTCTGTTTTTGAATAGGGAAGCCTCATTTATTTGCGAAGAACATCGGCTAGCCGCAGGATTGAAATCATCGACCGATAAGTGAGTTCCACTTTTTCGCCCGCAAGCAGTCGTTTCGAGCCAATCTCATCTAGCCCCACAAGCCGAGAAAACAGCGGGCCGCTCATCGTGCCATCGTCAATTGATTCCCTTATGGTCTTCAAAACGTCCGTATCATGAAGCGATGCCGAGCTGTAGGGGGCAACACGAGCGGAACTCTCAATTAACGACGAGACAAAAGGATGGAGATGCTTTGGACATAGTCCATCAAACACCACATCCCCATTGTCGTTCGAGCCGACCAGGCGCCAAGTATAATGATCGACCCAGTCATCTCCGTCATAGATGACGTCCATGAGCAACTTCCCGTCTAGAGAGAAACCTATTTGGACATCGGGGCGCAAGACCGCAATCCATATCGGGCCTGCAGCAGCTCCAACCCAACGCACCACATAGGTTTCCTTTCGTACATGTGTATCAATCTGCCCCGAAATGCCGGTGAATGCAATTCCAGACCCGTTTGTCGGATAGCAATCGACGTATTTTTGTTTTCCGCTCACAACCTTGTATAGATATATCGTTCCAGCAAAAGAGAAGGTATCGTGGCTATTTTAAATCTATATGACCAATTCGAGCCCTCACCATGGCAATTGTTGCAGCTGGGTTTCTTTTCATTAAAATTTCACTTTGGTAAATCCCCGCCCCCTAAGCATTAAATCCGAAGTCCACCGAGTGGGCGAATCGGCAACAAAAAAGCCGCCCGAAGGCGGCTATCTTGTGCAATGGAGCCAGCGACCGGGCTCGAACCGGTGACCCCCGCTTTACGAGAGCGGTGCTCTACCAACTGAGCTACGCTGGCGGCCATGTGGTGACGCAACTGAGGCGTCAACGGCTGTCTATGATACGGGACATCGCACATCCGTGCAAGTGTTCTGACGGCTTTTCTCACTTTAAATGCACTAATATTGGAGACGTGATGTCTCGCTCTTACGAGTCTCAAACAGAATGGGACTGCCATGGCTCAACCCAAGATCCTTCTCACGCGTATCGATGACCGGTTTATTTACGGGCAAGACGTCGAGCTGTGGAACGAGGCTATGGGTTCCAACCTCGTCCTAATCGTCAACGACGAGATTGCGGCGGATTCGCGCAAGTGGGCGCCTATGAGGGTCGCGGCGCCCGAGGGCGTGTGGACGCGGTTTTTCTCGGTGCAAAGGACCATCGACATCATTCATACCGCAACGCCGCGCCAGTTGATTCTGATCATGGTGGCCTCACCCGCCGATGCGCTCGCGCTGGTTAAGGGTGGTGTGCCAATCACCAAGATCAGCATTGGCCATATGCAGGCAGGGAAGGGCAAGCGCCCCATAACGCCCGCGGTTGCCGTGAGCGACGCAGACGTTGCTGCCCTCAAAGAACTGCAGGCGCTCGGCGTAGAGCTAGAAATCCGCTATCTCCCCAGCTCCAATCCCGACCCCATCGGCAATCTGTTCAAGTGATCCCTTGGGGACGGAGGAAAACGGATCATTTTGCCCTTGCGAGGGATGCGAGCGATGCCGTCTGTCAAAAACTATGTCCATTTACTACGTTTGATCGGCTATCGCCGAGCATGTCGAATTTGAGAAAAACAAAACTGCAGGTAGACGGCTCGAGAGTTTAACAAAAACCGGTGCATGGTCGAGCATCCCAGGCTAAACGTAGTAAATGGGCATAGTTTTGATATGTCACTCATACAGTCACAGCGAAAACAAGCCCAAAAGATGAAAAAACGCCCGCTGGCGGTGGTGCCGGCGGGCGCTGCTGTGCGATATGTTGCGTTGTGGGCTTAGTGCCTCATAAAGTGGTATTCGATCACATTGCTGTAGGGGTGACCCGGGCCCACAATGCCCTGCGGGAACAACGGCTGGTGCGGCGTGTCGGGGTACATCTCGGCCTCGAGAGCAAAGCCGGCGCCCCAGCCATAGTTAGCATCGTCCTTGGCGTGCTCGTCGCCCAGCCAGTTGCCGGTGTAGAGCTGCACGCCCGGGGCAGTGGTGTAGTAGTCCAGCTCGCGGCCGGTCCACATCTCCTCGACGTGCATCGCGCGGCGGAGATTGCGGCCGTACTGATAGCCATCGATGCACAGACAGTGATCGTAGCCACGGGCCTGCTTAATCTGCGGGTCGTCGGCCTCCATGCCGGGAGCGACGGGGCGCAGCTCGCGAAAGTCAAACGGTGTTCCCTCGACCGGAGCGATCTCGCCGGTGGGGATATTCTGCTCGTTGATGGGCAGGTAGTGGGCAGCGTTGGCAACAAAGAAGTGCTCGCAGTCCATGCCGGCGTTATGGCCGGCAAGGTTAAAGTATGTGTGGTTGGTCATGGACACGTAGGTGGCGCGGTCGCTCTCGCAGCCGTATTCGATACGGAAGCGGCCGGTGCGTGTCACGGTAAACACGGCCGTAAAGGTGCGGTTGCCGGGCAGGCCCAGCTCACCGTCCTCAAGCGAGGTGGTCATGCGCACGGCGTTATGGACCTCGTCGAGCTCAACATCCCACACGCGCTTGTGCAGACCATGCTCAAGATCGCTGTGCAGGTTGTTGACGCCTTCGTTGGCTGGCATATGCCAGTCCGTGCCGGCGATGGTGATCGTGGCGCCCGCGGTGCGGTTTGCCACGGGGGCGATGGTCGCGCCAAAGCAGGCGGGGTTGTCAAAGTAATCCTCGAGCTTATCGAAGCCCAGCACCACATCGCGCACGTTGCCGGGAATGTCGGGCACGTCGATGCCCAGCACGGTGGCGCCATAGTCCATAATGCGAACGCAGATCTCGGGCCCGTTGAGGGTGTAGCGATGAACGGGGGTACCGCACGGCGCGGTGCCGAAAAGCTCGGAAGTGATCATTTGGTTCCTAACATCGAGGTATTTCGGACAAACTGTAGCGCGAACAGGCGAGATTATCACTACACCCCACTAAAGCAGGGGGTATTTTTCTCAAAAAAGTGATGATTGGAGCTGTGCGGGCGTTCATTTCTGACGCGCGCGAGTCTGATACAATTTGTTCGTTATTGTTTGAATTGACGTGAGCGTGGAACAGCGAGGACTCATCGTGATTAAAGCGGAGCGACAGGATAAGGTTCGGCAGCTGCTCGAGGAACAGGGAACGGTCTCGGTCAAGGAGATTTCGGATGCGTTAGGTGTCTCGGATATGACGATCCGCCGTGATCTTGAGGAGCTTGCGAGCCTGGGCGAGATCGAGCGCGTGCACGGCGGAGCCCGCAGTGCGCAGGGCCGTCCACACGCTATGCTGCGCCATGAGTATTCGCACAGCGAAAAGCGCACCAAGCATGCCGAGGAAAAGCTGCAGATCGCGCGCCGTGCTGTGGAGCTTATCGAGGAGGGCTCGACCATCTTTTTGGGTACGGGCACCACGGTTGAGCAGATGGCCTCGATGCTGCCGGCGTTTCGCCTGCGCATCGTGACTAATTCGCTTTCGGTGTTTAACCTGCTCGAGGCGCGCGAAGATTGCGACCTGTGCCTCGTGGGCGGTATGTACCGTCGCCGCACCGCCGCTTTTGTGGGGCCAACGGCTGAGGATACCCTGCGTGCGCTGGGCATCGATGCGGCGTTTATCGGCGCCAACGGCATCTTGGACGGTGACGTATCTACGTCCAACATGGACGAGGGCCGTATCCAGCAGCTCGCTTTTAGCAAAGCAGACTCGCGCTATCTGATCGCCGACTCCAGCAAGATTGGCAAGCGCGACTTCTACACCTTCTGCCGCCTGGACAGCCTGGACGCCGTGGTATGTGAGCCGAGCATCTCCGCCGAAGATCGTGCCGCCATCGAGGAACATACGCAGGTCATCTGCTAGCTAACACTGCAGACGATACTTCTGCCCCCTGCCGGCGCGGGGATTATCGCTTCACAATGACGCGCAAATAACTTTGAGCAACAAGGATGAGGCTATTCTGAGATATGACTAGACTCCGTATTTCGTCTTTATGTCCCTTGAGAATGAATCATAGTCTTCATAGAGCCCCTCTTTGCTTTCATCCTCGGCGTGGTTTATACGTTCAAGGAGCTTATCCTTTGGAGCCTCTTTTGTTATTGCGGCCTCGCTATCGGGTATTGTGGATTGCAAGAATAGTTCTAGAGCATGGACGTCTTTGAGTATGTAGCCTGTCGAACGACCCGCTCCTGTTTTTTCGATTGCGCTGCAACTAACAAGCTGACCGAGGGTTCGTTTAACGGTGACCTCGCTGATATCGGGGCAGTTGGATCGGATGTCGGATTTCTTAATGACGCCGGGTCTCTGTTGAAATAGAACGGCGATGCGCGCTTGCTTCGACATGGGACGAGTGCTTGATTCAATTAAGGTACGCTGCTCGAGCTGTCGGTAGGCGGCCAGGGTTGTTCCGAGCATGAAACGGATAAAGGGTACTTCGGTGTTTTGATTTTCATTCCATCCAGTGGAGCTTGCAGCGAGAGCGTTGTAGTAAAGCGCTTTGTTGTCTTCAATAAGTCGTTCGATGCTGATGTAACGCGCAACGTCGTATCCAGTCTTTTCGAGCAGCAGCGTTGTAAGGAGCCGGCTCATCCTGCCATTGCCATCGTTGAAGGGATGAATGCTAACAAAATCGAAGATAAAGCGGAGCGATATAAGGAGGGGATCGCAAACTTGGCGAGATAAAGCATCGTTGAGGGACTGGCAGGCTTCTTTAATAAGTCCCGGGGTTGCTAGGGCCGAAGGGGGCCTAAAGCGCACAAATCGATTTCCTTGATCGTCAATGGAGACGATTTCGTTATCGCTATCTTTCCAATGGCCTCCATACGAGATTGCCGTGTGCGCCATGAGGTCACGATGCAACTGCAGAATGACCGATGGCGTTACGGGAATGGAATCGTGTTGCTCGTGAATAAGCGACAGCACATCTCGGTATCCAGCAATTTCTTCCTCTGCGCGGGAGCTTGGCTTGGCGGAATACGCCATGATCGCTTTGAGTCTTTTTTGGGTGGTAACAATTCCTTCAAGTCCGTTGGAGGACCGGGTGCTTTGGATCTTAGCCTCCTCCATTAGGGACGATAGAAGCTCGGGTTTGACTTGACTCAGAGCAAGCTGACGGCCTTTATGCTCGCGTATCGAGAGGAGGAGGTTGGTGATTGGAGTTGCTTCGAGTTCCGCTGGGACTGTGGTGTAATCGAACTGGCGCATGCGGCTCCTTTCGGTATCACGAACACACTTTCGATATCATAATACCATTAAATGATACCGAAAGTATGTTCGTGATACCGAAAACTAGAAACCATGCTTTATAACTGCTTGGAAAGTTCGGATTTGACTATCTTATTGTCTCGATCTGTAACAGTTAGACGGTTAAAAGTGGGCTACGTGTTACAGATTGAGATCTTTCAGCCCTGGTCGCCCGTTCGTCTAAATCTATAACAGTTAGGATTGAAAATCCCTGCTAGATGTTACAGATCGAGATAAACGGCCTGCTCGGGCTCACCAAAAACAAAAAAAGCCGCATGCGAACCCGTGGAGGGATTCGCATGCGGCCGACAGGGGGTATGCGGCGGAAACTAGGCCATAAGCAGGCCGGTCTCCGCGACGTTCTTGTACCAGTACGCGCTCGCCTTGGGATAGCGCTTCTGGGTCTCAAAGTCGATGTAGAACAGGCCATAACGCTTGTTGTAGCCGTTGGTCCAGGAGAACTGGTCCTGCAGCGACCACACAAAGTAACCGTCGACGTTTACGCCGCCGTCGATTGCCTTGAGGATCCACGCGAGATGCTGACGCATGTAGTCGATACGAGGGGCGTCATCGATAAAGCCATCCTCGAAGTCGTCCTTATAGCCCATGCCGTTCTCGGTGATGTAGATCTTCTTGTAGTTGGGGTAATCGTTCTTAATGCGGAGCAGCAGGTCGTACAGGCCCTCGGGATAGATGATCCAGTCCCAATCGGTGGTGGGTACGCCTTCGCGCACGCACGACTCGCCCACGCCCTTGAGGAACCAGCGCGAGGAGCCCTTGTCGCCGGTGCCATTGTGGTTGATGTCGTTTTCGCCCTCGGCAGCACGCAGGAACTGGCACTTGTAGGTGTTGACGCCCAGGCAATCGTTGTAGGGGAGCGCGGCGGTCAGCGCGGCGATGTCCTCGTCGCGGATGTCGAGCTCGCCGCCGGCGATATGGGCCAGCTTGGTCGCAGCCTCCAAGGTATCAGCTGCATAGTGGCCGCGGAAGGTGGCGTCGAGTACCCAGCGGTTGTTGATGACATCGGCCATGCGAGCTGCCTCGCAGTCGGCAGCGCTGTTGGGATCGAGGGGATACTTGGGCTCCAGGTTCTGGACAATGCCGATCTCGCCCTCAAAGCCGCCCTCATGGAAGGCGACGACAGCCTTGGCGTGGGCCACCATCATGTTGTGCATGAGCTGGAAGGCCTTGTCCAGGCGATACTTCTCGCCGTGCGGCCAGTTGCCGACGATAAAGCTGCCCTCGGCGGTCGCGGGAATCTCGTTAAAGGTGAACCAGTGCTTGACCTCGGTGAACTCGGCAAAGCAGAACTTGGCGTACTCGACAAAGGCGTCGATCGTCGTGCGCGTCAGGAAGCCCTCGCCGCCGTTCTGGTAAAAGGCCTCGGGTGTATCGAAGTGATCGAGCGTGACATAGGGGATAACGCCAGCTTTGTTGCAGGTGGCGAAAAGCTCGTGATAGAAGGCGACACCCTCGGGGTTGATCTCGCCAGTGCCGTTGGGGAAGATACGGCTCCAGGCGATGGAGACACGGATGCCGTTGATGCCGAAGCGCTGGCACAGGTCGATATCGACCGGGTACTTGTTGTAGAAATCGCTTGCGGGATCGGGGGAGAAGCGACCCTGAGCTGCCAGGAAATCGTCCCAGGGCACTTTGCCCTTGCCGTGCGTACGGGTCTCGCCCTCAACCTGGTAAGCAGCGGTGGCGCCGCCAAACACAAAGCCGTCGGGGAACTGCATGGGGTTGGTCATGAGTCATCCTTTCTGTGGGATACGAATAGGGAGAGGTGCCCGAACCGGGAATCCGGGCACTAACAGAGGGAGGAACTAGTCGAGGTTCTCGCGGAGCCACTTGATGGCGCCAGCGGGGTCGCGAGTAAGGTCGATATATTCCTTACCGCGCGGGGCGAGCAGCTTAATGCCCAGGCGATCGGTGTCGGCCTTCATGTCGTTGTAGTAGCTACGGACCTGCGGGGCAAGCACGATAACGTCGTACTGATCCATGATGGCAGTGTGCTGGCCATAGGCGCCTGCGGAGGAAGCGATGTTCTCTCCGGTCTGCGCAGCACCTTCCTTGATGGCGTTGGCAAGCATGGCAGAGGTGCCGGCGCCGGCGCACAGGACGAGGACCTTCAGGCCGTCGACATCCTTCTTAGCGGATGCATCGGCAGCGGGCTCGGGCTGATCGGCGACAGGCTTGCTGTCGGCGGCAGCGGCGGTCGGCTCGACGGAAGCGGTAGTCTGTTCGACAGCGGGCGCAGAGGTGCTGGCGGCGATGGTGGCAGCACCATCGGACTCGAGACCCAGCTCGGCGGCGCGCTCGGCCTCCTGGTCGCAGAGCAGCTTATCGTATGCCTTCAAGAACGGCAGGTAGATGATGGCGTCCAGCAAGATGATGATCGCGACAAATACCAGGGCGATAAGCTGGAAGTTCGTGGTGATGAAAATGCCGATGGGGGCAGGGGTAGCCCAAGGCACCACGAAGGAGAAGCCGTTCATGCCCACGTTATCGATAAAGAATTTGGCAACACTTACGTTGACGCAGCCGGCGGCAACAAAGGGGATGAGCATGTAGGGGTTAAGGATCATCGGCGCGCCAAAGAGCAGCGGCTCGTTGACAGCAAAGGCAACAGGAACAATCGAGGCCTTACCGACGGCTTTGAGCTGCTTGGACTTCATAAAGAGAATCAGCAGAAGCGGCACGATGAACGTGGCGCCGGTGCCGCCGAACTCACCCACGAGCGACATGTTAAAGGTGAGGGAATGGGCGGGGTGACCACCGGCCAGGAGAACCTGCAGGTTCTCGGCCTGGTTGGCAAGACGGATGGGGTCGATGCCCGGCTGGACGATCGAAGGACCGTGGACGCCGATGAACCAGAAGAACGCGGTGGCTGCCTGGATAAGGATGAGGCCGGGGTAGGTCTCTGCAGCGGTAAAGAGCGGGGAGAGCAGTTTGATGAGCAGCTCGGAGAACGGAACGCCCATGAGGTTGCGCACGACGACATCGATGATGCCGCAGATGATGACAGCGCCACCGAAGGGGATGATGTCGCGGAAGTTCTGAGCGATGGCGCCCGGAACCTCCTTGGGCAGCTTAATGGTCAGATCGCGCGAGACGCAGAACTTATAAACCCAAACGGTAATGAACGCTGCGATATAGGCCGAGAACAGACCGCGTGTACCCATGCTGGTGCAATCGAAGACCGAAAGCTCGGAGCCGTTGAACTTGGTGGTGAACTGCGTAACAGCGAGCAAAAGCATACTGCACTGGGCGGCAACCATGGTGGAGCCGTCGTTGAGCACCTTGCCGGCGGGCATGCGACGGTTCATGGAAGCCGTAAAGTTCTTGGCGGTGGTGCCGGCAACCATGATGCCCATGACGCCCATGGTGAAGTTGTACAGCTTGTTGCACCAGTCGATGAGCGGCTGGGGCAACGTGATTCCAACTACGCCGGGAAGGGTGGCGATCAGCAGAAAGATCGAAGAGGTAAGGACGATGGGCATGCACCCAAGGAATCCGTCTTTGATGGCCTGGAGGTAGATGTTTCTCGAGATCTTCTCGAAGAACGGTTGATGCTTTTCGAGCATCTTTACGATGGCGTCCATAGAGCTCCTTTGTTACTTGATGCGCGATGCATGTGGATGGAACTGGTCGTCGATGGATGGTCAGGACTGCCCGGAAACCTTCCTGCTTAAGGAAGGCATTGCGAAATGACAACGTTGTCATTTCGTTAATGACAACGTAAGACATTTTTGGAAGAGCAACAAGGATATACGGGTGAGCGGTCGATATTGTCCGGTAAACGGTTGATTTGTCAGTCAGGCAGGTAGTGTATGCTAGAACGCAAAAAACAAGCGATGCAAAACCGACTGGAGAAGTAGTGGCAACGATGGACAAGAAAAATGTCTCAATGAATGATGTGGCAGTTGCCGCGGGTGTTTCTCTCAAGACGGTTTCGCGTGTGATTAACGAGCCCGGTAGCGTGCGAGAGTCGACACGCGATAAGGTCCATTCCGCAATGGAAGCGCTCGGGTTTCGAACCAACTTTGCCGCGCGTTCGCTCAAGTTGGGCCGTTACGGGTGCATCGGCGTGGTGCTGTTCCACTTGTCGGGCGGTGCCGTGGACATGATTGACGGTATCGCAGATGCCGCCGAAGAACGCGGCTTTGCGCTCACGATGATCAAAAAGCGGGCGGGGGAGAAGATGACCCTTGCCGAAGCGGCGCGTAGGATGTCGCAGCTGCCTGTTGATGGCATGATCTTCAACCTGCGTCAGATGGTCGATGACTTTGATACTTTTGAGGCACCGAAAGACCTCAAGACGGTGATTATCACACCGATGGAACATCCTACCTGCTCCACCGTCAGTGACGATCAAGAGGGCGGCGCGCGCATGGCGTGCGAGTACTTCTTGAATCACGGGCACAAGAACGTGTACTTCGTCTCTGGTAAGAAAGAAGCGCTGTCGAGCCAGTGCCGTATGAAAGGTTGGCGAGCGGCACTCGAGGCGCATGGCATTGAGCCGCCCGAGCCTCTGCAAGGCGATTGGAATGCGGATAGTGGCTATGCCGCGGGCCTTGTGCTTGCCGATAAACCCGATTGCACGGCGGCCCTCGCTGCTAACGACTGCATGGCAAACGGCGTGATGATGGCTCTACGTGACAAAGGGCTCAGTGTGCCCGACGACGTGTCCGTGATCGGCTTTGATGACGAGCTTTACAAGACGATTCCCAACTCGATTCTGACGTCGGTGAAGTTCTGTCACCGCGAGCTGGGCGTCCGTGCGCTTAACGAGGTCGTCGCAGGTCTGGAAGCCCCGAGCTCCAGAAGCCGTACGCTCGTCTCGGGCGTGTTGGTCGAGCGTTCCAGCGTAAAGGACTTGCGGGCGTAGACGTGCTCGGCCTATTCCGTTTGTCTCAATCTGTAACAGCTAGGACCCAAAAACTCGGCTAGATGTTATAGATTTAGACAATTCGGTCCGGCTTATTCCGTTTGTCTCGATCTGTAACAACTAGACGGTCAAAAGTGGTCTACATGTTACAAATCGAGATTGTTCGGCCCGGGCCGCCCGTTCGTCTAAATCTGTAACAGCTTGGACCGAAAAACTCGGCTAGATGTTACAGATTGAGATGAACAGGAGGACGGGTGCGGTCTAAACAAAATGGCCCGCGCATCACACATCGATGCACGGGCCATTTATTGTCTGCGAGCGGCAGGTGGTGTCAGCGTCTTATGCCTCGAGGTTTTCCTCGATCCAGGCGACGGCACCCTTGGGATCCTTAGTGAGGTCGATGTACTGTTTGCCCTTGGGCGACAGCAGCGTGATGCCCAGGCGGTCGGTGTCGGCCTTCATCTCGTTGTAATAGGTGCGAACCTGCGGAGCCAGGACGATGACGTTGTACTGGTCCATGATGGCGTAGTGGCTGCCGTAGGCACCGGCGTTGGCGGTAATGTCGATGCCCAGCTCGTCGGCGCCTTCCTTAAGCGCGTTGGCGAGCAGTGCAGAGGTGCCGGCGCCAGCGCACAGAACCAGAACCCTCAGATCCTTGCCCTTAAGGGCGGACGGAGCTGCGGAGGCCTCGGTGGCAGAAGCGGTCTCGACAACAGGAGCCTCAACGGCGGGGGCGGCAGCGGTCTTGACGGCCTTGGTCTCCTCGGCCTCTTCTTCGGCCAGGGTCTCGGCCTCCTGCTTGCACAGGACGTTGTCGTAGGCCTTGCAGAACGGGTAGTAGATCAAGAAGTCAACGACCAGCAGGACGACAGCCAGGACCAGAGAGATCGGCTGGAAGTTGGTGTCGATGAAGGTGCCGATCGGTCCGGGGAGTGCCCACGGCATGGCATAGATAAAGCCGTTCATGCCCAAAAAGTCGATGAAGAACTTACCAATGAGGACGTTGGCCACGGGGGCAAACAGGAACGGGATCAGGAAGTACGGGTTGAGGATGATGGGCGCGGCGAACAGCAGCGGTTCGTTGACGGCGAACATCACGGGTACGACAGAGGCTTTGCCGACGGCCTTGAGCTGCTTGGAGCGCATAAAGAGCAGGAAGATGATCGGGACAATGAACGTGGCGCCGGTGCCGCCGAGTTCGCCGATGTAGTTACCGAAGTTCTCGGTCAGGGCGAGGGCGGGGTGACCGCCGGCCTGCAGCGTGGCGAGGTTGGTGGTGATGTTGCCAAACAGCGCGGCGTTGAGGGCAGGCTTAACGACCGAGGGGCCGTGGATGCCCATGAACCAGAACAGCGGGATCATGAACCAGATGAGGGCGAGGCCGGCGTAGGAATCGGCAGCGGCGAACAGCGGGCTCACCAGCGTGGAGATGACGTTGGCAAACGGGACGGCCAAGCAGGTGCGGCAGATAACGTCGATGACGGCGACAAACAGGATGGAGAAGCTGAAGGCGAAGATGTCGCGGAAGTTCTGGGCGATGGCGCCGGGGACTTCTTTGGGCAGCTTGATGGTGATGTCTCGCTTAATGCAGAAGGCATAGATGTTGACCGTGGCAAATGCGGCGACAAAGGAGCTCAGCAGGCCCTTGGTGCCCATGTTGTCGGTAAAGAACACCGAGACATCGGCGCCGTCGATCTTGGCACTCGTCTGGGTAACGGCCAAGATGAGCATAGCGCACATGGCGGCGACCATGGTGCTCGTGGCGTTGATGGCCTTGCCGGCAGGCATGCGGCGGTTCTTGGAGCCGGTCAGCGCGCTTGCGGTGGTGCCGGCGACCATGATGCCCACGACGCCCATCGTGAAGTTGTAAACCTTGTTGCAGAAGTTCACGACGTCGACGTTCCACCAGTCGGGCAGCGTAAAGCCGCCGACCGTGGCGACAACGCCCGGCAGGGTTGAAATAAGCAGGAAGACAGAAGAAGACAGGATGATGGGCATTGCTGCCAAAAAGCCGTCTTTAATGGCCTGAAGGTAGATGTTCTTAGAGACCTTGTCGAAGTACGGCTGACCTTTCTCCAAGAACTTAACGATCGATTCCATAGTTCACGCTCCTCTTTGCATGAAATCTTAATGGCATGGACGTTGAAAACCTATATGGTCTCCCGCTTGCTAAAAGCCCGGGTGCAGGCGGGGTCGGTCCCAGGGGGAGAGAGGGGAGCGGCTGGGTTTGTATCGCATAGGGCCGCTCCCTTCTCGGGGGAAAGCGAGGCGATGCGCTACTGCGCGTCCGCCATAGTGTCGGCGAGCTCCTTGTACCAGAGTGCCGACTGCTTGATGTAGCGTTTTTGCGTGTCGAAGTCGATGTAGAACAGGCCGTAGCGCTTGTTATAGCCGTTGGCCCACGAGAACTGGTCCTGCAGGCTCCAGATAAAGTAGCCCTGGACGTCGACGCCCTCGGCGCGCGCCCGGAGCACCTTCTCCATGTGCTGGTCGACAAAGTCGATGCGCTCGGGATCGGCGACGATGCCGTTTGCGTCGGGCTCGGGGTCCTTGTGGCCCAGGCCGTTTTCGGTGATATAGATGACGGGGAGGTTGGGATAGGTGGCGCTGATGTGCTTGAGCGTGTCGTAGAGGCCTTGCGGGTAGATGAGCCAATCCCAGTCGGTGGTGGGGATACCCGGCATATCGACCTGCTGCCCGACGCCCTTAAACTTAAAGCACGAGGTGCCCTTGTCTCCGGTGCCGTTAAAGCTGTTGGTGGACTCGCCATCGTAGGCGGCGATAAACGCCGACTGATAGTAGTTGAGGCCGAACATATCGTTGCGGGGCGCCGCCTTGGCGAGCTCCTCCATGTCGCTGTCCTCAACCGTAAGTGTGGCGTTGTTGGCACGCAGAATCTCGTTGATGAGTGAGAGAGTGCGCGCGGAGTAGTGACCCAGGAAGGCGCCGTCCATGATGAAGTCGGTGTAGAAGGCGTTGTACAGGTCGGCGGCGTGCTGGTCGGCGGGCGAGTCGGTGGCAGGATATGCCGGCGTCAGGACGTTGACCATGCCAATGCGTCCGCCCAGGTGCTCGGTCTCGTCAAGATCCTTATACAGGTTGACGGCGCGGGCGTGGGCAACGAGCTCGTTGTGCTGGCTCTGGATGCCGCTCGTCACATCAAAGTGATGGTTGGGCGGGAAGTTGCCTTGGATGTATTGGGAGTGCGAGAGGCTGATGAGCTCGTTGATGGTGAACCAATTCTTGACCTCGCGGAACTCGCGGAAGCAGAACTCGGCATAGCGCACATAGGCGTCGACGGTCTTGCGGTTGAGCCAGTCGCCCTGGTTGAACAGGGCGGCGGGGGAGTCAAAGTGATGCAGGGACACATAGGGCTCGACGCCATACTTTTTGCAGCAGGCGAACAGCTCGTGGTAGTGCTTAACGCCCTCGGCGAGGGGTTCGGCATCGTCGCCGTTGGGGAAGATGCGGGTCCAGGCGATGGACACACGAATGGCGTTGAGTCCATGCTCGGCAGAAAGGCGGATATCCTCCTCGTAGCGGTTGTAGAAATCACTGGCCGGGTCGGGCAAAAAGCGACCCTGGGCGACAAGGTAATCGTCCCACATGGTCTTACCCTTGCCTGCCACCTTCGTGGAACCTTCCGTTTGGTACGCGGCGGTTGCGGCGCCCCAAACAAAGCCCTTCGGCAGCTGCTGTACGCGGTTTAGCAAAGACATATGCATACACCCTCTCGTCTCGCTGTTCGATATTGTGCGTTTGCGCTCAGGAGGCTCCCTGGTTAGCGTTCAGCGGTGAAAAAGCCCGATAAACACTATCTTAAAATGATTAGAACCAAAATGAGCACGTGAACATTTGACAATGAGCACGTTAACATCCGGCTGGGATGTATAGAAACAAAACAACTTCAAACAGCCGCGAACGGTTGTATTTGTTCGGTAAGCGGTTTTGATTGACAGAAGTTTTCATGTTGTGGTATATGGCTCGGGTATCATGAGCACGTTATCAATGTATGTACGATGCGCCATGGGCGCGGGGAATAGTTGGGAAGCAGGTTAGCGTGGAAGGCATGGATCAGCAGACAAGGAATGGTCGTTCGGCGAGCGCGGCAGAGGTTGCGGCGCTCGCTGGCGTGAGCCGCCAGACTGTGTCTCGCGTGGTCAACGGTATGCCCAACGTGACGGAAAAGACGCGCAAGCGTGTGCTGGCCGCCATGGAAGAGCTGGGCTTTCGTCCCAATTTTGCTGGAGCGGCGTTGCGCGGCGGGTCGTATCGTTCTATTGGCCTGTGCATGTACAACATCACACGTGTCGGTAACCTGGCGACGCTCGAGGGTATCATGCAAGCGGCGCGCGAGCACGATTTTGCCGTCACTATGATCGAGATGGGCGGCGACAAGCCCTATGCACTTGCCGATGCCTCGCGCCGCATGGTCGAGCGACCCGTCGACGGTATGATTCTCAACATGAACCGCATGGCTCCCGATTTTGAGGAGTTTGTTCCCCAGCCGGGAGTGCGAACGGTCATCCTGTCCATGTATGCGCATCCGCGCTGCACGACGATCGACTCCGACCAGTATGGTTCGTGCGAGCTGTTGACCAATTATCTGCTGGAACATGGTCACTCGAATATGCGGTTTGTGGCGGGTCCGGAAAACTCGATTTCCTCGCGTTTTCGTGAGGCCGGTTGGCGCGATACGCTGGGTCGTGCTCATGTCGATGCCGCTCCGATGCTGCGTGGCGATTGGAGTGCGGACAGTGGGTACGCCATGGGCGAGCGGATTGCGGCCGAGGTGCTTGCCGGCGGGTCGCAGACGCCGACTGCCGTGCTTGCGGCAAATGACCAGATGGCGCTGGGCGTTATCGCCGCGCTCGAGAACGCGGGCCTGTCCGTGCCCGACGACGTGAGCGTGGTTGGTATCGACGACGCACTCGAGGGACTTGTTCCTCACAATCGGCTGACGACGCTGCGATTTGATTTGCGCGGTGTCGGTAAGCTTGCGTTTGAGGCGGCGATTGGAGAGAGCTCGTCTATCGAGGCGATTCATGTGCCGAGCACGCTGGTCGAACGCTCGACTGTTAGGGACATACGGGGTTAGGTCCTACTCCGTTTGTCTCGATTTGTAACAGGTAGACGGTCAAAAGCGGGCTACGTGTTACAGATTTAGATTCTTCGGAAAGAGCAATCCTGTTCGTCTCAATCTGTAACAGCTAGGACCAAAAAACTC